>NZ_JEMA01000208.1 GCF_001589285.1 Sorangium cellulosum | reverse complement strand
GCCGGCCGGTCGCGCTCCAGCGGCCGGCGCGCGGCGTGTTCGCCTCGCGGCGGCGATCGTGTATAGCGGCCTCGCGAGCGCCGCGCACAGAGCCCGCGAGAGGATGCCCCGATGAAGCTCAGCGTCAACGTGAACAAGATCGCGCTCCTGCGGAACTCGAGGGGACACGACGCGCCCGACGTCCTCTCGTTCGCCCAGAAGATCGTGGGGTACGGGGCGCACGGCATCACGATCCATCCGAGGGCCGATCGGCGGCACATCACGCCGGACGACGCGCGGGCGGTGACTCGCCACATCACCACGGTGGAGACGAACTTCGAGGGCGACATCCGCGAGGAGTTCCTCGATCTCACGCTCGAGCTCCGGCCGACGCAGTGCACGCTGGTCCCGGTCTCGCCGGGGGAGCTCACCTCGCACCGCGGCTGGGACGTCGCGAAGTGGCGCTTCCTCCTCCAGCCGGTGGTGAAGCGGCTCAGGGAGGAGGGGATCCGGACGAGCCTCTTCGTGGAGGCCGATCCCTCGGTCGTGCCGCTGGTCGCGGAGCTGGGGGCCGATCGCATCGAGATCTACACAGGGCCCTATGCGCAGGCGTTCGACCGCGGCGACCATCGCGCGGAGCTCGACAAGATCGTCGCGACCGTGAGGGCAGCGGTGGACGCGGGGGTCGGGATCAACGCGGGGCACGACCTCACGGTCGACAACCTCGTGCCGCTCGTGCGCGAGGCGCCGCAGATCCAGGAGGCGTCGATCGGCCACCACCTCGTGGCGCACGCGCTGGAGGTCGGCATGCGGCAGTCCGTGGCGGACTACCTCATGGCCGTCGAGGGGCGGTACCGGCCGGCGCGCTAGAGGCCTTGCCGTCGATCCGGAGAGCGTGAGCTGCTCTCCTCTCTCGTCCTGGCGTCCCGGCGGTTCATCTCCTCCTCTCGTCCATGTTCCTTCCGGGAGATTGGATGTCGCGCAGCGGCGGTGAACAGACGCCCTGGTGATCTCGCGCGCCGGCGTTGCTGCGTCGTTGCGATTCGATAGGTCCGCGCGTCGACGAGACTGGCGATCTCCCGACGGGGGCCCTCATTTGCGGCGCTCTGGCCCGTATGTCGTCGCGGGTAGGTGCGCCTCGACCTGCCATGTGCCCGCCTGGCCGCTGCGCGAGCAGGATAAGCCATGTCGGCTTCATCTGGCGAGTTGAAATCGCATGATCGCTCCTGATGTGCCCTGTCGTACAGATTGGCACTTATCGATTGCCACTGATGAAGTCTGCCCTGTAGGGTCATCACACTACGGCTTTCGGTCAAAGACGTACGGAAGGGGAGCGAGACGTCATGACATCTATGTCTACTTGTTCTTTCATGGGCGCACAGGGGCTTCGCCGCCTCGGCTGCATGATCGCAGCGGTCTCGGCGCTCAGCGCGCTGTCGGCTCCGGCGAGCGCGCTTCCCGCGTTTCCCGGAGCAGAGGGCTTTGGCGCCGTCGCGACAGGGGGGCGCGGCGGGCGCGTCATCAAGGTAACGAACCTGCGGACGAGCGGGGCGGGGAGCCTCCAGGCGGCGCTCGACGCGACAGGGCCGCGCACCATCGTCTTCGACGTGAGCGGCGTCATCGAGGGAGACGTCACCGTCAGGAACGGAGACGTGACGATCGCAGGCCAGACAGCGCCAGGCGCCGGCATCACCGTGCGCGGACGCCTGATCTCCAGGTACTCGGACAAGGTCAACAACGTCATTGTAAGATTCTTGCGTGTTCGTCCCGTGTTCGACAGCTCGGACGGCGCCCAGTTCGATGGAGCGCAGTTCTCGCTGAACTCCAAGCTGATCCTCGATCACGTGTCGATCGCCTGGGGCGTCGACGAGACCCTCGACCTCTACGAGGCGGACGACGTGACAATCCAGTGGTCGACCATCGAGTCGTCGGCGACCACAGGGCATCCAGAGGGGGCGCATAATTACGGTCTCATCAACGGTCCTGACGGCCATCGGATCACGATTCACCACAACCTGTTCGCCCACCACAAGGCCAGGTGCCCGGCGGTCGCGAACGGGCCGGCCGATATCCGCAACAACGTGGCTTACAACGTCAGGCACGGGTTCGTTCACCACAACCGGGCGAGCGGACAGTTCAACATCGTGGGCAACGCCTACATCAAGGGGCCGAGCGATCAGCTCATCCCCTTCTATTTCGACGGCAGCGCCGGCGCCGGGCTCAAGTACTTCCTCGCCGACAACTACATCGATGACCCGGGTAGGTTCACGGGCGTCGTCGACAACCCGTGGCAGAGGCCCTACCTCCACCCGAGCTTCAGCCGGCTCAGCAAGCCCGAGTCGCACCGCGCGACGACGCAGTTCAACTTCTCGCGCGACGTCCCCGGGTACACCGCCGTGACCACGCACCGCGCGCAGGACGCCCAGCGGCTCGTCCTCGCGAAGGCGGGCGCGCTGCCGCACGACGTCGTGACGAAGGGCGTCCTCGCGAACATCGCGCGCCGCGACGGCGCGTGGGGCGCTCGCTACGTGAGGAACCTGATGGAAGGGCTCACCCCGGGGACGGCGCCCACGGACGCCGATCGCGACGGGATGGCGGACGCGTGGGAGCGAGAGCGCGGCCTCAACCCGTCGAACGCCGGCGACAACACCAGGGTGATGCCGTCCGGATACACCGCCATCGAGGAGTACATCAACGAGCTCGCCGGGGCGCTGATCAGCGAGGCAGAAGGCAGCCTCGCGATGGACATGGGCGACTAGCGCGCGCCACCGGGACCACCGGGACCGGTCGAGGAGAGCCGCGCTGTCGCGCTGTCCAGCGGCGTGGACCGATCGGGCCGACGACGCAGCGGCGGCCGCCCGGCCGGTCGCGCGCCGCCGCCCGCCTGGCGTTTGCGCTGACGACCACCCCTGCTAGGTTGCCGGCGGCGTCCCGGTGAGGACGTCCCGGACGAGACGCGCCGTACCCGGTCAGGACAAGACGACGCAGCCACATCGCTCACGAGGAGATGTCGTCATGTCCTGGCTGGTGTTGCTGCTGGCGGGCCTGCTCGAGGTTTGCTGGGCCATCGGGCTCAAGTACACACAAGGCTTCACGCGCCCGCTGCCGACCGTGCTCACCGTCGCCGCGATCATCGCGAGCCTGTACCTGCTCGAGACCGCCTCGCGCACCCTGCCCATCGGCACGGCCTACGCCGTCTGGGTCGGCGTGGGCGCGCTCGGGGCGGCCATCGCCGGCATCGTCCTGTTCGGCGAGCCGGCCACGCCCGCGCGGCTCGGCTTCCTCGCGCTGCTCGTCGTGTCCATCCTCGGCCTCAAGCTGTCCAGCCCCTGAGCGTCCACCGCGCAACAGCGGCGAGCGCGCGGCCGACAGCGCCCGGCTCGATTACCCTCGTGTCCATGCACGGAACCCCGGAAGCCCGCGCCCTGCACGCGCAGTTCCCCGCGATCGATCTCCACGCCGACAGCCTCATGTGGTCGCGCTGGGTCGGCTACGATCTGAACGAGCGCCACGAGCCGCCGCTGCCGCTCGCGGCCCTGGGCGGGCACGTCGACGTCCCGCGGCTCGTCGAGGGCGGCGTCGGCGCGCAGTTCTTCGGGCTCGTCTCGCTGCCGATCGGACAGCGGCGCGGCCTCGCCGCCGTGATCGACGAGCAGATCGACCTCCTCGAGCAGGCCGTGCGCGCGCAGCCCGGCCGCCTCGTCAAGGCGCGGACCGCCGACGACGTCGAGGCGGCGAGGGCCCGCGGCGCTGTCGCGGCCCTGCTCGGCGTCGAGGGGGCCCACGCGCTCGAGGGCGAGCTCGACACGCTCGAGCGCTTCGCCCGGCGCGGCGTGCGCTACCTCGGGCTCTGCCACTTCACCGCCAACGAGGCGTGCTTCCCCGCCTACGGCAGCGGCCGCAACGACGGCGCGGGCCTCACCCCCTTCGGCCGCGAGGTCGTGCGCCGCGCCGAGGACCTCGGCGTCATCGTCGACCTCGCGCACATCAACCGCGCCGGCTTCCTCGAGGCCTGCGCCCTCGCGCGCCGGCCGCCGCTCGTCAGCCACACGGGCGTCGCCGGCGCGTTCGAGCACTGGCGCAACATCGATGACGACCAGCTCCGCGCCGTCGCCGACCGCGGCGGGTGCGCCGGGATCATCTTTTGCCCGCTCTACCTCGGCGGCAACGGGCTCGAGCCCGTGGTCCAGCACCTGCTCCACATCATCAACGTTGCCGGCGAGGACACGCCGGCGCTCGGATCCGATTGGGACGGCTTCATCATCCCCACACGCGAGCTCCGCGACGCCGCGCACCTTCCGCTCTTGACGGATGCGCTGCTCGCAGCGGGGTTGAGCGAGCGCGTCATTGCCAAGGTGCTTCGAGGAAACGTGATGCGCATCCTGAGCGACAATCCGCTTCCAACGCGGCTCGCTGTTGCGTAGCGTGTCCCTCAAGGGGGCAGTCGGGGCGGGTGGTCCCTCCGGCGCTGCTCGAGGTCTCTCCACGCGGAGCGGGTGCAGCCTATGACTCTCCATCGCCTCGCCGCGCAGGGCTACGCGACGGCAGCGGACGCCTACGAGAAAGGGCGCCCCGACTATCCGCGCGGCGCGATCGAGCTCCTGCTCGACACGCTCCGCATCGACGCCTCGAGCACGGTGCTCGATCTCGGCGCGGGGACGGGCAAGCTCACGCGCCTCCTGGCGCCGACGGGCGCCCGGCTGCTCGCGCTCGAGCCGGTGGAGGGGATGCGCCGCAAGCTGAGCCAGATGGTCCCGTCCGCCACCGTGCTCGACGGCGTCGCCGAGGCCATCCCCCTGCCCGAGGCGTCGGTCGACGCCGCCGTCGCCGCGCAGTCGTTCCACTGGTTCCACGGCGATCTCGCGCTCGCCGAGATCCACCGCGTGCTCCGGCCGAGGCGGCGCCTCGCGCTGCTCTTCAACCTGCGGGACGAGCGCGTCGACTGGGTCGCCCGCATCTCCCGCATCCTCGACCGCCACGGCCGGGACGCCCCGGTCCACACGATCGGCGCGTGGCGCCGCTCCTTCTCCGACACCAGCCTCTTCGCGCCGATCCGGGAGCACGAGCTCACCCACGTGCAGGAGCTCGACCTCGACGGGCTCCTCGAGCGCGTCGCGTCGATCAGCTACATCTCCGCCCTCCCGCTCCAGGAGCGGTACGCGGTCCTGAACGAGATCCGCGACCTGGCAGCGACCCACCCGGACCTCGCCGGAAAGAGCGTGTACCTCTTCCCGTACCGCACGCTCGTGGCGTCGTACGAGCGGCGCTGAGCCGCCCGCCGGCGGGCCGAGCATCGGCGAGCCCGCGGCCGGCGCGACGTGCTAGAGCGCCGCCGCATGTCGGCGAACGAGGTCGTGATCGTCGGCGGCGGGCCGGCGGGCATGAGCACGGCGATCTTCCTCGCCCACCATCGCCCGGCCCTCGCCGACCGGATCGTGGTGCTCGAGAAGGAGCGCTACCCCAGGGACAAGTGCTGCGCGGGCGGGCTCGGCGAGCGAGCGGACAGGATGCTGTCGGCCGCCGGGGTGACGATCGACGTGCCGTCGGTCCCGGTGAACGGCGTCAGCGCGGCCTTCCAGGCCGGCGAGCTCGCGCTCCGCGAGGGGCGCATCGGCCGCGTCGTCCGGCGCGTCGAGTTCGACAGCGCGCTCGCGCTCGCCGCGCGGGCGCGCGGCGTCCGGATCGTCGAGGGGGCGCGGGTCACCGCCGCCGCGCTGGGCCCGGGCGGCGCGCGCGTCGAGAGCCCGGCCGGGGACTTCGCCGGCCGGGTCGTCGTGGGCGCGGACGGCGTCGGCAGCGTCGTGCGCCGCGCGATGGGGCTGCCGTTCGGCAGGCTGCGCGCGCAGGCCGTCGAGGTCGACACCGAGCCCGTCGCCGGGGACAGGGCGCGCGACCTGCTGCACTTCGAGATGCGGGATCGCTCGTTCCCCGGCTACCTCTGGGATTTCCCCACGACCGTGGGCGGGCGCGAGCTCGTCTGCCGGGGCGCGTACGTCCTGCACGAGGGCGCGCTCGGCGCCGGGCGCGGGGCGGGCGACGCGCCCGACGCCGAGCGCGTCCTCCGCCGCCGGCTCGAGGCGCTCGGCCTCGAGCCGGACCGCTACAGGCGCAAGCGCTTCGCCGAGCGCGGCCTCGACCGGACGGCCGCGATCGCGCGGCCCGCCGCGCTGCTCGTCGGCGAGGCGGCGGGCATCGATCCGATGCTGGGCGAGGGGATCGCCCAGGCGATCGCGTACGGCGCCCTCGCGGGCGCGTACCTCGCCGAGAAGCTCGAGGCCGGCGATCTCCGCTTCGACGACTGGGGTCGGCGCGTGGAGCGATCGCTCCTCGGCCTCGACATCCGCTTCCGGCGCCGGGTGATGCGCGCCTTCTACGGCGCGCCGCGGGAGCGGGTCGAGCGCTACGTCCTCGACGAGCCGTCGTTCCTGCGCTTCGGCATGCGCCACTTCGCCGGCAGACCCCAGCCGGCGCCGGACGCGCTCCGCGCGGCGGCGACGGGCGCGCTCGTCGCGGGGCGGATCGGGATCGAGCGCCTCCTCGCGTCGCTCCCGCCGCGCGCCGCGCAGGGCGCGCACCCGTAGCGGCGCGCCCTGCGCGGGGCGCGCGCGAGCATCGCCCTCGGCGGCGAGCGTGATAGCATCGGCCGCCATGATCGCGCCGTTCCAGCCGGCGGTCGGGATGCTCTTCGGCGAGTTCCGGATCGTGCGGCCCCTCAGCGCCGGGGGCATGGGCGCCGTGTACGTCGCCGAGCAGGCGAGCACCGGCCAGCTGCGGGCCCTCAAGCTGATGCACCCCCAGCTCTGCGCCGACACCCGGCTGCGCGAGCGCTTCGAGCAGGAGGCGCGCGTCGGCGCGCTGGTCGAGAGCGATCACATCGTGCAGGTGATCGGCGCCGGCGTCGACCAGGCGAGCGGCGTGCCGTGGATCGCGATGGAGCTGCTCGACGGCGAGGACCTCTCGGTGCGGATGCGGCGCTGCGGGCTGTTCTCGCCGCAGGACATGCACGAGATCTTCCGGCAGCTCTGCCACGCGCTCGGCGCGGCCCACCGGGCCGGCGTCGTGCACCGGGACATGAAGCCGCAGAACATCTTCCTCGCGAAGAAGAGCAGCGCGACGGCGCCGTGGTCCGTCAAGGTGCTCGACTTCGGCATCGCGAGGGTCGCGGCGGAGGCGAACACGATGGCGACAGCGTCGCTCGGGACGCCGCTCTGGATGGCGCCGGAGCAGACCGAGGCGCGCGGGCAGATCGCGCCGGCGACCGACGTGTGGGCGCTCGGGCTGATCGCGTTCGCGATGCTCACCGGGCGGATGTACTGGCGCGCCGCGAACGACCCGATGGGCACCGCGATGCCCGTGCTGCTCCGCGAGATCCTGATCGAGCCGCTCGACCCGGCGTCGGTGCGCGCGACGGCGCTCGGGCGCGCCGGCTGCATCGTGCACCCGTTCGACGCCTGGTTCGCGCGCTGCGTCGCGCGCGACCCGGCGGAGCGCTTCCCGACGGCGCAGGACGCGTTCGACGCGCTCGGGCCCGCGCTCTTCGTCGATCCGCGCCTCGCCCGCGCCCCCACCTCGGTGGCGCCGTCCGGGGCCGCGGCGGCGGTCACCTCCGTCGGGCAGTCCTCGCCGCCCTCGCCGAGCGGGCCGGCCGAGATCTCGGTGGACACG
>NZ_JEMA01000207.1 GCF_001589285.1 Sorangium cellulosum | reverse complement strand
GGACGAGCGCGACAGCGAACGCGGCCAGGCCGGCGGCGGCCAGCGCGAGGTACGGGCCGAGGGTGCCCAGCGCGCCGGCGTGCGCGACGCGCCCGGAGAACGCCCAGAAGGCGGTGCTCGAGAGCGCCGCGACGGCGAGCGCCCCGTAGGCCGCCGCCCGCGCTACCTCGGCGGCCCGCGGCGCCCGCCGCTCGAGCGGCGTCGCGAGCAGGCGCACGAGGGTGGCGAGCACCCACGCGGCCAGCCCGGCGCCCGCGCCCACGGCGACGTAGAGGCCCACGGCGGCCCTGAGGTGCCCGGCCAGCGCGACGCCGGCGGCGTCGTGGCGCACGGCTGTGTCGGCCGCCACGGCGCCGAGCCCTACAGCGACGCCCGACGACACGCACCGCGCGAGCGCGTCGCCCGATCGCCTGCACCCCGCGGGAAGACGGGGGAGCCGCGGGGCCCGGTGCCGAGCGGCGTGGAGTGATGTCCAAGACACGCGCCCGCGAGGGTAGAAAACGGCGCCGGCTTCATCAAGCGGCGTCGCGCCCTGGGCCCCGCGCGCTCTCCCTGCTTTCCACGGTGCCGCGTCCATCACCCGCCGGCAGCGCGCGCCGCGCCGCGCTACCGGCGTGCCCCCTGGCCGCGGCGCGTCGAGGTCAGCGCGTGACCCGGTAAGCCTGCGTCCAGGCGCGGGACCCGTCCGGCGCCGTCACGCGCGCGCGCACGTACTGCTCGGGGCCGCGGAGCCGGTAGCTCGCGCGGTGGGCCGCGCCCGACATCTCGGCCTCGGCCGTCGTCGGCGTGGCCTCGAGCAGCGCGCCCCACCGATCGATGAACTCGACCATCATGTCGGGAGGATCGACCCAGAGCGTCATCGTGTCCGACGTGACGGCGAGGCGCGTGAGCCTGGGCCCCGACGAGGCGTAGAGCCGGCCCGCGCCCAGGGCAGCGCAGATCGCCTCCTGCGACGCCTCCTCGGCGAACACCTCGACCCACCCGGTGCCAGGCGCCACCTGAGGCACGTGCTTGTTCGCGCCGGTGAGCGAGTGCATGTCGTCGACGGCGACAGCGGCGATGGACTGGCCCGACGACAGCGCCCGCTCCCACTTCTCTTCCGCGGAGGTGTGGGCGGCGTCGCCGTCGCTCCGCACGTGCGGATGACCGCTGAAGATCTCGACGAGCTGCGCGCCCTCGGCGGACGCGATGTCGTCGGCCTCGAGGGCCCAGTGGAAGTTCGGGTGGTTCACGAGCGCCACGCCCCCCTGCGCCAGGATCTCCGATGTCGCCCAGGCGACAGCGGCCTGCGCGGTGCGGAAGGTCCCGCCGCCGATCCGCCGCTTCGTGCAGAGCGCGTTGACGTGCACCGGCTGCCCCGCGGCGGCCATCGTCACCTCCTCGCCGGGGATGACCAGGAGATCCCGCACCTGCGAGGCAGGAGGGCGCGTCACGTCGAGGTAGTTGTTGTGATCCGTCAGCGCGAGGAACTGGTAGCCGTTGTCTCGATACCAGGCGAACACGAGCTGCGCCGGGCTGTCACCGTCGGAACGGGCGGAGTGCGCGTGGAGGTTGCCGCGCTGGAACACGCTGACGTCCAGCCGCTGGACGAAGGTCGGCGACCGCGACGGAACGGGTTCCCGCGAGATGTCCAGCGTCCCCGCCGGAGCGGCGTCCTGGCTCGTCCCCGCGCCCCAGCGCACCGCCGCGAGCGCGGCCACGATCGTCGCCGCCGCGGCCCATCCCGCGCGCCGCCGCGCCGTCGTGAATTTCACGCCCTGGTCGGCCATCCTCGGCGTCGGGTCGGAGCCGCGCGACATTGGACCTCGGTATAGCACGGGAAAGTGACTTCCTCGAATGGCCGTCACCGCAGCCGCCGCCGCCTGGATGGCGCTGAAGCGCCGGCGGCGCGCCCGGTGAGGCGCCGGCCGGGGGGGCGCCCCCGGCGTCGCTCCGCGATCGCCCTCGCGCGGCTCCCCGGGCGAGACTGTCCACGTGAGCATCGAGAACATCGACGATCTGCGCGTGCTGGTGGAGACAGCCCGCCGCGGGACGCTGACGGCGGCGGCGCGGGTCCTGGGTGTCACGCCGGCCGCGGCCAGCGCGAGGGCCGCCTGGTTCGCCTGCTGCCCGGCTGGCAGGGGGAGCACTATCCGCTGAACGCCATCCTGACGAGCCATCGCTTCGTGCCGGCGCGGGTGCGCGCCCTCGTCGATTTCCTCGCGGCGAAGCTCCGCGAGCTTTCGCCTCAGAAGCCCGGCGCGCCCGGCGCCAGGGGCTTGAAGCGATAGACGAGGTAGGGCGGCTTGTTCCTGGCCACCCCGTCGGCCTGGAGCGCGCTGGTGAGGGAGAGCTGCGCCGGTGTACATGGTGCCGTCCGCTCTTCGTGTCGAGGGCGATGCCGTCGACGCCCACGTACAGGTCGACGGCGCCGCTCGTGGGCCGGCCCACGTCCCAGCGGATGGGCTCCTTCAGGGGCATCACGCTGTGATGGCCTTGCAAGAGGCGCCGGCTCTCGCCGGTGGAGAGGTCCACCACAACGAGCGCCGCCTTGTCGCCAACGCCGCCCGAGCCTTCGCCGATGGCCTCGTCGGCGATGACGATCACGCCGTGCTTCAGGTCCACGACGAAGTCGTTGTGCTGCGACTCGGTGAGCGTCGCTTCCGGCGAGAGGGGTATGACGCGCTCGAGCTCGTTCTGGTGGGTGTTCCACCCGACGAGCTTGGGCACGAGGCCAGCGGGGCGCCCCGCCGCCTTGTCCGTGGATCTGGCCGAGTCCAGCATCCACAGGACGCCGCTCTTGTCCGTGTGCAGGCCGAGCACCCAGTCCAGGCAGGCGTTGAAGTCCGATTTCCAGCGGCCGTCGGCGTTCTTGCAGCTTTGCCACTCCATGCGCGGGTACGGTGTCGTGGACTTCCGGTCCGGGTTGAGCAGCGCCACCTGCACCTCGGGACTGTAGAACGGGTGAAAGCCGATGATGACCCGGCCGTCGGGCATCTGGGTGATGCCGCCGACGCCTGTCGCGTCGAGCCGGGCATGGACCTCGAGCGTGGACTGCGGCGGCCGCGCCGGGCTTGTGCTGTCGCCGCAGGCCGCCGCGCCCGCAGCCAGGGCCGCGCCCGCGGCCAGGCTCGCGAGCTTGAGCTTGAGTTGGGCAAACCGATGCATTCTCGTCTCCTCGTCGTGTGGTCCTCCATGCTTGAGGAGCGCGCCCCGACGGACAAGCGACGACACGTGGAAACAGTTTCAGCGTTTCGTTGAAGATGGCTTGTCGAGTAAGCTGTCCGTGGCGGCTGTAAAATTTTGCTCCTGCGGCTGCTCCGGGATGCGCCACCAAAAAAAGCGAGTGGACGCCTCGGAGTGGTGACTGAAAGCCAGCACCTCATCCCACCTACCCGTCGAGCTCTGGAAACGGTGATCTCGGACGTTCCGTGGCGGCGGCTCGGCGGCCCCTCGGTCGCTGAGTGATCCGCGACAAGCTCACGCGCGCTGCGCTCCGGCAGCGTCGGCGTCGGCGTCCGGCTTTTTATCGATTGGCTTGAAAGGCGAGTACTACAATGAGAGGCATTGCATACGGGACCATGGCCCTGGTCGCGGCGGGAGCCCTGGGTGCGTGCAGCGGGGCCGATTCGGGCGATGACGGTTCTGGTGGCGCTCCGAACGCGGGCAGCGCGTCGGAGCAGGCGTCCAGCGGGTCGTCGGGGCAGGCGTCCAGCGGGTCGTCGGCGCAGGCGTCCAGCGGGTCGTCGGGGCAGGCGTCCAGCGGGTCGTCGGCGCAGGCGTCCAGCGGGTCGTCTGGGCAGGCGTCCAGCGGGTCGTCGGCGCAGGCGTCCAGCGGCGCGTCGGGCGGTGAGGCACCCGGCACGGGCGGCACCGACACGCCAGGCGATTCGATCTGCGGTGTGACGCCGGCCGCCGCGACTGGCCACGTCAGGCTGGAGAACCTGTGCCGCGGCGTTGTCGCCGTGCGCTCGGGCGACGGCAACTTCATCAGCTGGCGCTTGATGGGCTACGAGGATCCAGGGATCGGGTTCAACGTCTACCGCGACGGCACCAAGGTGAACGACGCTCCCATCACCGACTCGACAAACTACTTCGACTCGGGCGCCCCCGGAGGCGCGAAATACACCGTCCGCGCCGTGATCGATGGGGCGGAGCAGGGCGACTCGGCCAATACGCGTGACGGGGACCCGGGCACACCCACGTGGGAGCGAAACTACCTGACCATCCCGCTCCGGACGCCCCGCGATTACAAAGCCGGTGACGCCTCTCCGGGCGATCTCGACGGCGACGGCGACTACGAGCTCGTGGTCAAGGAGCAGAACAACCCGCGCGATCCGTCGCAAGACGGCCGCACCGGCCAGCCCAAGCTCGCGGCCTACGACACCGACGGCACCTTCTTGTGGCGCATCGACCTGGGCATCAACATCCGCGAGAGCGAGCACACAACGCCCTTCGTCGTGTACGATCTGGACGGCGATGGCCGCGCCGAGATCGCCGTCAAGACCGCGCCCGGCACGCGAGACGGGAAGGGAGCGTTCCTGCACACAGGTCCCGCCGCCGACGACGACGACGCGCGAGACTATCGCAACGGCGCGGGCAAGATCATGAGCGGGCCGGAGTATCTGACGATCTTCAGCGGCGTCGACGGCTCGGAGCTCGCGACCATCGCGTACCACGCCCCCATCACGAGCGGCAGCTTCGGCGACAACAACGGCAACCGCTCGGATCGCTACAACGCCACGCTGGCGTTCCTCGATGACTCCGGCCAACCGAGCGTCGTCATGCAGCGGGGCTACTACGCCCGGACGACGTTCGGAGCGTACAATTACCGGGACGGCAAGCTGAGCCTCCTGTGGAGCTTCGATTCGTCCGCGAACGGCAACGGCGCCTACGCTGGCAAGGGCGTTCACAGCGTGATGGCGGCGGATACGGACGGCGACCTGAGGCAGGAGATCATCCCTGGCGCCGCGACGATCGGCCCTGACGGCAAGGGCAAGTGCGCCGTCAACTTCTACGGACACGGCGACGCGCTTCACATCGCCGACCTGGTCCCCTCGCGCCCCGGGCTCGAGGTGTTTCAGCCGACCGAAGCGGACGGCGTGCCATCCTACTTCCTCCGAGATGCAGAGACCTGCGAGATCCTGTGGCGCGGCCCGAACAGCGACGGCGAGGGACCGGGGCGCGGCGCTGCCGACGACATCTCCCCCGACAACCCCGGAGGCGAGGCCTGGACCAACACAGCCGGCCTGTTCAACGCGGCGAACGGTCGCAGCATCGGCTCCCGTCCCCGCCAGGTGAACTTCCTGGTCTGGTGGGACGGCGATGAGAGCCGCGAGCTGCTCGACGGCAACACCGTCACGAACTTCGACGGCGAAGGTCGGGGCTTCACCGCGAACGGCTGCACCTCGATCAACGGCACCAAGTCGGCGCCGACGCTCAGCGCCGATCTGTTCGGCGACTGGCGCGAGGAGGTCGTGTTCCTGTGCGGCGACAGCCTGCGCATCTACACGACCGATCAGATCACCGAGCGCCGCATCTACACGCTGATGCACGACCCGCAGTACCGTGCCAACGTGTCGGCGCAGAACGCGACATACAACCAGCCGCCGCACACCAGCTTCCACATCGGCGACGGCATGAGGGAGCCCCCCAGACCCGACATCACGGTGCGGTGATGCCGGCGTGAGCCCGCTCCTGTGTCAGACGATGCCGCCGTTCGCGAAGATCGTCTGTCCAGTGACCCTCCGGGCACATCCGGCGCCGCTGCCCGGGACGCCGGCCCGGCGGCAGGCTGCCATCAGCGCCTCGACGTGATCGCGCCGCCACGAAAGGGCCGTTGACCGGACGCCCGACCGCTGAGACGTTCGTGGACGAATGATCACCCCCGACTCTCCCACCGCGCCCGCGCAGCTCCGGCCCGCGGGGCTCGTGCCGCTCGAACGCCCCGGCTTCGGCGCGGGCCTCAAGGCCATGCTGGGCGGCTACGGTTACCTCTTTCGCACGCCGGACCTCTGGCCGCTCGCGCTCGTCCCCACGGGCCTCGCGCTCGTGCTCACTGTCGTGCTCGCCATCGTCGGCGTGAAGCTCGCGCCTTCGCTCGTCGAGCTCATCGTGAGCGAGCCGGGGACGGGGGCGCTCTGGACAGCGCTCATGGTCGTGCTGCGGATCCTCTCGCTCGCGGTGGCGCTCGTGGCCGCCCTCGCGATCTCGTTCGGGCTCGCGAAGCCGCTCTCGGGGCCCGCGCTGGAGCGGATGGTGCGCAGGGCCGAGGCCGATCTCGGGGCGCCCGCGTGGCCGGAGGTCGGCTTCTTCGCGGACATGTGGCGCGCGCTGGAGTCGACGCTCGTGGCGCTCGCCTTCACGCTGCCGATCCTCATCGTCCTCGGCGTCGTGGGCTTTTTCTTCGCGCCGGCGAGCGTCGTCATCATCCCGCTTCAGCTCGCGGTGACGGCGCTCGCGGGGGCCTGGGACCTCTGTGACTGCCCGCTGTCGATCCGCGGCGTGCCCGTGGCAGCGCGGGTCGCCTTCGTGCGCCGGAACCTCGCCGCTGTGATGGGCTTCGGCTTCGGCCTCGCGCTGCTCTCGTTGTTGCCTTGCTCGCTGCTCATCGTGCTCCCGGCCGGCATCCTCGGCGCGGCTCGGCTCGTCGTCACGCTGGAGCGCTGGGAGGCCACGCGCCAGGCGCCGCGCTGAGCTCGTGCGGGCGGGGGCCGCGGCGGAGTCCGCGCCCCAGGCGAGCGCTTCAGCGATGAGGGCCCGAGGCCGTCACTCGATGACGATGGAGGAGATCTGGTCGTTTGTCGCGCCCAGGGTCGACGCGTCGGAGGTGTACTGCACCGACGTACCCGTGAACCCCGCGTCGTAGTACACAGTGACCGTGTAGCCGGCGGGCACCTGGATCGAGGAGATCCAGTCGTTCGCTACAGCGCGAGCGCGCAGGTCGATCAGGTCGTACACCCCGCGGTCGAGCATGACCGCCCTGCCGCCGAAGCCGGAGTTCTCGTACACGGTGATGCCCGAGGTGGCAGGCGGCGGAGCGTTGCCGTTCGAGTACTGTTGCCACAGGGTCTCCAGGCCGTGGCCCGTCAAGTCGACCCACGTGGCGCTCGAGTACGCCCCGGCACGCAGGATGTCGTCGAGCGCGTCGACAACAGGCGGCAGGCCCACGCGGTACGTCGCGTCCATCCACTTGAAGAAGGCGGCCGCCTCACCGTAGCCGAAGAGGTAATGCGACCCGTACGTCCACCCGCTCGGGATGGACCATCCGGCGTCATTGTTCCTGAGCCCGTAGGCGTCACGCGCGTAGTCGGCGCCCCCCTCGACGATCCAGCTGGGGACCTCGCCCAGGTACCCGAGCTGGACGACGTGCATGACCTCGTGCACGACAACGTCCGTGCCCAGCGGGTTGCCGAGCATGAACTGCCGGTTGTAGAACGTGTCCTCGTCGCTCGCCCAGGCGATGCCCGGCTCGTTGGTGATGTGCAGGCCCACCGTGGTGGCCGCGGCCGGGTTGAAGCGCTGCACGAGCTGCGGGTACACGGCGTGGAACGTGCACATCATGTCCTCGAGGATGACGCTGTCGAAGCCCGGGACCGTGGTGACGTCGAGGGTGTAGGGGCTGTCGTCGTCGCAGGCCGGATCGGGTATGCCCCCCTCGAAGTTGAGGTTGTCGAGCACGGTGAGCGCGCCGTCGTCGCTCGGCAGGCTCAGCGCCAGCGTGATCTGGAGATCCGAGTAGCTCTGTTGAAGCGCGCTCTGGAGGTAGGCCGGCACGTCGAACGAGAGCGTGCTCCACGTGTTGGCCGACACGTTCTCCAGCGAGGCCAGGTCCACCCAGGCCCTGTTCAAGTTCAGGGACGGGCTGCTCACGTACAGATGCACCTGACCCCAGGGCGCAGCCTCGGGGATCCGGATGTCGAGCGTGATCTCGTCCGTGACGCCCGAGAGGGTGGAGAGCGGCGAAGACGTCAGCTCCGCGTACATGAAGTCGCGCACCCCGAGCGCGGCCGCGCCCTGCGTGCGGTCCGTCGAGGACTCGAGGGTCCCGGCCGACGCCGTCCAGTCGGCCACGTCCTCGAACCCGAGGACCGAGCCCTGCGTCAGCGCGAGCTCGGCTGTCTCGACCGGGTCCTCGTCCTGAGGCTCCCCGGCGACGGCGCAGGCGCTCAGCGCCCAGCACGTCAGCAAGAGGCTCCCTCGGCTCAGCAGCTTGTGTGTCGTGTGGTGAATGGATCGTAGCATATTCCTCGATGCGCGCGTGTAGGGGCGCGCCCGCGCGGGCGAATCGCTGAATCTTGCTCTCGCCGCGAGCGCGCCAGGACGGGGGCCATCGCGCCAGGCTCCCACCAGCCAATCAATGCGGCTCGGGCTCGTCGGTTCAAGCGCGGTTTACATTAATCAAGCGCTGTTTGCACTTGTTCACACGAACGCGTGTCGCGCTCCGGCGTTGTCGACATGCTCCACCGATCGCCGAGGGTGGATCCGCCGCAGAAGCGCGCTCCGCCGATGGTTGAATCGAGACCTGTCAGGGGTGACCGGCGATGGCCGCGCGAGGTCATCGAGCGGGCGGCGGTGGACCGGCGCGGACGCTACGACGCTTCGTTCCGCGCGGCCTGCCGCTGCATCTCGGGGAAGCTGGCCGCGGCCTCCTGGACGTCGGTGGGGAAGTCCGAGAACTCCTGCACCTGGCGGATCTCGATCACGCCGTCGTCCGAGCAGGGGCAGCGCGACGCCCACGCGATCGCCTCTTCCTTCGACTTCACCTGGATCATCCAGTAGCCGCCGAGCACCTCCTTCGCCTCGGCGAACGGCCCGTCGGTCACCCTGGGCTTGCCCCCGGGAAACTCGATGCGCGCGCCCATCGAGGGGGGGTGGAGGCCGTCGAGGGCGAGCAGCACGCCGGCCTTCTGGAGGGACTCGTTGTACTTCATCATCGCGGCGACGGCCTTCGCGTCCGGCATGGTGCCCGGCGCTGCGCTCTCGTACCCCCTCGGGATCATCAGCATCATGAACCGCATGGTCGTGTCTCCTTCTCGTCCTGGAAGCTCGGCTTCGGGATGAACCCGGCGGGGGTGAGCCCCCGCCTCGATGGGGCGACGAACGGGGGCCCGCGCGATCGACACGCCACGCGACTTTTTTTTCCAGAAGCGTCGCCGCGCCCTCGAGCCGACAACGACGCGCCTCACCCGGCGCGCCGGTGGAGCCGCGGCGCCGAGCCCTCGAGCGCGGCGACCAGGCGCTCCGCGGCGTCGGCCGACGCGCGCCGGTACGCGATCCGCCAGGGGCGGCGCAGCGGGCCGGACGACAGCCGCTTCACCGCGAGGTCGCCGCCGCCGAGGTACCCGTCCGCCATCCACTCCGAGAGGACCGCGATCCCCATGCCGGCGCGCGCGGCGTCGATCACGGCCTCGGTGAGCGGGAAGTGCAGGAACTCGAGCCTGGGCTTCTGGCGTCCGAAGACGGTGGTCATGAACCAGCGCGCCTCGGCCGGCGGCGTGTTCGACGTGATCAGCGGGCTCTGCCGGAGGTTGTCGCGCGTGATCGACGCCCGCCCGGCGAGCGGGTGCGCGGTCGACACGACGAAGACGACCTCGTCCGAGAAGAGCGGCCGCTCCACGAGCGCTGCGCGCGCTTCGCGGGTTGCCGGCAGCGCCCCGGTGGTGAGCAGCGCCACGTCGATGTCGCCCCGGGCGAGCGCGCCGACCGGATCCCGGGTGTGCTCCACCGCGAGCTCCACCTCGAGGCGGGGCAGCCTGCGCCGGAGGTTCGCCATGGCCGAGGGCAGCCAGCGGTAGGCCGTGTAGCACTCGCACACGAGGCGGACGCGCGTCGTCGCGGCGGCCGGCGCCGCGACCTCCCGCTCGAGCTCCCGGAGCTGCGCGAGCACGAGCCCGGCGCCGGCGATGAGCCGCTCTCCCGCCGCCGTCGGCGTGAGCCCGCGCGCTGTGCGCTCGAACAGGCGCGCGCCGATCCGCGCCTCGGCCAGGGCGAGCGCCCGGCTCACGGCCGACTGCGTGATGTGCATCGCCGACGCGGCGCCCGCCGTGGTGCCGGCGGCCGAGAGCGCGAGGGCGAGCTCCAGATCGCGGACCTCGAGCTGGGGGCGAGGCGCCATCGCCGAGGGCGCAGGAAGATCGCTTATGCGTGACACGCATCGAACCTATCACGACGATGCGTTGGACGCACAGGCTTCGGAGAGGCACCTTCGTGTCGTCAGGAGGTGCTTGTTTATGAAGCTCTATTTCTCCCCGCTCGCATGCTCTCTCTCCGCGCGCATCGCGCTCTACGAGGCCGGCGCCGAGATCTCTTATGTCGAGGTCGACCCGCGAACGAAGCGCACCGAGGAGAGCGCCGATTACCGCGCGATCCACCCGCTCGGGCTCGTGCCCGCGCTCGAGATCGAGGGCGGCGAGCTCGTCACCGAGAACGCGGCGATCTTGCAGCTCATCGCCGACATGTATCCTGATGCCGCGCTCGCGCCGCGGGATCCGCTCGGTCGGGCGCGGCTCCAGCAGTGGCTCTCGTTCATCGGGACCGAGCTCCACAAGGCGCTTTATGTGCCGCTCCTGGACAGGGCGGCGCCGGCCGAGGCGAGGGCCTACGCGCTCGCGAAGGCCGAGTCGCGCCTCGGCTGGGTGGCCGGGCGGCTCGCGGGGCGGGAGTTCCTGCTCGACCGCTTCTCGGTGGCGGACGCCTACCTCTTCACGATCCTCAACTGGTCCTCGGTCACGCCGGTCGATCTGAAGACCTGGCCGGCGCTCCCCGCGTACCACGCGCGTCTCCAGCAGCGCCCCGCCGTCGCGCGCGCCTTCGCCGAGGAGCGGGCGCGCTATGCCCGGGAGATCGAGCGGCACGCGAAGGCCGCTCCTGCGCGCGCGGAGCCTGCCGTGAACGACAGGTGAGGGCGGGCTGCGCGGCAGGCGCGCGGCGTGCGCGAGGTGCGTCGAAGCGCCCGGGTCAGCCGCCGCCGGCGCCCCGGGTCGGGACGCCGAGCAGGTAGAGCTTCCTGGCCTTCCCGCGGATCACGCCCTTCTCCCACCGGTAGCCCTCGTCGCCGAGCCCCTGCAGCAGCTCGTCCAGGTCGCCGAGCGTGTAGGTCCTCGCGTTCGAGACCGCGCCGTCCCACGCGAAGCACAGGGGGATGATCGGGACGAGGTAGGTGAAGACGAGCTGCCGCGCGGTCAGTGGCCTCGCCAGCGGCGTGATGAGCAGGCACATCACGAAGCTGACGGGCAGCGCCGTCCACCAGAGGAAGCGCGGGAAGCTGTTGTCGCTGATCTCGAAGATGCAGATGGGCTGTCTGCTCCGCTGGGCCGACTCCAGGATCTTCCGCGCGAGGTCCGGCTTCATGTGATGGAAGCTGCTGACCATCGTCCTGAGCCCCGCCGTCTCGCCGTCCACCCTCGTGGCGTCCAGCGGGTCGAGCCGGTACGAGACGTTGCTCCCTTCCTGGCTGTTGATGCTGCGCGCGGCTTCCGTGTTGGGGTACAGATCGGTCAGCGTCAGCGTGACGTGCTCGAGACCAGGCTTCGTGTTCAGGGTCCGCAGGACGTCGGGCATCGGCCCGCCGCTCCCGGAGCACAGGTCGATGATGCGCGACGAGCCCGACGCCTTCAGCGCCCTGGCGATGAGCTCGGCCAGCTCCTCGCTCGAGCCCAGCGCCCTGTGCATGGTCACGATCAGGCGCGTCATGCACGTCCGCAACCAGCCCGGGAACCATGGGAAGTCTTCCAGCTCGAACAGGTGGATTCGCTTCATCTCGTCTCCCGGAGTCCGGCCTTGCGACCGTCCTTGTACGGCTCGTCCACCGTACCCAAACACGGAGCCATGAGGTCTGAAAATGAACGCGCCGCGAGCCGCTCGCCCCTGGCGCGCCGGGCGCCGGCGCTGCCCGCGCCCTGACCGGGCGAGGCGCTTCACTGTGGCGGAGCGCCGGCGGCCGCCCCGGCCAGCGGCGTCACTGGGCCGCGCAGGTCTTGCGGAGGACGCGCGCCTTGTCGATGCACGCCGCGAGGGCGTCCTCGGCCGGCTCGTCCGGACACGCGACCTCGAAGGCGCGGAGGGCGTCGCGGAGCCCCCGCACGCCGGGGCCGCCGACACCCAGGTTGAGCTTGCGCTCGTCGTCCTCGTCGTCGTCGCCACCGGCGAGCAGGAGCGTCCCGACCACCGCCCCGACAACGACGACCCCGGTGAGGACGCCCACCACGATGACGCCTGTCTTTCCCTCCACGTCCGGCGGCTCCGCGTCCGGGAGCGACGGTGAGCCAGGCGACGGGATCGGCGGTGCCTCGAGGCCCGCGGCGAGCACCGTGGTGGCGACGCCGCCCGCGAGCCCGAGGCCGCCGATGACGAGGCTCGACAGCGTGAGCGCGCTCGGCCCTGCCCCCACGTCGGCGCGCGCGCTCGCGCTCACGCTCGCCGAGAGGCGCGCCTGCGCCGCGTTGCACACGGCATAGGCGTCGAGGCGGTGGATCTCGAGCGACGCGCGGGGCGCGGTCTCGGGCGGCAGCTTCGCCGCGAGGATGATGTCGTCCGCCGAGCGCCGGAGCGCGATCGGCTCGGGCGCTGCCTCGGCCTCCGGCGCGGCCGCAGGTCGCGTGGAGGCCTTGCCGCAGCCGGCCAGTCCACACGCGATGAGCAGGAGCGATGTACAGGACAGGACGTGATCGCGTCGCAGGGTCATGACACCACGCTACGCCGAAAGGCCGCAGCTTCGTCGAGCGAAATCGATGTCATCGCGGGCAGGCGGGCTGAGCGTGGGATGACGATGCGGCCTTTGCGGAGCGAGGAGGAGCTCAAGGAGCGATGTAGGTGGGGACGCCCGGAAGATACGCTGTCTGCACGGGCGATGGGATCATGACACCCGACCCTGCTGTCGGCCCTCCGGCGCCCGGGGGCCATGACCCGGCTCACTCCGCCTGGATCCGCGCTGCGCCGCGGCGCTACGCTGAGCCTCTCTCATGCCGCCGCCCCGACCGCCCCGTCATCACGGCCCGCACCCTCATCACGGCCCGCGCCCTCATCACGGCCCGCGCCACGCCCCGTTGCCCTCGTCCGCGGTGTCCGCGCTCATCCGGCCCGAGAGGCTCGACGCGCTGCTCGCCCCCTGGATGCCCGACGCGGAGGAGCGCGCGTTCGTCGTCCGGTGCATCGTCGGAGAGGGCCCGGTCCACCACCGCGGCGCGAGCTACACGCTGGTCTGCCTGCTCGGCCTCCTGCTCGAGGAGCTCGGGCCGGGGGAGGGCGGCGCCCCCGCGGGCGAGTCGCTGCCCGTCCCGATCCGCCTGCCGCCGCACCTCGCGCGCGGCGACGATCACGACTACCCGCTGACGCTCCCGCTCGCCCCGCTCACGCGCCTCGCCCCGGAGGGCTCGCCGGAGCTCGCCGCGCTCGTCGACTGCCTCACCGACGGCCCGCCGCACCACGCGCTCGCCAACGCCGCGATGGTCTGCCTGCTCGACGCCCTCTTCGCCCGCGCCCGCGCCGGCGCGGGCGCGGGCGGCGCGGAGACCGCCTGATGGCGCTGCCGCCGGCGCTCGGACAGGCGTTCCGGATGGTGGCCGCCGAGCTGGGCATGCGCTCGGCGTCGCGGCTCTTCGTCCGCGAGCTGATGGAGGCCGGCGGCGCCCCGCTCGTCAGCGAGGCCCGCGACGAGCTCGGGCGCGAGTTCCCCGTCCTCGACTTCATCGCCGAGCAGCGGCTCTCCGGCGGCGCCGAGGCGCCGCTCGACCCGGCGGGCGTGCTCGAAGCGCTCCGCGGCGTGACCCGGCTGCTCGTCGTCGGGCTGGAGGCCGACTGCCTCGACGCGCTCGTGCCGCGGCTCTCCGGCGTCGCCACGGGCCTCGTCACCGACGCGGGCGGCCTCGATCCGGACTTCAGCCGGGTGCTCGCGAACTACGACGGGCTCATGGAGCCGGTGGGGCTGTCCGAGCTCCAGCGCTGGGCCGGGCGGAGGAGCGCGCTGCTCACCTTCGTCTACGGCACCGACGGGCACGCGGCGCACGTGAGCCCCTCGTGGCTGCGCGTCTCGGGCCCCGACGTGCGGACCCAGTTCCGCTCGCTGATCGGCTGGGACATCCTCGGCCAGCCGATGACGGTGTACCCGCGCTGGATGGTCGAGACGAGCCCGGGCGATTTCTCGCGCCTCGTGGGGCCGCCCCCGCGCGCGACCGCGCTCGAGCTCGCCGCCGCCGGCGCGGATCCCCCGCGCGCGCTCACGCCCGCGCGCGAGGCGACGTGACGACGCCCCAGGCCGCCCTCTTCACCGTCCTGCTCGGCGCCCTCCTGCTCCAGGCCCTCCTGCCGTCGCGCCGGGTGCTCATCGTCACCGGCGGCGCGGCCCTCGCCTGCCTCGCGTCGACGCTGCTCGGGGTCGCGACAACGCAGCGCTTGCTCGCCGACGTCCCCTGGGACGTGCTCGTCATCGTGGTGACGCTGGGGCTGCTCTCCCAGATCTTCGCGGCCTCGCGGTTCTTCGATCGCCTCGCGGTCGTGGCGACGCGGCTGAGCGGCGCCGATCCGTTCCGCGTCCTGCTCGTGTTCTCGGTCGCGATGTACGTCGTGAGCGGCGTCGTCAACAACCTCACGGCGCTCGTGCTCGTGCTGCCGGTGCTGCACGTGCTGCTGAAGCTCATGGGCACGCGGCAGCGGTACGTCTCCTGGCTGCTCGGCCTGCTGCTCGTCGCCTGCAACCTCGGCGGGGCCGCCACGCCGATCGGCGATTTCCCGGCCATCCTGCTGCTCGGCCGGGGGAGCATGACGTTCGGCGACTACCTCGCGCGCGCCGCCCCGGCCACGCTCTGCGCGCTCGCCGCGCTGCTCCTCGTCGTGCGCTTCGTCGTGCGCCCGGCCGCGGGCGTGCCGCGCGACCCCGTCTCGGCGCGGCTCACGCGCGCCGCGATGGAGGCGCTGCACCGGCGGGTGCGCGCCGACCGGCGCCTCCTCGCGCCGGCGGCGGCCTCGCTCCTGGCCATGGTGGCCGCGTGGCTCTTCCTGCCCGCGGAGCTCGGCGTCGGCCCGGAGCTCGTGTGCTGGCTCGGCGCCGGCGCGGCGCTGCTCATGGCGCGCAAGCTCGGCGAGAGGCTCGCGAGGACGGGGCTCGACATCGAGGCGGTGCTCTTCCTGCTCTCGCTCTTCGTGATGGTCGCGGCGGTGCGGCGCACCGGCCTCTTCGAGGAGGTCTCGCGCTCGCTGGAGCGGCTGCCGGTCGCGCCGTCGGTCCAGCTCGTCGTGTTCCTGGTGCTGGCGGGCGTGCTCACGGGGCTGTTCTCGGCGGGCCCGAGCATGGCGGCGCTGCTCGAGGTGGCCGAGTCGCTGGCCGAGCGGCTCCCGGGCCCCGCCGTCTATGTCGGCCTCGCCCTGTCGGTCTGCGCGGGCAGCTCGCTCTTCCTGACCGCCGCCACGTCGGGCCCGCTCGCGCAGGCGCTCACCGAGCGGGCCGACCTGCGGGACGTCGACGGCAGGCCCATCCGGTTCGGCTTCTTCGACTTCCTGCCGGCCGGCCTCCTGAGCTTCTCGGTCATCCAGGCGGTGGCGATCGCGTACGCGCTCCTCGCCCTGCGATGATCGGCGCGGCGAAGACCCGCAGCAGGACGTCGCGCTGCGCCCGCAGGTAGCGGATGTCCTCTTCGTAGAGCGCGGGGTGGCCCGCGGCGATGTGCGCCAGCGACGCGGCCTCGCCGGCCTCGGCCCGCGCGCGCATCGAGGCGAGCAGCGCCGGGAGCCGGTCGGCGACGGCGTCGAGCAGCGGGGCCCCGGGCTCGACGCCGTAGGCGCGGCAGAAATGGGCCGCCTGCCGCGCCTGCTGCTCCGGGCTGCCGGCGCTGTCCGGGTTGGTCGGCGCGTGGAGCGGGGCGAACCGGTAGACCGCGTACGCCAGATCCCACAGCCTCGGGCCCGGGTGAGCGACGTCGAAGTCGAAGAAGCCCACCACCCGGCCGTCGCGGACGACAGCGTTGTAGGGCGCGATGTCGCCGTGGCAGATCACCTCGGCCGGCGACCGGGCCGGAAGCTGCCACCGATCGTCCGGCCCGGATACGAACGTCGCGCTCGCGTCGTGGAAGCGGCGCAGCAACGTGGCGGCGGAGGTCAGGAGATCGGGAGTCCGCAGCGCGGCCGGAAGGGGGTTGTGCACGTCGCCCTCGAGGAACGAGAGCACCTCGTTCCCCTCGTCGTCGTACCCGAGCGGCTCCGGCGCCGCGTCGAAGCCCGCTGCCCGCAGGTGCCGCAGCAGCCGGTGGATGGCCGGCGCCGCCGCGCTCGCGGGCCGGTGGACCCTGTCGCCGCGCCGGCGCACGGTGTTGATCCCGCCCTGGAATACCGTCTCTTCCACCACCTCCGCGGCCATGCCGCGCCATCCTGTCACGCGCGGGCGGGGCCGGTCGAGGGGCGGTCTCGAGGTCCTACCGGTCGCGGGCGACCGCGAGGGGCGGCGTCTTCGGGGACGTGGCGGGGAGGTCGGAGTCGGAGGCGGGGAGGTCGGAGGCGCGGGCGGCGATGTCGCGGGGGCAGGCCTCGGTCGAGGCCTGCTCCCCGCGCGCCCGCGGCCGACGGGTCAGTTGGGGATGCTGTCGAACTGGCAGGTCAGGCTGCAGCCGTCGCCGCCCATGCGGTTGCCGTCGTCGCACTCCTCGTAGAGGCTCTGCAGCCGACCGTCGCCGCAGTACGGGCCGTAGACGCACCCCGGCGCGCACTTGCCATAGCCGCCGGTGTTGTTGCCGTCGCCGTCGTCGCACTGCTCGGCGCCGTTGCGGATGCCGTCGCCGCAGCGCGGGCCGAGCTGGCAGCGCGGGCCGCACTCGCCGTAGCCGCCGTCGTTCACGCCGTCGTCGCACTGCTCGCCGGCCTGGACGACGCCATCGCCGCACTGCGCGCCGAGGCGGCAGTTGTTGCTGCAGCCCGTCGCCGCGTTCGGCGGGTCGCACTGCTCGCCCCACGCGTCGTCGACGCGGTTGTCGCCGCACCGCGCCGCCGGGGTGCAGTTGGGCAGGCAGCTCCCGTAGAAGCCGTCGTTCACGCCGTCGTCGCACGTCTCGGCGCCGCTGATCACGCCGTCGCCGCAGTACGGACCGTACTTGCATTCCACGGTGCAACCGCCGTAGATGCCGCTGTTCATCTCGCCGAGGTCGCAGTCCTCGTCCTCGGGCTGGACGATGGCGTCGCCGCAGCGCGGGCCGAGCAGGCAGCTCGGCTCGCACTGGCCGTACCCGCCGTCGTTGATGCCGTCATCGCACTCCTCACCGAACTGCGACTGGACCACCCCGTCGCCGCAGTGCGAGGCGAAGCGGCAGCTCGCGCAGGTCGGGTCGGCCGCGTTGTCGCACTCCTCGCCCCAGTCCGCGTCGACGCGGTTGTCGCCGCACCTCGGCGCCGGCGCGCAGCCCGGGGCGCAGGTGCCGTACGTGCCGTCGTTCACGCCGTCGTCGCACGCCTCGGTGCCGTTCTTGACGCCATCGCCGCAGTACGGCGCGTACCTGCAGGTGGGCGTGCACCCGCCGTAGGCGCCGGTGTTGCGCCCGTCGCCGAGATCGCATTGCTCCTCGCCGGGCTGCACGATGCCGTCGCCGCAGCGGGGCCCGTACACGCACGAGGGGCCGCACTGGCCGTACCCGCCGTCGTTCACGCCGTCGTCGCACTCCTCGCCGTGGTCCGGCTGCGTGACGCCGTTGCCGCATTGCGAGGCGATCTGGCAGTTGACGCAGTTCGGGTCGGCCGCGCTGTCGCACGCCTCGCCCCATTCCACGTCGACGCGGTTGTCGCCGCACCTCGGCGCCGGCGTGCAGCTCGGGTTGCAGGTGCCGTAGGCGCCGTCGTTCACGCCGTCGTCGCACCCCTCGGCGCCGTTCCTGACGCCGTCGCCGCAGTACGGACCGTAGCCGCAGGAGCGCGTGCACCCGCCGTAAGCGCCGGTGTTCCGCTCCTCGCCGAGGTCGCAGCTCTCCTCCTCGGCCTGGACGATGCCGTCGCCGCAACGAGGCCCGCTGACGCACGAGGGGCCGCACCGGCCGTACGCGCCGTCGTTGACGCCGTCGTCGCACTCCTCGCCGAACTCCGGCTGCACGATGCCGTTGCCGCACTGCTCGGGGATCCGGCAGTTGACGCAGTTCGGGTCGCTCGCGCTGTCGCACTCCTCGCCCCAGTCCGCGTCGACGCGGCCGTCGCCGCACCGCGGGGCGCGCGTGCAGTTCGGGTTGCAGGTGTCGTACGCGCCGTCGTTGATGCCGTCGTCGCACTGCTCGGAGCCGTTCACCGTGCCGTCGCCGCACGACGGCCCGATCTCGCACGACGTCGTGCAGCCGCCGTAGCCGCTCGCCGTGTTGCCGGCGCCGAGGTCGCACGCCTCGTACGGGGCGTTGACAGCGCCGTCGCCGCAGCGGGGCGGGGCCACGCACCCCGGCGCGCAGGCGCCGGACGCGTTGGCGTACGTGCTGTTGTTGACGCCGTTGTCGCACGCCTCGGGGCCGTTCCGGATGCCGTCGCCGCAGTACGGCCCGAGCTGGCAGTTGTTGCACTTGCCGTAGCCGGTCCCGTTCGCGCTGCCGTCGTCGCACTCCTCGCCCGGCGTCACCACCGGCGGCTCGACGCCGCACTGCGGCGTGCAGACCGACTTGCCGGCGCTGAAGCCCGCCAGCGTGAGCTGGTAGTTCGACCCGGTGACGTGGCGCTCGGCCTGGAACACCGCGATCTCGTAGACCTTGCCGTCCTCGAGGTTCAGGTCGATGACCCGGGGCGTGCGCGGCGTGGGGCAGTTGTCCTCGGCGCAGGGGGTCACGCGCGCGTCGCCGTTGTCGAGGATGGTCACGCTCTCCTGGTTGCGCTGGTGGATGCCGCCGATGTCCGCGGTCAGCGTGTTCTTGATGAACACCCAGACGTCGTCGTCACCGAAGAACGTGAGCACAGGGTCGGGCGCCCCGGGGTCCGAGTTGAACTGGAACCAGTAGCGGACCTCGCTCGTGAAGTAGAAGTTGTGCCGCTGGCCTCCGTCGCCGTTCTGCTGCAGCTCCAGGCCGCTGGCGACAAGGCTCTCGAGCACGGGATCCCCGCCGGGCGGGTTGAGGTCGAGCGGCCAGAACGGCTCCCGCTCGTACACGAAGGTGCCGGGGCCCGTCTCGAGCAGGTCGATCGTGGTGATGAACGTCCTGTTGAAGTTGGGGTTGTCCCGGTACCACCACTGGAAGTTGGTCTGCCCCGTGGTCCAGCCGTTCGCGGCCGACGGCACGAGCGGGCCGGCCCCGCGGACGTTGAAGGGCTTACCGTCGCCGTCGAGCGTCGTCCGGACGGTGCCGTCGATCTGCGCGCCGTCGGGGGTGATCTCGAAGTCGAGGTGCCCGCGGAGCGCGTCGCTCTGGTTGGCGTCGCAGGCGCCGTTGGCCGTGGCGCTGAAGGTGTTGGTCGTCGGGCAGTAGCCGATGAAGTCGCGCAGGACCATCGGCAGCCGCATCTCGGTTGTCTCCACGGCGCACTCGTAGCCGGCCTCGATCTCGCACTCGGCGGAGCAGCCGTCGCCGCTGTCGTTGTTGCCGTCATCGCACTGCTCGGTCGCGTCGCCGGGCAGGAGGATGCCGTCGCCGCACTCCGAGAGGCACGCGCCCGCCGGGCAGTTCGGCTCCCGCTTGCAGTCCGGCGTGCAGCCGTCGCGCCACATGTTGTTGCCGTCGTCGCAGACCTCGGTGCCCTCGACGATGGCGTCGCCGCAGAACGAGTAGCCCGTGCAGTCCTGGGGCTCGCCGTCGTCGCACACCCGGCCCGGCTCGAGCTTGCAGGTCTCGTCGCAGCCGTCGCCGGGGAAGAGATCGCCGTCGTCGCACTGCTCGGCGCCCATCCTGATGCCGTCGCCGCAGACGGTCTTGCAGGGGAAGCCGACGCGCGAGCAATCCCACCCATCCTCGATGAGCTGGCAGTCGGCGCTGCAGCCGTCGCCGTCGGCCGGGGGCTCCTGGCCGTCGTCGCACGACTCGGTGCCGCCGATGACGCCGTCGCCGCACACGGGCGGCGCGGGCGGGGTGCAGCGCCCGCCGGTCGGCGGGCACGTCCAGCCGAGCTCGAGCTTGCACTGCGCGGTGCAGCCGTCGCCGCCGACGGGGCTCGTGTTGCCGCCGTCGTCGCACTGCTCGCCCGGCTGGACCACGCCGTCGCCGCAGAACGTCCGCCGCGTGCAGGGCTGGCCAGGCCGGCAGATCCAGCCGTCCTCGAGCCGGCAGTCCGCCGTGCAGCCGTCGCCGGACGCCGGCGGATCGTCGCCGTCGTCGCACTGCTCGGCGCCGTTCACGCGGCCGTCGCCGCACCGGTGGAGGAGGACGCAGGGCTCACCCGGCCGGGGGCACGCATAGGACGCGTCGAGCGCCTTGCAGTCCGCGCTGCAGCCGTCGCCGTTCGCCGTGTTGCCGTCGTCGCAGACCTCGCCCGGGTTCACCACGCCATCGCCGCACCGGAGCGTCAGCTCGCACGGCCGCCCGGGGGTCGGGCAGATGTAGAACGCCTCCTGCCGGCACAGGCTCGAGCAGCCGTCGCCGCCGGCCGTGTTGCCGTCGTCGCACTGCTCGCCCGTCTCCCTGGCGCCGTTGCCGCAGACCGGGAGCCGGGTGCACGGATAACCCGGTCGGCTGCACTGATACCCTTCCTCGCGCGTGCACGTCGCGCTGCAGCCGTCGCCGGACGCGGGCGGGTCGTCGCCGTCCTCGCACTCCTCGCCGTTGTTCACGCGGCCATCGCCGCACCGGAAGGGGAGGGTGCACGGCTCGCCAGCCCGGGCGCACACGTAGAGCCCCTCGATCGCGCCGCAATCGGCCCTGCAGCCGTCGCCGCTCGCCGTGTTGCCGTCGTCGCAGACCTCGCCCGGGTTCACGACGCCGTCGCCGCACCGGATCGTCAGGTCGCAGGGCTGTCCCGGCCTCGGACAGGTGTAGAACGACTCTTGCCGGCAGAGGCTCGAGCAGCCGTCGCCGCTCGCGACATTGCCGTCGTCGCACTGCTCGCCGCGCTCGAGGAGCGCGTTGCCGCAGACCGGCAGGAGCTCGCACGCCTGCCCCGGCCTCGGGCACACGTAGCCCGGCTCGCGCATGCACTCCGCGCTGCAGCCGTCGCCGGACGCCGGCGGGTCGTCGCCGTCCTCGCACTGCTCGCCGTTGTTCACGCGGCCATCGCCGCAGCGGTAGAGGCGGATGCAGGGCTCACCCGGGTCGGGGCACGCGAAGAGCGGATCCAGCACCCGGCAATCGGCGCTGCAGCCGTCGCCGCCCGTTGTGTTGCCGTCGTCGCAGAGCTCTCCGGGGTCGACCGCGCCGTCGCCGCACCGGATCTGCAGCTCGCAGGGCTGGCCCGGGGCGGGGCAGGTGTAGAACGACTCTTGCCGGCAGAGGCTGGAGCAGCCGTCGCCGCCCGTTGTGTTGCCGTCATCGCACTGCTCGCCGCTCTCCTTCTCGCCGTTGCCGCAGACGGGCTGGCGCTCGCAGGGCTGGCCGGGCCGCGAGCACACGAAGCCAGGCTCGCGCGTGCACGTCGCGCTGCATCCGTCGCCGGAGGTCTTGTTGCGGTCGTCGCACTGCTCCGAGCCGTTCACGCGGCCATCGCCGCAGTCGTAGAGCAGCGTGCACGGCTCGCCCGGCTTCGGGCAGACGTACGAGGGGTCGACGAAGTAGCAGTCGGCGCTGCAGCCGTCGCCGTCGACGGTGTTGCCGTCGTCGCAGAACTCGCCCGGATCGACGGCGCCGTCGCCGCACGCGATCGTCAGCACGCACGGCGCGCCGGGGGTCGGACACTCGCAGTAGGGCTCGATCTCGCACAGACCGGAACAGCAGTCGCCGGGCAGGCTGTTGCCGTCGTCGCACGCCTCGCTGGCCTGGTTGATCTCGCCGTCGCCGCAGGCTGGCTCCTGCGGCAAGTTGCACTCCTCGGGCGGGTTCTCGCCCTCGCAGGGGTCGGGCCTGTCGCCCCCGGCCCCGCTGCTGGAGCCGACGCCGACACCGAAGTCGCTCCCGCCGCCGCCGCCGGTGTCGCCGGTGCTGCTGGAGACCGCGCCGCTCCCCGCGCCGCCCACGCCGCCTGTGGAGGGTGCATCCCCCCCGCAGGCGGCAGTTGCTTGAAGTAAGCCCACCGCCAGAGCCAGATAAGACGTTCTCAAACTCACGACACACCTCGACGAACACGAGCGAATGCGCTCGGGCAGGAAGTCGACGACCCTCGGCCAGGGTAGATCGGGCGCGCCTCGCACCTCTAGCCGAAAATCACTCCATCCAGCGCGACTCGGCGCATCCCCACGACGTCTCGCCACGGCGTCTCTCCACGGTGGATTCCACCGCGCGACGCGGACGAATGACGCGCATTGCGCGACGCGGCGAGGCCGGACTCGGCAGCTTCCTCATCCTCCTGGAGGGTCGACCGAGGGGGATCCGGCGCCACAACCTGGTTCGTGCTTGACAGCCAGGCGTCCCCCGGACGTCGATAAATAGTTTGAGCACAAAGTATATGTGCGACCGGAGGAGGGCACGCGGAGACGCGTCCGCGGCGGGCCCGCCGCGCCGAGCCTGTCATGCGTTCGTCGTCGAACTTTCTGCCCGGTGCGGCAACCCGACGACGACCTATCGTTCAAACGGTTCGCCTCGCTTGATCAAAATGTGGGGACCCGGCATCCTCGAACGATGCAGGTTCTCTCTCCGTCTCGTTGGTCGCTGGGTACCCTCGCCGCTTGCCTGACTGCCGCGGCCTTCACGGGCTGTTCCGGTTCCGGGGAGGTGAAGGACGACGGCGGGAGCGGCGGATCGATCGCAGGATCCACCAGCGGGAGCGGGAGCGGTGGCCAACCGGGCGCCGGGGGCGGGGACGGGGGCGCTGCCCCTGCTAGCGGAGGCGTCACGGGGAGCGGCGGCGCGAGCAGCAGCAGCGGGCTCCCTGGTGCAGGCGGAGCGACGGGTGGAGGTGGCTCTGCCGGCGACGGCGGCGCGTCCACGGGCGGCGCCACGGAAACCTGCCCGCCAGCGACACCCCTGACCGGAGGCATGGAGTATTGCTCGAACCGCCGAGGCAGTGCGGGCAACGGTTACGGTTATGAGCTCTGGGCGGAAGGTGGCGGGTCGGGCTGCATGACCGTGCACGGCGTCGACGCCACGTTCAGCGCTGAATGGAACGACGTCGAGGACTTCCTGGCGCGCGTCGGGCTCGACTTCAACCAGACCCGGAAGCACACCCAGATCGGCACCATCTCGGCGGAGTTCGCGCATACCAAGACGGAGGAGGACGGCGGCTTGACGTACATCGGCATCTACGGCTGGACCGTCAACCCGCTTCGCGAGTTCTACATCCTCGACGATTGGGGGAGCGAAAAGCCGGGGGGTTTCTCTTCCGACGGCACGCCGCGGGACGAGGTGGGCACGCTCACCGCCGATGGCGAGACCTACGACGTGTGGAAGAAGACCCGCGTGAACAAGCCGGCCATCACGGGTCCGAGTGAAACGTTTGACCAGTATTTCAGCATCCGGCGGACGGCTCGCACGTGCGGCACCATCTCTGTTTCCGAGCACTTCACCCGGTGGGAAGGGCTCGGCCTTTCCCTGGGGAACCTGCACGAGATCAAGCTGTTGATCGAGGCCCAGTTCAACAGCGGGACAGTCAAATTCACGACGGCGAAGTTCGTCGTGAAATGAGCGAAGGCGGTCGCCGAGCGCCGCGGCGCACAGGCTCGGATCCTCGAAGGCGCGGCTGACATGGAGCCGCGCTGCTCCGCGACATCGGTGATGCCCCGGAGCGACGCTGGCGGCTCACCTCGCCGACTCTCGTAGCGGCGCTCGACCTCGGGCAGGGCGGCCTGGGCGACGCAGAGCACGGACTCGACCAGATCCACCGCGCCGTTCGGATGATCGATGTCGGGCTGCGCCTCGATCAGCGCTGCCGCCGGGTTCTCCGCGATAGCGATCCTCCCTTCGGCCACGCTGCCTGTCCCCGCCTCGTCCGGAGCAGGGCTGTCGAGCTCGAGGAGCCGGATTGGCTCCATCCGTGTCCCGTTCGCGGTGTCCACCGGGCGTCGCACGGTGATGACGCCCCCGTGATGGACGCCCTCCGCGCTCAGCCGGCGGGCGTCGGGGTCGGGGTCGGGGGTCTCGAAGACGAGGATGTGCAAGCCCTGGAATCGCGCGAGGCACGCGGCGAGCCTGGCGACGGTGCTGCGGATGGACTCGGTGATCCGCGCCAGGTGCTCCGGGGGAGCCTGGAGGGGGATGCGCTTTGCGTCGCTCGGGAGGCGGTCGGGATCGTCGTTGTCGATGCAGCTCACGAGCTCGACGAAGCTGCGCGGGAAGTTGGCGTGGGTGTTCGTCTGTCGTCGGGGACGGGTAAGCCCGGCAGTCCGTCGATGCTCGTCGTGTTCTTCTCGAGGCGGTAGCGCGAGAGGCCCTCCGGCCCCTTGCGGTCTGCCCATTTCGACAGCGTGTCCCGCTCGCCCTCGTACGCCATGTGCGGCACGGCGTAGCCGCACGACGTGGCGATGCGCTCGAGCGCGACGCGGATCACCGACCGGACGCCTTGAAATGGCGGGAACAGGCCCGCCAGCGCGTCGAAGCGCGGGTCTCCGGGGAAGATCGGCTCTCCGCGGCCCTGGAGGCGCAGGATGCGCGGCGGGCCGGAGAACGCGCAGAACATCAGCGTGATGCGGCCGTTGTCGCGCAGGTGCGCGATGGTCTCGACGCCGCTGCCTGTCAGGTCGAGGTACGCCACGGTCCGCGGGTCGAGGACGCGGAAGGTGTCGTGCCCCTTCGGCGACACGTTGACGTGCCCGCCGTCGCCCGAGGGCGCGGAGGCGACGAAGAAGAGGCGCTGCTCGGCGAGGAAGCCGGTGAGATCGTCGTCCAGCTCGGAGAAGGTTCGTCCCATGAGTCCTCGTGTGGTCCAGGGGTGCGCCGGGGCGCTCGGCGGCGCCTGTCGACGGACGATGCAGCGGCGGCCATGGCTTGCGGCCGCGTCACACGGTGCTGTAGGGCGCGCGCGGCGCCGCGGGGAGGGGCAGGCGGGCGACGTGGCAGCATGGGGCGGGCGGCGACCGATGAACCGTTCCAGCGTGACCCGATAGGCTTACCAGGAATGCCGCCCGGAGCCTGAGCCGCTTTCGGCTCAGGAGCGCGTTCGCTCGCTGCTTGACGAAGGCAAGAGGGCGGAGGCGATCCGGACCTGCCGTGAGGCGTATCCGGATGTGGGCATGAAGGCCGCCTGCGACGCCGTGGAGGCGATAGGGCTCGATGCTCCGCATCACCGGACGCCCCGTCATGGAGAGTGAGGTGTTCGTGTGAATGACCACACGACAGGGGCGGCTCATGGATCGGCGCCGAGGTGGGGATAAGGACGAGAACCAACGAGGATCGCTGCTCTTGCGACAGGAAGCGAGTATCTGACAGCCCTGCATTTTTCTTGATCGGGTTCGGCGCCGAGACAGTTACAATGTGATCTCGAGCTGCAAGAAGAGTGTTCGAAGCGCGGTCCGGCGTTCCCGGTGGGGGAAGACGCGGGACGACCGTTCGAGCACGCCCATGCCGAGCCCTGTCGACCCAGCGAGGCCAGCGATGTCCTTTCGACCGATCACGTTCAAGCTGCTCACCGGGACCGCCTTGCTGCCGCTGCTCGTGGCGTGCGGGTCAGGCACCTCCGACGGATCGTCGGAAGCGGGCGGCGGGGGGGCAGGCCCGAGCACGGGGAGCAGCGACTCCGCCGCGAGCGGCCCGGGCGCGGGCACAGGCGGTGATGAAGGAAGCGCGAGCGCAGGTGGAAGTGGATCCGGCGGCGCCGACGGGGGCGGCACCGTCGAGGACAGCGGCGCGCGCTGCGCCAGGCCGACGTTGCCTGCCGCGTCGTCCCTCCCGGCGTACGAGACCCATCACGACCCGTTCCTGATGCTGGACGGCTCACGCATCACGAAGAGGTCGGAGTGGGCGTGTCGACGCGCGGAGATCAAGGCGCAGGTCGAGGAGTACGAGTCCGGGCCGAAGCCCGCTGTCGCCAGGGAGAACGTCACGGGCGCGTTCTCGGGCAAGACGCTGACCGTCGACGTCAAGGAGGGCGCGAAGAGCGTCTCCTTCTCGATCGACATCAACGCCCCTGCCGGAGCGCCTTCCGGTCCGATACCGCTCCTCATCAGCCTCGCGGGCTTTGGCTTCATCACCCTGGACACGAGCGTGTTCACCTCGAACGGCGTCGCGACGGCGGTCTTCAACAACAACGAGATAGGCGCCCAGAGCGGCGGCGGCTCGCGCGGGACGGGCAAGTTCTATGACCTCTACGGCAAGGATCACCCGGCCAGCTCGATGATCGCGTGGGCCTGGGGGGTCAGCCGGATCATCGACGCGCTGGAGAAGACCCCGGCAGCCAACATCGACCCGCGGCGCATCGCCGTGACGGGGTGCTCGCGGGATGGAAAAGGCGCGCTCACGGCGGGCGCGTTCGACGAGCGCATCGCGCTGACGATCCCCCAGGAGTCGGGCGCGGGAGGCTCGGCGAGCTGGCGCGTGTCGCAGGCAGGAAAGAACGCCGGAGAGAACGTGCAGACCCTGTCCCATGCGGCCGGTGAGCAGCCCTGGTTCCGCGCGGACTTCGGGTCGAACTTCGGCAGC
>NZ_JEMA01000206.1 GCF_001589285.1 Sorangium cellulosum | reverse complement strand
CCCACCGCGGCCCCCGCCCCCACGCCCGGCCTCGCCTTCCCGCCCGCGTACCCCTCGAGGAGCTCCGCCACCTCGGCCGCCGACCCGATCCGGTCGTCCCGATGGCGCGCCATGCACCGCGCCACGAGCTCCACGAGCCCCGGGTCGATCCGCCGCAAGTACCTGGAAATCTTCGGAATTTCCCCCGTCAGGATCCCGGTGAAGACCGCCCTCGCGTCCCCCTGGAACGGGCGCATGCCGGTCAGCATCTCGAACAGCACCACCCCGAGCGCCCAGATGTCGGCGCGGTGATCCACGCTCGGCTCCGCCCTCACCTGCTCCGGGCTCATGTAGAGCGGCGAGCCGACAGCTCCGCCCGTCGCCGTGCGGACCCCGTCGTTCACGGCGAGGTTCTTGGCGACCCCGAAATCGAGCACCTTCACCACCGGCTCGTCCATGTCCGGCTCGCGGTGCAGGAAGATGTTCGCCGGCTTCAGATCGCGGTGAACGATATGCAGCGCGTGCACCGCGGACAGGCCCCGCGCCACGTCGCGCCCGATCGACGCCGCCACGTCCGCGTCGAGCCGGCGCCGGCGCTGGAGGAGCTCCGCGAGCGTCTCCCCCGTGAGGAGCTGCATCACAAGGAAGGGCTCACCGAAGTCGGTCTCCCCCATGTCGTACATGTCGATGACGTTGCGGTGCCGCAGCGCCCCGCCGTTCCGCCCCTCCCGCTGCAGCCGCAGCCGGAGCTCGGGATCCGGACGGTGAATCAGCTTCAGCGCCACCTCGCGCGACGTGGACAGGTTGAGCGCCGCCCACACCACACCCATGGATCCCTCGCCCAGGCGCCGCACCAGCTTGTACTTCTCGGCGATCACCAGGCCAGGAGCGATCTGCGTGAAAGACTTCGACATCGAGCTCAGCAGGGTTGTTCGAGGCGCAGCACGACGGCGCGCGAGATCTCTTTACCTATGGCCAACCAAGGGACGCCATCGAAGGTAGCACGCTCTGCGCCGCGCTCCCCCGGGCTCTCCACGCCGGCGCGCAACAGGAGGTACCCCGCGATCATGCCGATCCCCACGAGCACCGCCGCCGCGAGCACCGCCATCGCGACCCACACGACAGGCGACCGGGCAAGCTCGGGAGACGATCGCCTCGGCGGAGGGAGCGGTCCGAGCGGCACGGTGCCGCCGAACGACGCCGCCCTCGGCGCGGGCGCGCTCGCGCTCGGAAGCGCCAGAGACGACGCCTGCGCCGCCCGATGGAAGACGGCCGCCTGATCCGGGCTGAGCTTGATCGTCCCGTGCTCGCCCAGCAGAGGATTGCTCGACATCGACCTCCGCTGCGCCGGCGTCACCGCGCCCCCGCCCGCCGGGAGCGCCGGCGCCGGCGACGCGCCCCGCGTCGATGCCGCCGCCCCGCCGTGCCCGTGCGGAGACTGCAGATGGCCCATGGACAGCGGGAGCGGCGTCGTTGTCGCCGGCGAAGGTCCAGACGAAGCCCCGCCCCACGACCCTCTCCCCAGATGCTGCTGTATCTCATGACGCAGCTCCGGCGACGACCCCGGCGACGAGGGCAAGCGCGGGGGCGCCGACGGCGTGACGAACGACTCGAGCGCCGCCGCGACCTCGGCCGCCGAGCGCGGCCTCCGCTCGCGATCGCGCTGGAGACACTGCGTCACCAGGGCGTCGAGGCCGGGATCGATCTGCCAGACGAACTGCGACACCGACGGGATGTCGCCCTGGAGCACGCTCCTCAGGAGCTCATGCGCCCTGCCCTGGATCGGCCGCCGGCTCGTGAGCATCTCGAACATCACCACGCCGAGCGCCCAGAGATCCGCGCGCGTGTCGAGCTCGCCCTGCGCCCGCACCTGCTCCGGGCTCATGTACGCAGGCGAGCCGATGAGGATGCCTGTCGCGGTCCGCACCTGCTGAGGCCCGGTGACGAACTTGCTCACGCCGAAGTCGAGTATCTTGACGACGTAGTCGGTGTCGCCTGGCTCGGTGTGGAGAAAGATGTTGGACGGCTTCAGATCGCGGTGGATGATGCCGCGCTCGTGCGCGGCGGAGAGGCCGCGCGCGATGTCCCGGGCGATGCGCGAGGCCTCGGGGACCTCCAGCTTCCGCTTGCGCTTGAGCAACGACGAGAGCGTCTCGCCGGAGAGCAGCGGCATGACCAGGAACGGATCGCCGCTCTCGGTCTCGTCAGCATCGTAGATATCGACGATGTTCCGGTGGCTCACGGCGCCGCAGGCGCGCGCCTCCCGCAAGAGCCGGACGCGGAGCTCCGGATCGGGCCGCACGAGCAGCTTGAGCGCCACCTCGCGCGATGTGGCCTCGTTGTGCGCTGCCCAGACGACGCCCATCGCGCCCTCGCCGATCCGGCGCAAAAGGCGGTATTTGCCGCAAACGAGCGCACCTGGCGGCGGCGCGGCAGGAGGCGAGGGAGACTGCATGGAGTGAGCTCGCGTGAGGGCGGATGCAGTGGCAGATCGAGGGCGCTTGGGAAGAATTGTCGCAGGTGAGGCAGCGCACCGTCAAGCAAAGGCGTGGGCAGGCGCCCGGCCCCTGAGCACGGCATGCGTCCAGCACACGTGTTCGTCACCGCAGCGACGCTCGAGGCCAACGCCGCGACGATCGTGACTCCGGCGGGTGTAGCTGGATGGATCCGCCGAGAGCTCAGCTATTTCTTGTGCTTCGCCTCGCACTGCTTCCGCTCGAGAAACCTCAGATGAGCGCACGAGACCGCCGCCGGCGGCTTCGCCTGCTGCGATGTCACCAGAGGAGACGGCTGTGTCCGGATCGACTTCGCGCTGCTCGCCGTCCCCGCCACCGCACCCGCGCCGCCGCTCGGCGCTGCGCCCGCGCCGCCGCTCGGCGTTGCGCCGGCGCTGTTCACCGGAACGGCGCTCGGCGGCGGCACCTCGGGCGGCGCGGACGCCGGCGGCGCCTCATCGCGTCGCGCCGGGGGCTCCTCGTCCGGCGGCGGCGATCCCCCGCGCTCCGGCACCGCGCCCATGTCTCCGCCGGCGCTGTTCACCGGCGGCGCCAGGCTCCCGGGCTCCTCCGGCGCGGCGTGCGACGGCCCCCCCGAGCGCATCGCGATCAGCATCCCCACAAGGATGAGCGACACGGCGGCGGCCGCGATCGCCAGCGTCGCGGCCGTCCGCCGGCGCCTCCGATCGTCCTGCGGGGCCGCGTCCTGGGCGTCCTGCGCCCTGTGCGCGCCGGTCTGATGGACCGACGGATGGTTCGAGACGAGCGGCGTCGTCGACGAGCTCCCCGCCTGCGCCGACGTGCTCGACGTCGCGGCGGCGCCCGTCGCGGTGGTCGCGCCCGGCCTCGAGTCCGACGCGCCAGTGCCCGCCTCCGCCCCGAGCTTCACCGTGGACTCCTGGATCGAGCCCGACGGAGCGACGTAGCTCCCGGAGCCCGGCGCGACGGCAGGACCGCCGGTGCTCGCCCCCGCCTTCCGCTCCGGGATCGACGGCGAGCTCATGCGGACCGTGCTCCCCCATGACCCGCGCTCCGGGAACACCCCCGGCGCGGGCTGCGCCGCGCCCGCCTGCGCCAGCCCAGGATGCGCCAGCCCGGGCGCTGCAGACCCCACCGCCGAAGGCAGCGGCGTCGCCAGCGCAGCCGCGGCAGGCCCCGCCGCCGGATGCTGCCCCGACCCCGCGCGCTGCCGCGCCGCCCCGGCCGCCTCCGCGCTCCCGCGCGCGATCGGCAAGGTCGGCATGTCGTCGTCCCAGGGGGCACGCCCCGCCGACGGCAGCGGCGTGAGCTGCGCCGAGCTCCCCGGGCGCTGCGACGCCACCGCGCCCGCGCCCGGCAGCTCCTGCACCGGCACCGGCGCACGCGGCCCTCCGCCGAGCAGCGCCAGGGGCAGCGCGCCCGCGCTGCCCGCGTTCACCGAGATCGGATCCGCGATCGACGCCGGCGCCGCGAGGCCCGCGCTCCCCGACCCGGGCTGCGCCGCCGCGCCGCCAGCGCCCGGCTGCGGCCACGGCGCGTCCGCCGTCTGCCGCAGCGCCGCGTCTGCCCCCGCGCCCCGCGCCGCGTACCGATCGAGCAGCGCCGCGACCTCCGCCGCCGAGCCGATCCGGTCGGATCGCTCGCGCCGCATGCAGCGGGCGATCAGATCGACGAGGCCGTGGTCCACCCGCCTCAGGTACCTGGACACGGTGGGGATCTCGCCCGTCAGGATCCCCATGAACACCGACTGCGCGTCCCCCTGGAACGGGCGCATGCCGGTCAGCATCTCGAACAGTACCACCCCGAGCGCCCAGATGTCGGCGCGGTGATCCACGTTCGGCTCCGCCCTCACCTGCTCCGGGCTCATGTAGAGCGGCGAGCCGACAGCGCCGCCCTGCACCGTGTGCAGGCCGTCGTTGACCGAGAGGTTCTTGGCGACCCCGAAATCGAGCACCTTCACCACCGGCTCGTCCACGTCCGGCTCGCGGTGCAGGAAGATGTTCGCCGGCTTCAGGTCGCGGTGGATGACGTGCATCGCGTGCGCGGCCGCGAGGCCCCTCGCGACGTCGCGCCCGATCGACGCGGCCACCGGCGGCTCGAGCTTGCGCCGCCGCGCGAGCAGCTCGGCCACCGTCTCGCCCGTGAGGAGCTGCATCACAAGGAACGGCTCCCCGGCCTCCGTCTCCCCCATGTCGTAGATGTCGATGACGTTCCGGTGCCGCAGCGCCCCGCAATTGCGCGCCTCGCGCTGCAGCCGCAGCCGGAACTCGGCCTCGGGGCGGTGGATCAGCTTCAGCGCCACCTCGCGCGCGGTCGTCACGTTCACCGCCGACCAGACGACGCCCATCGCGCCCTCGCCGATCTGGCGCACGAGCCGGTACTTCCTGTCGATCAGCACGCCGGCTGAGAGCAAGGTCGGACTCTTCGGAGACGACATCAGCGACTTCCTGGCAGCGCAGCGCGCCTGGCCCTCACGGAGCGCGCCCGGACGACCGCGTCAATCAGCGCCGCTCCGGTGACAGGGCCGCGCTCCCCCTGCACCCACCGCCCCGCGCTCGCCCCGTGCGACCCATCCTTCGCGCGCTCCCGCGCGACGTACGATCCAGATCCCAGGTCCACGGGACGCGCCTCCAGTGAGATCCATCCTACAGGAGTTCGGACCGGCGGGATACGTTCTCTGCAACGAAAGACCGACGAGCAAAGACGGACGAGGAATGAGGGAGAAGCCCGATTCGCGTCAGCGAGGCTGGCGCCCACGATCGCGCCCGCGCTCCTCGCCAGACCAGGCGAGTGACCGGACGGATCGATCGACGACGAAAGCGAGGCGCACATGGGCGACACAACCATCATGAAGGTCTCCTCCGGCCGCTCCCCGAGAGGGCAGATGGGACAGAAGTACCTGGCCTCCGGAGTCCAGGTCTCGATGCGGCTCTGGGAGCGCGAGCCGCCCGGCGAGGAGAAACAGCCGACCGCACGCGATTATGAGACCGTGGGGTTCGTGATCGAGGGGCGAGCCGAGCTGCACCTCGAGGGACAGATGGTGCGCCTCGAGCCCGGCGATTCGTGGACGGTCCCTAAAGGCACATCACATTTCTACAAGATCATTGAACCGTTCACCGCTGTCGAGGCGACCAGCCCGCCGGCCAGCGTCCACGGGCGGGACGAGACCTGAGGAAGCTCTCTCCCGAGACCCCATCTCGACACGGGCTGTTCTCGGCTGCCCTCGACAGCTCGCCTCGACAGACGAGCTCGCTTGAGCTCGGCTGCCGTGCCACGCGACATCACAGCGCGGTGCCGCTGCCCGTCGCGGGCTTCTCCTTGTCCTGCGCTCCCTTGGCGCGCCCCGCCGGGGTCTTCTCGTCCGCGCCGCCCGGCGCCGGCTTCTTCTCGCCCTCGGGAGCCTTCTTCTCCTCCGCCGCCGCGCCGGCCCGCTCGCCAGCGCCCGCCGCGTCCGCGCGGCCGGGCTTCTCCCCGGCGCCCGCCTCGGCCTTCGCCCCCTCGGCCCGCACCGGCTTCGTGGCGCCGGCGCCCTCGGCGGCCTTCCCTTCGGCCTTCGCCGGCTTCGTGGCTCCCGCGCCCTCGGCGGCTTTCCCGTCGGCCTTGGCCGGCTTCGTCTCGCCCGCGCCCTCGGCAGCCTTCCCTTCGGCCTTCGCCGGCTTCGTCTCGCCCGCACCGGCCTCGGCCTTCGCCGGCTTCGTCTCGCCCGCGCCCTCGGCGGCCTTCCCGTCGGCCTTCGCCGGCTTCGTCTCGCCCGCACCGGCCTCGGCCTTCGCTGGCTTCGTCTCGCTCGCGCCCTCGGCGGCCGTCGCCGTCTTCACCGGCACGGCGGCCGTCGCCGCCTTCACCGGCACGGCGGCCGTCGCCGCCTTCACCGGCACGGCGGCCGTCGCCGCCTTCACCGGCACGGCGGCCGTCGCCGCCTTCACCGGCACGGCGGCCGTCGCCGCCTTCACCGGCACGGCGGCCGTCGCCGCCTTCACCGGCACGGCGGCCGTCGCCGCCTTCACCGGCACGGCGGCCGTCGCCGCCTTCACCGGCACGGCGGCCGTCGCCGCCTTCACCGGCACGGCGGCCGTCGCCGCCTTCACCGGCACGGCGGCCGTCGCCGCCTTCACCGGCACGGCGGCCGTCGCCGCCTTCACCGGCACGGCGGCCGTCGCCGCCTTCACCGGCACGGCGGCCGTCGCCGCCTTCACCGGCACGGCGGCCGTCGCCGCCTTCACCGGCACGGCGGCCGTCGCCGCCTTCACCGGCACGGCGGCCGCCGCCTTGTCGCCGTCGTCCACCGCGCCCGCGGCCTGGGCCGACGCGACGCGGACGTCGTCCTCGCGCGGCTCCACCGGCGGCGGATCGCCCGGATGCGACGCCGGCACGTACACCACCAGCCGGTCGCCCGGCATCAGCACGCTCCGCCGCGAGCGCTGGTTGATCCGCTCGAGGCTGCCCACGCTCAGGCCGTAACGGGTCGCGAGCTTGCTGAACGAGTCGCCCTCGCGCACCGCGATCTCGATGCGCTTGCGGCCCTTCAGCCCCTCGAAGTGGGTGAAGAACTCCTCCGAGCCGACCTCCATCACCCGCGCGTCGGCCTCGTCGAGCAGGAAGACCCCGTCGTGGCGCTGCGACCTCGGCACGAAGAGCTGGAGCGTCATGCCCTCGTGGAGCGACGCCCCGGGCGCGAGCGTGTTCCAGCGGCAGATCTCGTCCGGCGTCACCGACAGCACCGCCGCGAGATCCCGGAGCGCGTCGCCCGCGACCACCCGGTAGAACACGCGCCGGCGACCCTCGTACGAGAAGCGCTGCGCCGGGACCACCACGACCGGCTTCGCCTCCGAGGACAGCGGCGCGCCGTTCGCGAGCAGGTGCTCCGCCGCCGCCACGCCGACGCCCTCCGCCGCCGGAACGAACAGCAGCGTCCCCGGGCGCACCGGCTCGCCCGCCCGCAGGCCGTTCAGCGACTGCAGCGTCCACCGCGTCGTGCCGCGGAACGTCGCGATGTCGTCGAGCGACTCGCCCCAGCGCACCAGGTACCGCTCGAGCTTCGGCTCGCGCTCGAGGAGCTTCGGCATCGACTTCGCCGCGCGCGCCCCGGCGCCCGCCGGCACCCGGATCTCCCAGCGCGCCTGCTCCCTCGCGTCCACCGGCGAGGGCGGCGTGCGCTTCGCCACGAGCTGCGGGTTCAGCGCCTCGATCTCCGGCGCCCCCGCCCCCGTCGCGGCCGCCACCGACTGGAGCGACACCCCGGAGCCCAGCGAGATCTTGTCGAACGTCACCGCCGGGTCGAGCTCCAGCTCGTCGCAGCCGAACACCTTCAGGTTCCGCGCGACGATCGCGATCGCGAGGATCTTCGGCACGTAGAGCGCCGTCTCGAGCGGCATCCCCGCCTCGAGCCGCGAAAGCTCCCAGAAGTCGTTCGTGTTGTACTTGCGGATGGACGCGAGCAGCCCGCCGTAGCCCATGTTGTAGGCCGCGAACGCGAGCTCCCAGCCGCCGAAGCGACGCCGCAGATCCGAGAGGTACCGCGCCGCCGCGAGCGTCGAGCGCTCCGGATCGAGGCGCTCGTCGACCCACCGGTCGACCGTGAGGCCGTAGATGCGCGCGCCCTCGGGCATGAACTGCCAGAGGCCCGCGGCGCCGGCCGGGGAGTGGATGGTCGGGTCGAAGCCGCTCTCGACGAGCGACAGCCAGAGGAGGTCCTCCGGGAGCCCCTGCTCGCGGAGGACGCGGCGGATCGCGGCGCCGTAGCGGCCGCTCTTCTTGATCCACGTGGCCACGGCCCAGCGGCCGCGCGGGTCGTCCTTGTAGTACTCGAGGTAGCGCACGACCCGGCCGTCCCAGCGGACCGGGATCTCCGGCAGCTCGAGCTGCCGCAGCCAGGAGATGTCGCGGGTCTCCTCGGCGTCCACCGGCGCGGCCGTCAGGCCGGAGGGCGGCAGGCCGGAGGCCTCGATGCGCGGCTCGCCCGCGCCGAGCAGGAGCGTGCCGTCGACCGGCCACGCCGGGCCGGCGGTCGGCGCGGCGCCGGGGAAGAGCGCCTGGTCGATCGCGCGCATCGTGCGGAGCTCGGGCGACTCGGCGACGCTCGCCCCCGCCGGCGTCGAGGTGCCCGCGATGACCCGCCGCGCCGCCTCGTCCGGGGCGCCGGGCTCCCCCGGCTTGCGCGCGATCTTGCCCGCGCCCTTCTTCGCCGGCTTCGACCGCGCCGCGGGCTTCGCCGGCGCCTTGGCGGCCACGCGCTTCGCGCCGCCGTTGCCGCTCGACGCCCCCGCGGCGCGCGCCGCCGGCCTGGCCGGGGCAGGCTTCTCCGCCTTGCCGTCGGCTGGCCCGTCCTTCTTCGGCTCGGCCTTCTTCGCCTCGGCCGCGGTCGCCGCGGCCTCCGCGGGCGCAGCGAGGCCGTCGAACGCGACGCCCGAGAGGGCGACCATCCAGCCAAGACAAACAAGCCTGCGTGCGGCGCGTCGGATCCGCATGTCAGCGCCCGACCTGTCTCACGATGCGACCGAGGGGTCAACTTTGGCAGTCAGCCGGGAACCGTTGCAGTGCCAACGGTTCAGGGGGCTGGAGCACACAGCGGCGGCGTGTGTGATGAAGAGAGAGATTTGAACCACAGAGGCACAGAGGGCACAGAGGGATCGGAGAGTAGAAAGAGCTCGATCCGTCGGCGATCCCTGATCGGAGAGGGGCAGAATTCTCTCTCCCCTCTGTGCCCTCTGTGCCTCTGTGGTTCAATTTTCTCGGGGCTCTCGAGGAACCACCGCCGCGCCTCTGTGGTTCAATTTTCTCGGGGCTCTCGAGGAACCACCGCCGCGCCTCTGTGGTTCAATTTTCTCGGGGCTCTCGAGGAACCACCGCCGCGCCTCTGTGGTTCAATTTTCTCGGGGCTCTCGAGGAACCACCGCCGCGCCTCTGTGGTTCAATTTTCTCGGGGCTCTCGAGGAACCACCGCCGCGCCTCTGTGGTTCAATTTTCTCGGGGCTCTCGAGGAACCACCGCCGCGCCTCTGTGGTTCAATTTTCTCGGGGCTCTCGAGGAACCACCGCCGCGCCTCTGTGGTTCAATTTTCTCGGGGCTCTCGAGGAACCACCGCCGCGCCTCTGTGGTTCAATTTTCTCGGGGCTCTCGAGGAACCACCGCCGCGCCTAGGAGAGCAGCGCGATGAAGTCGCCGATCGCCGTGAACGGCAGGCTCTCGTTCACGACCCCCGCCCGCACCGCGGCGCCCGGCATGCCGTAGACAACCGCGGAGTCCTCGCTCTCGGCCACCACCGTGCCCCCGGCCGCGCGGATCGCCCGCGCGCCGTTCACCCCGTCGTCGCCCATCCCCGTCAGGATGATGCCCACAGCGCGGCTGCCGCCCACCTGCGCCACGCTCCGGAACAGCCGGTCCGCGCTCGGCACGTAGCGATCGCCAGGCGCGGGCGCGCCCACCCGGATCCGGATGTCGCCGCTCAGCCCGACCCCGCTGCCCGGCGTCACCGCGATCTCCATGCACATGCGGCCCGGGCACACGTACGCCTTGCGGGCCACCACCTGGTCGCCGTTCTGCGCCTCCACGACGCGGAGCCCGCCCTTGCGATCGAGCCGCTCCGCGAACGTGCGCGTGAACTTGTCGGGCATGTGCTGCGCGATGAGGATCGCGCCGGGGAAACGATCCGGGATGCGGTTGAAGATCTCCAGCAGCGCCGTGGGCCCGCCGGTCGAGGAGCCGACCGCCACGAGGTGGCGCAGGGAGACCCCGAGCCGCGACGGCTCCTGCGCCGCGCGCTGCGCCGTGGGCTGCGACGCGCGGGCCGGCGCCGCGGCCGCAGGCATCGGCGAGCGGGGGCGGAGGTAGCGCACGAGCAGGACCTTCTGGATGATCTCCCGGCGGATCTGCGCGTCGGCCGTGAACTGCCGATCCGGCTTCGCCACGAAGTCGACAGCGCCCAGCTCGAGCGCCTTGAAGACGTTCTCCTTGTGGCTGTAGCTGGAGACGATGATCACCGGCGTGGGCTGCCGCGCCATCAGGATGCGCAGGAACGTGAAGCCGTCCATGCGCGGCATCTCGAGATCCAGCGTGATCGCGTCCGGCCTGAGCTGCGCGGCCTGGCGGAGCGCGTCGTCGCCGTCACCGGCCTTGCCCACGACCTCGATCTCGTCGCTTCCGCTCAAGATCTCGGCGATGTTGCGCCGGTTGTACGCGGAGTCGTCGACGACGAGCACGCGCAGGGGAGCGAATGTCATGAGCGCAAAACCTTCCGCCGGAGGTTCATTCTAGCCCACCCGGGGCGCCATGGGACCACCCGTCGCCTGTACAGCCTCGACTTCCTCGCCGCCTCATCCGCCCTCCTCCCCGCCCCCCCGCTCCGGCGAGCCCTCCGTGAGCCCGAGACGCAGCGTGGCCGCCGGCTTGCGGTACACGAGATCCTCCCGGAGGTGCACGATCTCGAACGCGGTCGTGACGTTCAGCAGCGACTCGGAGTGGCCGAGCAGGAGGAACCCGCCGGGCGAGAGGCGCTCGTAGAAGATATCGATCACCCGGCGCCGCGACTCCTCGTCCAGGTAGATAAGGACGTTGCGGCAGAAGATGACGTCCACGCGCCCGACCACCGCCGCGCGCGACGAGTCGAGCAGGTTCAGGTGCCCGAACTGGCAGAGCGACCGCAGGTCGTCCACCACGTGGAACCCGTCCGGCCGCTCGGTGAAGTAGCGCCGCTTGAGCTCGGGGGGCGTCACGCGGAACGACGAGGCGCCGTACACCCCCTTGCGCGCGGCCACCACGCAGCGGCGCGAGATGTCGCTGCCGAAGACGCGGACCTCGCGGCGATCCGCGGCGCCCGCCTCCCGCGCGGTGATCGCGATCGAGTAGACCTCCTCGCCCGTCGAGCAGCCCGCGCTCCAGATCGACAGCCGGCTCCTGGCGCCGCCCGCCTTCACGATCATCGGCACGATCTCGGTCGTCAGCGCGCGGAGCTGGTAGTCCTCGCGGAAGAAGTACGTCTCGTTCACCGTGATGAGCTCGATCGCCTCGTCGAGCTCGGTGCGCCCGCGGCTGTGGAGGCGCAGGTACTCGTGGTACTGCGCGAACGACGAGAGGCCGAGCACCACGACCCGCTCGCGGAGCCGGCGCTCCATGGACGTGCGCGCCTCGGGCCCGAACTGGAGCCCGCAGTGCTTGTTGAACAGGTCCCGCAGCCGCTGGAACTCGTCGGGCAAGAGACGGATCTCGTCGTCCCGCCGTCGGTTCACGGCACCTTCCCCGACGGCGGCCCGCCGGGCATCCCCGGCGTGGACACGGCGCCCTCGCCGACCTCGATCGAGACGGGCGCGCTCAGCCGATCCCCCGCCTCGCCCCAGGGGGGATCCGAGCGGAACGGGGCGCCGCCCTGCGCCGCGGCCGCGACGAGCTCGGGCTCGCCCGAGGCGCGCACCAGCCCGAGCAGCTCGCGGGCGCGGGCCCGCTCGTCGCCGGCAGGGCCGGCGTCCGACAGCGACGCGTACAGGCGGCCCAGCGCGCGCGCCGCCGCCAGGCGGACCTCCCGCTCCTCGTCGGCCAGCGAGAGGCTCAGCACGTCGAGCGCCGCGATGCCCGCCGCCACGGCCACCGCTGTCACGGCCGCGCGGCGCGCGCGCACGTCGCCCGCCGACGCGGCGCTCCTCAGGAACGCGAGCTCCTCCGGATCCGCCGAGCCGAGCGCCTCGATCACGATCGCCGCCGCGAGGTGCGTCCGCTCCGCCTGCATGAGCCGCCGCGCGAGCGCGCGCGCGGCCTCGGGATAGCGCTCGGAGAGCCCCGCGAGCGCGCTCTCCGCCGCGCGCGCGACCGGCAGCGAGACGGCGCGCGTCTGCGACACGACGAGCTCGAAATCGTCGGCGGTCCCGATCTTCGCGAGGCCGTAGAGCGCGCTCGTCGCCACGAGCGTCGAGGGGCTCTTGACCGACCGGCGCACGGCGCCGAGCAGCTCGTCGAGCAGCGGATCGGGCGCGGCGTCCGGGGCAGGCCGCGCCGGATCGCCCCCGCGCCCGCGCTGCTCTGCGATCGCGACAGCGCCGTCGATGAGCGCGGCCGTCGCGTCGTCGAGCCCCTCCCAGAGATCCGGGTCGGGATCGACGTGGCGCTCGAGGTAGGCGAGCACCGCGGGCAGCGCCTCCTCGCCGAGCAGGCCGAGCGCGCGCTGCGCCGTCTCGACCAGCGCCGGCTCGATCATCGCCTGCACCGCGGCGTCGGCCGCGCCGGGCGCGCGCGCCATCGCCGCGAGCACGAGCGCCTGCGCGCGCCCGCTCACCGGATCGGCGCCGAAGCCGCGCCACGACGGGGGCTCCGCGCCGCCGGAGCCCTGCGCAGCGGCGGCCTGCACGAGGCGGGCGCCCACCTCGATCGGGGCCGCGCGGAGCGACGTCACGACGTGCGACGCGAGCGGCCCCTCCGCGAGCCGCGCCAGCGCCCGCACGAGCTGCGCGAACGCGCCGCCGCGCGCCGTCGCGAGCGCCGCGCAGAGCGCCCGCGGCGCCTCGGGGCTCTCCGCGAGCGCGGCGGCGACCAGCGCCGACGAGCGGAGGATCGGGTCGTCGATGAGCGGCGCGAGCACCCGCCACGGCACCGGCGCCTCGAGGCCGTTGAGGCCGTTCAGCGCGGTCAGCCGCACGAAGCGATCGCGGTCGGCGAGCCGCTCGTAGAGGATGTCCGTCACCCGCTCGCGCGCGATGAGCCCCATCCCGGAGATCGCCTCGATCGCGCTCTGGCGCAGGTTGTCGTCCTTCTCCCCGAGTGTCGCGTAGAGCGCGTCGAGCGCCGCCGGGTCGCGCGTGCGGCCGAGCGCGTCGACGACCAGCTTGCGCTCGTCGCCCGCGAGCTCGGCGAGCGCGCCGACGAGCGCCGGCGTGGCGTCGCGGCCGCAGTAGCCGAGCACCTCGATGGCCGCGTTCCGCAGGCCGACGTCGTCGCTGGTCCGCAGCGCGTCGAGCACCGCGCCGACGAGGAGCTGCGAGGCCGACGGGCGCTCGCCCTCGGCGCCCTCGGCGCCCTCGGCGCCCTCCATCGCCGCCGGGCGCTCGCCCTCGGCGGGCGCGGCGGACGACGAGGTCTGCTGGATCAGCCGGTGGCACGCGTAGGTCGCCTCCTTGCGGACGCGCCAGTCGGGATCGCCGAGCGCGCGGAGCAGGAGCGGCAGCGCCTCCGCGACGTCCGCCCGGCCGAGCCGCGCGGCCGCCTGGCGGCGCTCCTCGGCGTCGTCCGCGTCGAGCGCCGCGGCGATGGCCGAGATCGGCATCGGCGTGCTGCGCACGCTGGGCGAGATGGACTCGGGCTCGGTCGGCCACGCGCCCGCGTCGCTCACGCGCGGGCCGCTGTACGGGCCCAGGTCGTCGAAGGCGCGGCTCACGGGGCCTCCAGGAGCGCGCCCGACGCGGCGAGCGCGAGGGCGAGCTCGATGAAGCGCCCGACGTCGAGCACGAAGATCATCCGCTCGTCGTGCGTCGTCACGCCCACGATGCCGCGCAGATCGCTGCTGCCGCCCACCGGCGGCGTCGGCCGGTAGTCGCCGCTCGTCCCGAAGACCTCCGTCACGGCGTCGACGACGAGCCCGACCGTGTGCGTGCCGACGTCGACAAGGATCCACTTGGTGCTGCGGCTCGGCTCGACCGGGGGGAGCCCGAAGCGCATGCGGAGCTCGATCACGGGCACCACCTCGCCGCGGTGGTTCGCGACGCCGGCGACCTCGGGCGGCGTGTGCGGCAGCGTGGTCACCGACAGCGGGTTCACGATCTCGCGCACCCGCGTGATGTCGATCGCATAGTGCACGTCGCCGACCACAAAGCCGACGAGGCTCTTCTGCGGGTCGGGACGGCTGCGCTCTCCAGTCAACGGCATCTGAGCCTCCGAGCGACCGGGCTCTTCGAGCCGCCCGGGCGCGGACGAATCGTCCTCTAGGACGCGAGTATGGCCTGCAGGTCGAGCAGGATGATCACGCGCGGCTGCGCCTCGCCCTGGGCGCCGTCCGACGCGGTCGCCCCGTGCATGGGCCGGGCGATGCCGGCGATGTGGCCCGCGACGTCGCCGCCGAGCGCCGTCGCGGCGTGCTCGATCTCGGCGTCGGCGAGCCGGTAGACCTGCTGGACCTCGTCGACGAACAGGCCGAGCGTCTCGCCGTTCGCCGCGTCGACGAGCAGGATGCGCGCCCGGCGCTGCGGCGCGCCCTCGTGCAGCCGCATCCGCCGCCGCAGATCGATGACGGTCACGAGCTGCCCGCGGACGCTGACGATGCCCATCGTCGAGTCCGGCGCGCGCGGCACCGGCGTGAGCGGGGGCGGCTTCAGGATCTCGCGCACGAGCGAGACGGGCGCGGCGTAGGTGTCGCCCGCGAGCGTGAACGCGAGGTACTCGGTCCGCGGGCCGGTCGCCTGCGCGCGCGGGTTCCGCTTCGACACCGGAATGCGGGCGTGCCTTCGGGAGAGGTTAGCCATGGGTGCTCCGCGGATCGTTGCGCTGCCGGTCCCCGCCGTGGAGGATCTCCTCGATGAGCGCCGGGGCGTCGAGGACGAGCGCGATGCGCTGGTCGCCGAGCTCCGTGGCGCCGGAGAAGCCGCGCACCGACGAGAGCGACGGGCCGAGCGCCTTGATCACGACGTCCTGCTGGCCGATGAGCGTGCTCACGACGAGCCCCAGCCTGCGCGCGCCGACCGACGCCACCACGATGTACTTGCGCTTGCTCGCCTCCCGGAGCCCGAGCGTCCCGCGGCCGTCCGATCCGCGCCGCCCGCCGACGGCGGGCCGCGCCGCGGAGCCGCCGCGCGCGCCGCCGAGCAGGCCGGCGATGCGCGCGCTGAGCTCCTCCTCCTCGTTCAGGCCGAAGAGCCGCGCGAGGTAGCAGAGCTGCAGCGTGCTGTTGCGCAGCGTGATCATCTCGCGGCCGTCGATCTGGCGCACCGTGGCCTCGTCGAGCGCGACCGCCTCCTGCACGTTGGTCAGCGGGATGGCGAAGAGCCTGTCGGCGACGCGGACGATGAGCGCGCTGATGATCGCCAGCGTGATCGGCAGCGTCACCGTCATCTTGGTGCCGATGCCGGGCTCGCTGTGCACGTCGATGACGCCGCCGAGCTTGCTGATGTTCGTCTTCACGACGTCCATCCCGACGCCGCGCCCCGAGATCTCGCTCACGTCGGTCTTCGTCGAGATGCCCGGCTGGAAGATGAGGTTCAGGACCTCGCGGTAGCTCGTGGTGCGCGCGTCCTCCGGGGTCATGACCCCGCGGCGCAGCGCGGCGTCGAGGAGCTTGTCGACGTCGATGCCCTTGCCGTCGTCCTCGATCTCGATGACGACGTGGTTGCCCTTCTGGAAGGCGTTCAGCGCGATCGTGCCGACCGCGGGCTTGCCCACCGCCTCGCGCACGCTCTTCGACTCGATGCCGTGGTCGATGGCGTTGCGCATCATGTGCATGAGCGGGTCGCTGAGCTCCTCGACGATGAGCTTGTCGACCTCGGTCTCGGCGCCCGTGATGACGAGGTTCACGAGCTTGTCGGCGTCGCGGCTGATCTGGCGGACGACGCGCGCGAGCTTGTCGAAGACCTGCCCGAGCGGGACCATCCGGACCTCGAGGATGCCCGCCTGCATGGCGGCGAGGTGCCGGTCGAACGTGCGCTGGAGCCGGTGGAGGTCGAGGCTCAGCTCGCGCTCCGTCGGCGCCGCGCGGAGCCGCTCGACGAGGCGGCCGAGCGCCGATCGGACGAGGGCGAGCTCGCCGACGATGTTCATCAGCCGGTCGAGCTTGTGGATGTCGACGCGCACCGTCTGCGCGACGGAGCGGATGGAGCTCAGCTCTCCCTTGCGGTTGCCGCGCGCGCTCGACGGCGGGCTCGCGGCCATCGAGCCGGTCAGGTCGACCGCGCGCGACACGCCCGTGGGCACGCCGCCGCGGAGCGCGGCCGACATCGACGGCATCCCCGGCGGCGCGACGCGGCCGTGCCCGTTGTTGTTGCGCCGCGGGATCTCCTCGACCGCGGCGCCGGCCTGGTGCAGGGCGCGCTGGAGCTCCTCGAGCGGCGCGCGCGAGGCCATGAGGATGTCGAGCTCGATCGAGTCCTGGTCCGCGCCGGCGCCCGTCGGCAGGTAGGTGATGATCTCGCCGTACGGCTTCGCGGTGATCTTCAGGTCGTCGAGCGCCTGGTCGATCGTGGCGAGGTGGAACTGCACGCGGAGCCGGAACAGGGTCATCCCGCTCGCGATGTTCGTGCGCAGCCGGTGCTCCTCGTACTCGGTGAGCACGGAGAGCAGCCCCGGATCGAGATCGTAGTTGTCGTCCGGGAGGCCGGCCGCGCTCGGGCCGGCGTCCTGGTGGAGCAGGCGGAGGAGGTCGTCGACCTCGGGCATGGGCGCGTCGCGCCCGTCCTTCTCGTTCTGGAGGATGCGCCCGTAGAGCTCGACGCTGCGGAACAGCAGGTCGAGGACGGACGCGCTGATCTCGATGCGGCCGAGGCGCAGGTTGTCGAGCAGCTCCTCGAGCTCGTGCGACAGGGTGGCCATCCGGGTCGCGCCGAAGAGCCCGGCGAGCCCCTTCAGGGTGTGGACGGCCCGGAAGACGTCGTTGATGACGTCGGGGTCGACCTTGTTGGTCCGCACCGCCTCGTCGAGCGCGAGCAGGTCGCGCCCGAGCCCCTCGACGATCTCCTGCGCTTCCGAGAAGAACTCCTCGCGCGCGCGATCGCCGCTGTCCACCATCAGCCGCCGCCTTCCTCGCCGGAGCCAGGCTGCCTGGTGCGGGTCACCGGCTCAGGGGCGCGCTCGGGCGGCGGGGAGCGGACGTCGCCGGCGAGGCCCATCGGCGGCGCGTCGCCGGCGAGCTCGGCGGCGTCGGTGTCGGCCGCGCGCTCGGCGCGCCCGTCGAGGCAGGCGACCACCGCGTCGCGCAGGGCCTCGGGCGTGAACGGCTTCGGGAGGAAGAGGTCCGCGCCGAGGCGGAGCCCGCGCTGGACGTCGCGCTCGGCCGCCTGCGTGGAGATGATGAGGATGGCGACGCTCCGGTAGCGATCGCTCTGCCGGACGAAGCGGATGAGCTCGAGCCCGTTGATGTCCGGCATGTTGATGTCGGTGATCACGAGGTCGAAGGCGCCGCGCGGCAGGAGCCGGAGCGCGTCGAAGCCGTTCATGGCCTCCACGATGTCGACGTCGCCCGCGAGCCCCACGACGCAGTCCTCGAGCGTCGAGCGTACGTACGCTCGCATTGCCGGCGAGTCCTCGACGATCAGGATGCGTGCCATGCGGCGACAGGGTAACGGAAATCCGCTGGGTAGGAGCAACTCGCTGACGGCGGGCGCGCCCGGCGCGCTCCTCGGAGGTGCGCTGGCCTATGTACGGCGGTCTCGTTCCCGGTGTAAACCGGCGCGGTGGCCCTCGGGCGCGGACCGGTGAGGCGGCCGCGGAGGACGCCGCGCGCGGCGCCGCCGGCCGAGGAAGCGGCTCCCCCGGCGCGGGTCCGGCCGCGCCCGCCCGGCGCGCCCGCCGCCGGGCGGCCTGCCTGCACACAGTGAATTGACACGGCGGCGCCCGATGCGCGCTAATCCCGGCCGTGAAAATTCTCCTTTGTTCTCCAGCGTTCCGGATCCTGCTCGCCGCCCTGTTCGCGCTCTCGAGCGTGGCCTGCGGCGGCGGACTGCGGGTGACCCGGATCAACTCCGCCCAGAAGAAGCCGAACAACGTCTGGGTGTTCTTCAGCGTCGACGCCGGCGAGGACGAGCCGGTGGGCGGCCTGACGGCCGAGGACTTCGAGGTCTACGAGGACGGCGAGCTCGTCTCCACGTTCGAGAGCAAGCAGACCATCCAGAACCCGGAGGTCGCGGCGGTCATGTACACGATGCTGCTCGTCGACATGAGCGGCAGCATCACCGAGTCGGGCCAGGCCGACGCGCTCGTCGACGCCGCACAGTCGTTCAGCGACCGCGTGGGCAAGAGCCAGAAGGTCGGCGTCTACGCGTTCGATGGCGAGGTAAAAATCCACTCCGTCGTCCCGTTCACCGAGGCGCAGGGCTCGGTGCAAGGCGGGCTCGAGGGGCTCCGGACTTACAAGCCGCGGGACACGTCGACCAACCTCCACGGCGGCGTGGTCGAGGGCGTCCGCGAGCTCAAGAAGCAGCTCGACAAGGACCGGCGGCCGCTCAAGTTCGGCACGCTCGTCGTGTTCTCCGACGGCACCGATCGCGCGAACCGCGTGAGCCGGGAGGACATGCTCAAGGAGCTCGACAAGGAAGAGTACGCGAACTACCAGATCTTCGTCGTCGGCGTCGGCGCCGAGATCGAGAAGGCGCGGCTCGACGAGATCGGGCGCGACGGGACCGAGCTCGCGGCGGACCAGGCCAAGGTCAAGGAATCGTTCGACAAGATCGCGGCGAAGATCGAGGCGCACATGAAGCGCTTCTACCTGTTCTCGTACTGCACGCCGGCGCGCGCGGGGGAGCACGAGGTGGAGATCAAGGCGATCCGGAAGGATCCCTCGGCGTCGGGATCGGTCGCGTGGAAGTTCAACGCCGACGGGTTCGGGCCGCCGCCGGAGTGCGATCCCAACACGCCTCCGTCGTTCGATCTGAAGGCGACAACGCCCGTGGACGCCGACGGCGGCGGCAGCGGCGGCGCGAAGGCGAACTTCAAGGCGAACGCCAACGTGAAGGTCGAGGCGAAGTGACCGGCGTCGCGGCCGCGCGTGGCGGCCGCGGCGCGGCGCCGCGAGCCGGCTGCGCCGCCCGGCGAGCCTGATTCACCGAGGCGCGCGTCTCAGCGAGGCGCGCCTCCCTGCCCCTCTCCCGCCTCTCCGCCTCTCCCCCTCTCCCCCACCCCACCGCCTTCACGCTTGTGAGCTCGGCAGCGGCGCCTGCGGGGTCGCGGCGCGCGCGGCGTGCAGGGTCCGCCAGGCGGTGGCGCCGAGGATGACCGCGCCGCCCACGGTCGACCAGAGCCCTGGGCGCTCCCCCACGAAGAGGAGCGCCCAGACGGGGTTGAGCACCGGCTCCACCAGCACCAGCAGGGAGGCCTCGACGGCCGGCGTGTGGCGCATGCCGCGGCTGAACAGGCCATAGGAGAGGCCGATCTGCACCGCGCCCAGGAACACGAGGAGCGCGAGGTCGAGCGGCCCCGGGCGGGCCGCGCCGCCGAGCGCCATCGGCAGCGCGCCGAGGCACGCGAGGAGGTTGCCCCAGACGAGCACCACGGGGTTGTCGTCCGGGGTCGCGCGGAACGCCATCACGCACAGCGCGAACGCGAGCCCGGAGAGGAGCGCGAGGGCGTTGCCGAGGAGCTGTCCGGCGGAGAGCTGGTCCAGGAAGAAGAGCCCGAGGCCCACGATGAAGACGGGCGCCGCGAGCTTCTCGCTGCGCGAGGGCCGCTCCCCGAGCAGCCAGGGGCTGAGCAGCAGGACGTACACGGGCGCGGTGGACTGGAGGAAGATCGCGTTCGCGGCCGTGGTCAGCTTGGTGGCCAGCACGAACAGCACCATGACGGCGGCGTAGACGGCCGCGGCCGCGAGCGCGCGCCGCGAGGGCCAGCGGCGCGCGCCGGGCATGGCCAGGCCCAGCGCGAGCGCCGCGACAAGCGCGCGGCCCGAGGCGACCTGCCACCCATCGAGGGAGACCAGCTTGATGGCCGCGCCTCCGGTGGACCAGAGGACCGCGGCGGCGAGGATCATCAGGCGAGCACGGACCATGACGGGGCGGGCGCCGAGCCTAGCGGAACGTCGACGCGATGCTCAGGGGGAGCACAGGAGAGGACGCCTTGTCTCCTGGCGCTCCTGGCGTCCTGACGGCTCATGATTCCCTTGGCCCATGAGCCTGGCCGCCTGTCAGCGCGGCGGCTCGGGGATGAACTCGGCGCCGAGCCGGAAGATCAAGAAATCCCTGATGACGTTGCTGCTGCCGCCGGGCCACATGAACGGGCTGCCGGTGCTGCGGCTCGGGTCCCACTCGTACCACATCCACCGGGCCCCCTCGTCGATGCCGCAGACGATCGGGAACTCGTTGCCGGGCTGCGGGTTGTCGCGGGCGGTGTCGTTCGCCTCGCCGAACACGACATGACCGCGGTCCGACACCTCCGTGGTCACCCAGCCGCCGCTGGTCGTCTGCGGATCCATGTCTCCACCGTTGCAGCGCGCGATGTGCTGGTTGACGGTCTCCAGCGTCGGCCCGTGCGAGCCGAGATCGTAGTCCTCGCCGGTCGCGCAGACCTCCCACGCGCCGTTGCCTGTGAAGACGGGCTCGGCGCCCTCGCGGAAGAACTGGCCGAGCACGCCCTGCGTCGTGAGGATGTCGGCGTAGGTGACGATGTAGAGATAGCTTCCGGCGTCGGCGGACCGGGCCGGCACCGTGTACGACTCGGGCCCGTGGCCGACGGGACAGGAGAAGATCTCGTCCGCGAGGAGGTTCTCGACGCCGCCGAAGTAATTCAGGAGCTTGTCGCCTGTCCCGTAGCCGAAGCCATAGGCGTTGTCGGCCGTGATGATCACGCTCACGTCGGTCGAGAGCCCGCTCCCCCCACCGACCCCCCCGGCGATCTCACCGAGATCGTTCCCGCCACCATCCCCCGCGCCCCCGGCGCCGGAGCCGGCGTGGGGGCCGACGGGATCCCCGGTGCCAGCGTCCGAACACCCGGAGCCATGAAGCACAACAGCGAAAGCCAGCGCAGGAACAAGACGTAGGTGCATTGCACAAGGATCGGCGAAGTCGCGCCGTGCGTAAAGCCCCACCGGCACGCCCGTTCCAGGCATCCCGGCGTAGGGCGCCAACCGCGCTGGCCTCGCGCGCGGGCGCCGAGAGGCCCGCGCGCGCCGGTCAGGGCGCGATCTCCCGGATGCTGCCCTTCTTGTACAGGAGCCCGTCGGGGCCTACCCCGTCGCTCCGGAAGTAGACGCTGAGATTCGGTTTGCCCGTCTCCGAGCCCGGGCGGCTCGGCTCCCGGGTGAGCCGCATCGCGGGATCGATCCCAGGCTGGCAGGGCTCGCCCCCCACGCCGAAGTCGGTCCCCTGGTCGACGTGCTCGTGGATCTTCACCCAGGCGCCGCCGTTCGCGCCGTCGGTCTCATCGATCCAGAGCTCCTGCTTCACATCGCCGTTCGGCAGGTCGTAGACGAGCTGCTTGTAGCCGATCCAGACCTGCTCCGGCATGCCGCCTTCCCAGTACGTCTTTCCGAGGATGGCCGTCGAGGCGGGGTGGCTCGTCTCCTTCTCGAAATCGATCCTGCCGTCGTAGCGCATGCGGGCGGCGATCCCGCGCGTATCGCACCTGTTGACGTCCTCGTCGCCGATCGTGCCGTGGTTGGTGCGCGCCATGGCGACGAGGCCTCCATAAGGTGTCCCGTCGTCGTCGGCGCGCAGGAAATACACGGTCACCTCGACGTCGGTCCACGGGTCGGCGAGCTCGGGATCGTGGACGTACATCCGCGGGACGTCGCCGCTGATCGTGAGGATTCCGTGGCCGTCTGTGTCATAGGAGGCATCGCCGTGGTCGGCGTCGAACCAGGCGTCGGCCGGGTCGATCCCCGAGAACGTGCGCGCGACGCCGTTGTCCCATGTCGAGAACCACGCCTTGCCGGAAGGCAGCGTGGGCCGCAGCATCGCGATCCCGAACCGGTCGACAAGGGCCGCGTCCCCGCCCCCGGCGCCGGTCGAGCTCGACGCCTCGGCGCTGCTCGACGCAGACGAAGCCTCGCCGGCTCCGCCGCCGAGACCGCCGCTGCCCTCGCTGCTGCCGAGGCCGCCGCTGCCGCCGCCGCCGCCGAGGCCGCCTGATCCGGACTGGCTTCCCGCCCCGGGAGCGCCATCGTCGCCGCAACCGGCGTTGCTCGAGCCGAGGACAGCCGACATGAGGACGATTGCGCTCTTCAAGAAAGTTCGCATTCCTCCGGAGTACCACACGACGATCGAGGCGAGCGAGCGTGAACGAGCCGTCTCATCAGGCGCGCGGCGCGTCACGAGGCGTATCGACACGGACGCGATCCCGAGGACCACGACGCGGCCGAAAGCCGCGCGCGGAGCGCCGCGCGGGCTTGCCAAGAGGGGCGGAGTCCCCAAGGTTGCTCCGGCTGATGGAGCTCAAGCGAAAGCTCGCGATCCTCGCGGACGCAGCAAAGTACGACGCTTCGTGCGCGAGCAGCGGCTCCCGCCGCCCCGCCCTGCCGCAGGGGATCGGCAGCACGGAAGGCATGGGGATCTGCCACAGCTACACGCCGGACGGCCGCTGCGTCTCCCTGCTCAAGATCCTGCTGACGAACGTCTGTATCTACGACTGCCAGTACTGCGTGAACCGCCTGTCCAGCGACGTCGAGCGCGCGAGGTTCTCGCCCGGCGAGGTGGTCGCGCTCACGCTCGACTTTTACCGGCGGAACTACATCGAAGGGCTGTTCCTGAGCTCGGGAGTCCTCAAGAGCCCCGACACCACGATGGAGCAGCTCGTGGCGGTCGCCCGGTCGCTGCGCGAGGAGCACCGGTTCGGCGGCTACATCCACCTGAAGGCGGCGCCGGGTGTCTCGCCCGAGCTCCTCGACGTGGCCGGTCGGTACGCCGATCGGCTCAGCGTCAACGTCGAGCTGCCGACGCAGCGGGATCTCGCGGCGCTCGCGCCCGAGAAGACGATGCCGGCCATCGAGGCCGCCATGACGGAGATCCACGCGCGGATCGTCGAGGCCCGCGACGATCCGAGCCCGCGCAGGCCCGCGTTCGCGCCCGCGGGGCACAGCACGCAGATGATCGTGGGCGCGACGCCGACGAGCGACAAGGAGATCCTCGCCACCGCCTCCCGGCTGTACACAGCGCACGGGCTGCGGCGCGTCTACTACTCCGCGTTCAGCCCGATCCCGCACGCCGACGCCCGGCTCCCGGCCGAGTCGCCGCCGCTCGCGCGCGAGCACCGGTTGTACGAGGCGGACTGGCTGATCCGGTTCTACGGCTTCTCCGCGGGCGAGCTCCTCGGCGCTGCCTCGCCCAACCTGGATCTGACGATGGATCCGAAGCTCGCGTGGGCGCTCGCGCACCGCGCGTTCTTCCCTGTCGACGTGAACACCGCGCCCCGGGAGGCGCTCCTCCGCGTGCCCGGGCTCGGGGTGCGGACGGTGAATCGCGTGCTCGCGATGCGCCGCCACCGGGCGGTCCGCATGGCCGACCTCGCGCGGCTCCGCGTCCCGGTCGCCCGCGCGGCGCCGTTCCTTGTCACGGCCGACGAGCACCGCAGCGCGGCGCGGGATCTCGACAGCGCCGGGCTCGCGCAGCGGGTCCGCCCGCCGACGCAGCTCGGCCTGTTCGAGGCGCGCGAGGTGGCGCGCTCCGGGGAGCTGTGATCCGCGCGCCCATCGCGCCGACGTTCGAGGCCTTCCGCGACGCCGCCCGGGCGCTGCTCGCCCGCGGGACGCCGCCCGAGGACGTCCTCTGGGAAGACGTGGCGGTCGCGGGCCAGGGCGTCCTCTTCGG
>NZ_JEMA01000205.1 GCF_001589285.1 Sorangium cellulosum | reverse complement strand
CGCCGCGGCGCGGCGTCGTGCGGACCGTGCGGGGCGCCGTATGCCGGGCATGTCGCGGCTACGGCGCTGCGCCGTACACCTTGCCGAGCTGCTTGTACAGGAACCGCGCCGCGTGCTCTCCATACGGCGTCCTCGGGACATACACGTCGGGCGACTCGATCGGCGCGTCCGCCGCCAGCGCGCCAGGCCGCCCGATCCGGCCGAGATCGTCGCTGAGCGCCTCCATCGACGGATACCGGTTCTCCGGCCGCTTGCGCAGGCATTTCATGATCACCGCCTCGAGCGCCCTCGACGCCGGGCTCGCGCCCAGGCCGGGCGGCGGGGGCGGCGTCATGAGCTGATGGCCCAGCACCATCGCGTCTTCCATGGCGGGCATCAGCGCGTGGCCAGAGCCCCGCGCGACGCTGAAGGGGAGCTTGCCGGAGAACACGCGGTACATGAGCATGCCGAAGCCGTAGACGTCCGTGCGCGCGTCGGGCGGGTCGCTGATTGTCTGTTCCGGAGCCATGTATTCGAGCGTGCCGACGGTCACCCCGGCCTGGGTGAGCCCCGAGTGCTCGTACAGCTTGGCGAACCCGAAATCGACGACCTTGGCGGCCCAGGCGTCGCCCCTCTCGCCCACGAGGAACACGTTGGCCGGCTTGATGTCCCGGTGGACGATCCCCGCGCGGTGCGCCGCGCCGAGCCCGGCCGCGGCCTGGAGGAGGATGGGCACGCCGGCCTCCGGAGACAGCCGCTTGTCGCGCAGGAGCAGCGAGCTCAGCGACTCTCCGAAGAGGAACTCCATCACGAGGTACGGCGACCCGTCGTGAAGGCCGATGTCGAGGACCTCGACGAGGTTCGGGTGCACGACGGTGGACGCGGCCTTGGCCTCGATGAGGAACCGCGCCTTCACCTTGGGCTCGCGGCGGAACCTCGGCTCCAGGAGCTTCAGCGCGACGGGCGCGCCCCCCTGCGTGTCCTCCGCCAGGAACACCTGCGCCATGGCGCCGCTGCCGATCAGGCCTCGCACCCGGTACCGCTCGGCGATGACGGCGCCCACGTGCTCGGTCGGCTGGGACCGGATCCGCCGGATGTCGAGGCTCTTGACCAGCTTCTCCCCGTCGTGCGGGCAGAAGCGGTGGTCATCCGCGTACCGCCGGTGGCAACGAGGGCACAGCATGGAGGTCCCGTTCCGGGCATACCCCCTCCACCGCCCTCTTTGCAAGGCCCCACCTCCCCGCGGCGCGGGGCGCTCGTCGAGCGACGACGCGGGCGCTGTCACGACGCGCGCGGCGCCACCGACTGGAGCTTCGCCCCGGGCTCGTTGATCCGGACCGTATCGACGCGGCTGAAGTCGTCCAGGTCGTGCGTGACGCCCGCGGCGCGCCAGCCCCGGCACCGGCGGGGCAGCGCGTCGAGGTGGTCGACGAAGGAGCTCACCCACGCCTCGATGTCATCCGGTCGCTCGTCGGGCGACAGGGCGAGCGCCCGGGCAAAGGCGTCGTCGATCGCCGGCGGCGTCCCCGGGAGGAGCGACGAGACGGGCGGCGGGGCCACGCGCGAGAGGCTCGACAGGACCGTGGAGATGTCGTCTCCGACCGTGACGCGCCGCCCGGTGAGCGCCTGGTACGCGACGGCGGCGAAGGAGTAGATATCGCTGCGCGCGTCCACCGGCCTGCCGCTGGCCTGCTCGGGGGCCATGTACAGCGGAGTCCCCAGGAAGATGCCCGTCGACGTCGCGCTGACGTCCGCCGAGATCTCCTTGGCGATGCCGAAATCGAGGATCTTGACGCGGAAACCGCCCGGGGACGTCGACGGAACCAGGTAGATGTTCTCCGGCTTCACGTCGCGGTGCACGAGCCCCGCCGCGTGCGCGGCCGCGAGCGCCGAGGCCCCCTCGCGCAGGAGGAGCGCCACCTGCGGAGGCGTCCCGGGCCCGTTGTCCCTCATGGCATGAGCGAGGTTGCAGCCCTCCAGCCACTCCATGACGATGTAGAGCGACCCGTCCTCGAGCTCGCCCGAGTCGTACACCTCGATGACCGACGGGTGCTGAATGCGCGCGACGAGGCGGGCCTCCCGCGCGAACCGCACGCGCACATCGTCGTTGTTGAAGAGCTCCGTCCTGATGGCCTTGATCGCGACGTCGCGCCCGAGCCGCTCGTCCTGGGCCCGGAACACGCGGCCCATGCCGCCCTCCGCGACGACCCGGGTCAGCCTGTATCGCCCCGCGATGCGGTAAGGGAACGGCCGCGGCATGCTCAGCGCGGCTCCGTCGTAGCTGCACAGCGGCGCGCTCTGATCGTAACAACGATGGCAGCTCGGGCAGATCTGCAGGACATCGATGCCGCGGCTCACCATGTCCTCGAGCGTCGCCTTCCGGCGCTCGGCCGCGCCGGCGAGCTCCTTGCGCATGCGCGACAGCTCGAGCGCGCTGCCGAGGTGGTGAGCGAACGAGTCGACGAGCCGCCTCGTCGTGTCGGTCCACGCGACGCTGCTGCCGACGATGACCAGGGCGCCGTGGACGTCGCCCGACATGCCGATGACGGGGATCACGACGTCCGCCGACCTCGAGAGCGGCCGCTTCGCCAGCGCGGCGCTGCGCAGCGCCTCGGCCGACGGGGCCTCGGTGGTGGTCGCTGTGAGGCTGACCATCCTCTCCGCCTCGGCCTTCCACACGGCGACCTCGAGCGCCCCGATGGCCTCCGCGATCTGCGTCGCCGCGGCGGACGACCACCTCGCCACGTCGTCGAGCGCCTGCGCCGAAGAGGCGACGAGCTCCGCGAGCTTCTCCTGCTCCTCCGCGAGCTGGCGCGCGAAATACTGCACCGCGGCGTAGGCGATGGCCGACACAGTGAGGATGTTCATCGCGAAGAAGCAGGCGATGAGCGCCTCGGGCGTCTCCGGCGCGCTCGCCGAGAGCAGGGGGTCGACGGCGCCCGCGACAATCACGAGGAGCGCGTAGGCGGCGAACCACGGGATGGACGCCCGTGACCCGTGGAACAGCAAGAAGGTCAGCGGCGCGAGCAGCGCCCACAGGACGACGCCGCTCGACGAGACGAACCCTCCCCGGCTCGCGTGCATGAGGAACGGCAGCGCGAAGATGAGCAGCGCCTGGCGGAAGCGGAACCCGGCGAACCCCTTCGTCCGGGCGAAGTGGACGAGGCTCAGGACCGTGCACGCCGTGTAGCCGAGCGGGATCGCCGCCGAGCGGACATCCCCGCTCGCCGCATAGGCGATCCCCCAGGCGGGGCACGCGCACGCCTTGAGCGCGGCCGTGAGCGTGAGAATCCTCTTGTGCTGGCGCAGCCGCGGATCGTCCCCCGACCTCAGTCCGATCCGAGCGACGGCCTGCAACAACTTCATCCCCGCGGAGTCTACGCCGACGAACAGGGGGCCTCAAGCATTGGACCGACAAGCCCAGCGCCACGGCCGGCGCCGCTCGGCCCACGCCCGGGCGACCGCGCTGAGCAACGCGCGGCGGCCGCTCGAGCCAGCGCTGTGGCCGGCGCGCTCGGCGGCGCTTCGCGATTCGCGATTCGCGGCGCGAGCCGCGCTCCCTTCAATGCTGGCGCAATCGTCCGGTCGCCGGTCGCGCAGACCGTCCCTGGTTGAAACGGGTCCGGGCTGGCCGTGTGACTCCCGTGCTCCCGCGATCGGGAGCAGGCCAGTTCCGTGATGTCGAGAGAGGCTGCCGCGGAGCCCTCGCGCGACGGGGGCGGCGTCAGGCCGCGCCGAGGTCGAGCTCGGCGAGCCGGCCGACGAGCGGATCCTCGGTGCCGAGCTGCTCGAACGTCACGGGATCGCTCTTCTGGAGCGCCGCGAGGAGCTGCCCGAGCCCGCGCCGCGAGCCGTAGTAGTTCGACAGCTCGTGGTCCTCTTCGGTGATGCAGGCGCGCACCGTGCTGCGGGAGATCTGCGGCAGCCGCAGCGCCTTGAGCGCCATCGACCAGAGGCCGTCGATGAAGTTCTGATCCGCGGGGAACTCCAGGAGACCGGCCATCGTGAGGAGCATGGCGCAGCGCTGCCCCCTCGGCGTCGACAGCGTTTCATCGCCCTCGAGATAGCCGAGGTCGAAGGCGCGGCGCATGGCGTCGGCCGCGCAGAGCAGGCGCTTCAGCTCCTGGGCCGCGTGGCTCAGGTGGCTGTGGAACATGACGTCGACCGACAGGCCGCCGAGCGCCTCCTTGCTCTCATGAAACCGGGTGACGGCCGGGAGCCGCCCGAGATCCTGCCGGACGGCGTTGCCGGTGGGCACGTCGTGCGGCGGCTCGCGGTGGCTGAAGAAGCCCCCCGACTGGAAGACATAATAGAGCTCGCTCTGGCCCGCGAGCCCGGCCCAGATGTCCGAGTACTGCGCGACGCGGTTGAGGCTGCCCGCCGCCCAGTTGAGCCCCGCCGCGGCGTCGCCGCTGATCTGCGACGCGCTCACCCCCGGGTCGCGCGGCGTCATCGAGCCCTGGATGTCCTCGGCGATCTCCGTGAGCTGGAAGTCGAGGAAGCCGTCGTAGTAATCGGCGCGCCCGTCCCGGTTCACGTCGGAGTAGCGCGCGACGACGAGCGGGTGCGAGGGCCCGACGAACTGCGAGAACCCGGGGACCTGCGCCTGCGGGTGGTGCCACTGCGCCTTCCGGATGCGCGCGTCGAGCTCGGCGTGCGACGCGCGCTCGCTCATCCCGCGCAATGCGGCGACGAAGCAATCGATCCCCTCGGAGGCGGTGACCACGCCGTCCTGACCGACCCGGAAATAGGTCGAGTCCCAGGATGAATAGATGTCCGCGTCGGGGAACACCTGAGAGATCGCGAAGCGCGTGGTGAGCCCGGCGCACTGCGAGTTCATCATCAGCTTGTAGCCCTCCTGCCGCACCTTCACCGCGGCCGCGCGGAGGTCGAACGAGCCGAGCTGGGCGTGCCGGTTGATGAGCAGCCCGATGAAGAACTCCATCCCCATCTCGAGGTTCTCGTCCCGCGGGGTGGCCGTGCGGGCAAAGACGCGGATGGGCTCGCCGGAGGGCGTCTTGAAGGGCGCCTCGAAGACGCGGTAAGGGCTCCAGCCGCTCGGCGACGGGGGCGTGTCCGGCGGGGGCGTTACCTCCTTGAATTCAAAGGCCGACACGAGGATGCGGCACTCGCCCTCGTGGAACTCCGAGGCGCTGCACACGGCGAAATTCCACGGCCCCGTGAGCTCATCGTACGGCGGCGCCTCGCGGAGCAGGCTGCGCACGAGCCCCCGCGCGCGCTCCTGCTGGTCCGCCGTGAGCCCCGGCGCGCGGAGCTGGAGCAGCTGGATCGCGTGGGCGCGCAGCGCGGGCCGGGCCGTCTCGTCGCCCGCTTCCTTCTCGATGAGCGCGAAGATCTCCTGGGCGGCGCGGTCGGCGACGGGCGCGAAGCTGCGGTCGTCGAGCGACGTCGCGATGAGGTGCGACAGGATGGTCAGCGCCGCCGAGCGGAGCGTCGCGGCCGCCGTCGGATCGCGCCGCGCCTCGTCGCCGCCGACGGCCGCGGCCTCGAGCGCCGCGCGCGCCTGCTCCAGCAGCGCCATGCCCCGGCCCGCCGAGAGCCGCTCCTTGCGCAGCGGCTCCTCCGGGTGGAACGCGCTCGGCGGAAAGAGCTGCGTGAAGGTGCTCGTCCGGCGCGAGGAGATCCACCGGGCCGCGGTGACGAGGGCGTCGCGGGCCGCGATCCCGTCGGCGGCGAGGGCCGGGCTCGCGCTGAACACCCCGACGGGCAAGAGCCAGAGCGGCGCGGCCCCCTCGCGCCCGGCGGTCAGGTCGATCGGCGCCGCCTGCGACGCGACGCCCTGATCCGGCTCGACCTCGACGCTGGAGGCGGCGACGGCCTCGAGCCGCCGGCGCACCGGCGTGCGCCCAGGAAACACGATGAGCACCGCCTTGCCCTCGCGCTCCCGGAGCGCCGCGAGGTGCTCCGCGGGCACCGGCGACTGGAGCGAGATGGCATAGTCGTTGTCGTTCACCGCCATCGCGAGAAGGCGAATTCCCGGCGTGGACTTGCGCCCTTCGAAGGCAGCGGACGCGGCCGGCCCGACGCTGTCCACCGTGCCGGGCAGGTCGACGATCCCGCGAGGGGAACGGATGCGGACGATGACTTCTGTAGGCATGCCTCTCTCCTGAGGTGAGAGAGACTCGCCCTGTTCAAGAGCGCGGCGCAACAGGAATCCGACGTTGCCCGAACGCCGTATCGTCGCGTCATGACAGGCGTCAGGAAGGGCCTTATGCCTGTATCTCAGGCAGTTCCCTCAAGGCATCTCCGGCTTGTCCGGAGTTGACTTCTTCAACTCGATATCGAGCGGAGCGTCGGCCGGCGCGCTGGCGCCCGGGGCGACGAGGAGGATGTGCGGCGGCTCCTGCGCCGAAGAGGTCGAGCAGCGGAGCAGCGACAGGCCAGCTCCGGCGGCGACGACCAGCGCGGCCGCGAGCTTGACGCCTGCGCTCTTCGCGCCGCGCGCCCCGGCCGCCGGGGCGCGCGGCGCGGGCAGCGGGATGCTCGACGGGGGCGCGGGCAGGAGGCTGCCCGCGCGCAGCGTCGCGACCGACGCCTCGCCGTCCAGGTCGGCGGCGCCGGCCGAGAGCGCGTCGCCGGCGCGTGCCTCGAAGGAGGGCGCGTCGCTCTCCCGCTCCCTCGGCGCCGCGGGCGGGCCGAACGGGCGGAGCGCGACGTCCGCGTAGCGCCCGAGCAGCGCGCCGACCTCGCGGAGATCGGCGGGGCGCTGCGCGCGGTCCGGGCTGAGCATGCGGTCGACCATCGCGGCGACGTCGGCGGGCAGCGCGGGCGCGATCTCGCCGATCGGCCGCATCGTGCCGGTCAGGATGCGCTTCAGCACCTTGCCCATGCTCTCGGCCTCGTTGGGTCGGACCGAGGTGAGGCACTCGTAGAGGATGACGCCGAGCGACCAGATGTCGGCGCGGTGATCCACGTCGTGCTCGCCGAGGATCTGCTCGGGCGACATGTAGTAGGGGGTCCCGAGCATCTCGCCGGTCCCTGTGCGCCCCGAGGTCCACGCGGTCTCGCCGTGCGCCGCGGTGAGCTTGGCGATGCCGAAGTCGAGCACCCGCACCCGGGCGGCCTCGTCGTGCAGCGGCGCCGCCGCCTCGGGCGTGAGCAGGAAGATGTTGTCGGGCTTGAGGTCGCGGTGGACGATGCCCAGGGCGTGCGCGGTGCCCACCGCCGAGATGACGGGCAGGAGGATGCGCGCCAGCTCGGGGAGCGGTATCTGCGCCTCCCGCAGGAGCCTGTCGCGGAGCGACTCCCCCTCGAGCAGATCCATGACGAGGAACGGGGTCCCGTTGTCGAGCTCCAGGACGTCGTGGATGCACGGCACGTTCGGGTGGTCCACCGCGGCGGCCGCGCGCGCCTCGCGGAGGAGGCGCCGGCGGGTCGAGGCGTCCTCCGTCGCGCCGGGGCGAAGCAGCTTCAGCGCCACACGCTCGCCGCTCGCGAGGTGGGTGGCGGCCCAGATGACCCCCATGCCTCCCTCGGCCAACTGGCGATCGACCCGGTAGCGACTCGCCACCAGGGCGCCCGGGACCAGATTGATGGTCACGCGGAGACAGGATACCACGCGCCGCCCACCGAGCCGGCGCCGCGCGCCTGACGCGCTGCTGCGCCGCTCAGGTCAAAAAATTCTGAGTGTCGCAGCAGCGTCGGGGACGTCTGTACGTCGCTGTCGTTGCCGCTCTAGACAGCTGGCCAGATCGAGCCCGCGCGGCGGCGGTCGGCGAAGGCCTCGGCCGAGAGCGCGTAGCGCAGGAGCTCGTTGGACACCGGGTGCTGCAGGAGCAGGCGCGGCTCCTCGGTCGAGCGGGCGATGTCGCGATCGTACCGGCGCAGGTAGTCGATCGCGGCGAGCGCGTCGCCGCACAGCAGGTAGCCGATGCGGTACTCGCTCCGGCGCAGGCCGATGACGAACGCGCGCGCGTCGTACGCCACGGCGACGTTCGGCGCGATCTCCTCGAGCAGCTTGCGCTGGCGACGCCCGATCGCCCGCTGGATGCCGGGGAGCATCTGCTGGGCGGCGTGCTCGCGCGCGGGCGAGATCGCCCCCGATCCGAAGCCGGGATCGAGCGTGCGGATCGCCGCGAGCAGCAGGCCGTCGGTGGCCTCGGCCGGGATCTCGTCGAGGAAGGTGAAGCCGACCGCGACGCGCGCGAAGAGGCGGGCCAGCGCGAACGTCTGCTCGAGCTCCGGCAGCTCGGTGAACGAGGTCGGCGCGACGATCGCGGGCGGATCGCCCGGGAAGACGCGCGCGGCGCCCTGCCACGAGGGGACGAGGTAGAGCTCGAACGCCTCGATGCCGAGCGAGCGGCCGACGCGCTCGGCGAGCTGCCGCGTCGGGTGGTTGTCGCGCGGGCCGAGCCGCTCGCGCGAGCTGACCCCCAGGTTGCTCAGCTCGAAGCGGATCGCCTTGGCGGTGATCGGCGCGATCGCGAGCGCCACGTCGATCCAGGAGCTCCGGGCCTCCGGGACCAGCAGCCGGCCGATCTCGGGGCCGGCGAACGCCCCGACGTAGGGCGCCTCGGAGGGCACGCGCCGGCCCCTGAGCCGGGCCATGCGATCGAGCGACACCTCGCCGAGGCAGGCGCGGACCTCCTCGACGGTGACCCGCTCCTCGGCGCGCCCGTCCTTGGCGAGCGCCGCCTCGAGCGCGGCGAGCGCGGGGCCGAGATCCGGGAGCCGCGTGAGGACCTCCGCGTCGGACGTGAGCACGTCCCGCAGCACCTGGACCGCCTCCGAGTTGCGCCCCGCGGCCTCGAGGCCGCGGCCGAGCGCGGTGCGCGACTCCGGCGGGGCGCCGGGGAGCGCGACGGCCTGCTGGAGGCGCGCGAGCCCGTCGCGCGGCCGGATGAGCAGCGTCGACTCGAGCAGGCCGAGCGTCGTCAGCCAGCGCGGGTCGAGCGCGACGCGGCGCGTGCCGGCGATCTCGAGCAGCTGCGAGAGCGCCTTGGCGTACGCCGCCGCCCCCTCGCTCGTGTCGACGCGGTAGAGGCGGGCGAGCGCCGTCCAGCCGCGCGTGTCGCCGCTCGGCGAGCTCACGATCACGTCGCAGAGCGTGCGCACCATGCCCGCGCTGTCGCCGGCGTCGCGGTAGGCGTCGGCGAGGCGCAGGCCGGCCTCGACGCGGGCGTTCGGGTCGGGCGACAGCTCGACGAGGCGCCCGAGCGCGCGCAGCGCGAGCGCGTGATCGCCGCGCGCGACGCCGAGCTTGTGCAGCCGCTCCAGCGCGGGCCGGCTCTGCGCGTCGATCGACAGGACCGCCTGGAGGGCGTCCTGCGCGAGCGCCGGGTTCGCGAGCGGCCCCTCGTACAGGTCGGCGATCAGGAACTGCGCCGCGATCTTGGTCTCGGCGTCCGTCGCCGCGGCCACCGCGCGCTTCAGGGCGTCGCGGGCCTCCAGCCAGACGCGCTGCGCGGTGAGCAGCCGGGCGAGGAGGAGCAGCGCCGCCGCGTCGTTCGGGGTCGCGTCGATGACGCGCCGGATCGCCGCGATGCCCACGCCGGGGTCGATGGCGCCGGGGCGCCCCTGGTGCTGCAGCACCGACCGGGCGATCTCCGTGCCGAGCAGCGTGATCGCCTCGCGATTCGCGGCCCGGTTGAGCGCCTCGCCGAGGCGATCGGCGAGCCGGTGCGGGTCGCCCGCGAGCTTCTGGGCGAGCGCGCGCGCCGCGGCGACGCTGCTCGGATCCGCGCGGAGCGCGCTCTCGTACAGCTCGAGCGCGCGCGCGTTGCCCTCGGGCGAGGTGTCCTCGGCGGTGAGCTCCGCCGCGCGGACGAGGTGCGTCGCGCGCGCGGGCTCCCCGAGGACGAGCGTGGCGAGCGCGAGCTGGGCCGTGACCATGCTCGCCTTGTCGCCGACGCGCTGCGCGAGCCGATCGAGCCCGCGCGCCGCGAGCAGGCTCTCCGGCCACAGCGCGAGGGCGTCGCGGAAGCCGGCGAGCGCCGCGCGGGCGGCGCCGGGGTCGGCGTCGGCCTGCGCCTCGGCGAGCAGCGCCTCCTCGATGCTGTAGAGGGCGCGCGCGATCGGGTCGCTCGTCAGCTCGCGGCTGTCGCGGACGGCGCTCGTGAAGAGGGCCTGCCCCCGCGGCGCGGCCGGATCGGAGGGGGCCACCTTGCCGGCGAGGCGCAGGATCGCCATGTGGGCGGCCGCGTCGCGCGGCGACTCCTTGACGATGCGCGCGAGCGCCTCGAGCGCGGCGCTCGGCCCGAGCTGGTCCTCGAGCGACGCGATCTCCCAGAGGGCGCCCCCGCGCGCGGCCGACGACGTGAACACGTCGGCCTCGGCGCGCAGGACCGTCGCGAGCGACGTCGGGGCCTCGAGCAGCCGGTAGAGCTGCTCCAGCATGCGGAGCGCGGGGACGTGGTTCGGCACCACGGCGACGAGCCCCTCCAGGATCTCGACGGCGTGGCGCGGGCTGCTCTCCGCGAGGACCAGCGCGAGGGAGATCCGGAGCGCGTGATCGACGAGCGCCGGCGGCTTGCGCTCGAGCCAGCGCGCGTAGAGCCCCGCGAGCTCGCTCGCGATCATCGAGTGGGACATCCCCGGCAGGCTGGACGCGGCGCGCGTGCCGGTCGCCGGCCGGTGCGCGGCGGGCGCGCCGAGGTTCACGCCGAAGCCGGCGCCGCCGGCGCGGACGTAGATGCGCTCCATCGCGTCGAGGATCGCCGGGTCCGGCTGGCTCGAGGCGAGCGCGGCGTCGGCGCGGGCGAGGAGGCGGAGCGCGTCCTGATCGCGCCCGAGCGCGAGCTCCTGCACCTCGGCCGCCTGGAAGAGCAGCCGCGCGTGGTCCTCGGGTCGCTGCGTCTCGTCGGCGAGCGAGCTCAGCACCTCGACGAGCTTCTCGTAGTTGCCGGTCTCGCGGAGGAGCCGCGCGATCTCGATCCGCGGCTGCGGGTGGGAGGGCCTCCGCCGCGCCGCCTCGCGGTACGACTCGACGGCGCTGTGCGGCCGCCTGAGCCGCCGCTCGTCGAGCGCCGCGACCTCGATCCAGAGGCTGAACGCCGCGTCGGACGCGGGGTCGCGCTGGATGAGCTTGAGCAGCGCGCGGCGCGCCTCCTCGTAGCGGCCGGACCGCTCGTCGAGGCGGAAGCGCGCGCGCAGCGCGTCCGGATCGGCCGGATCGATCGCGAGCGCGCGGTCGACAAGCGCCGAGGCCCGGTCGCGATCGCCGAGCCTGATCTCGGTGATGTCGGCGGCGCGCAGCAGCAGCCTGCGCTGCTGGGCCGGGTTGCTCGTGAGCTCGGCCTCGGCGCAGAGCGCGCGCGCGAGCCGCTGCGCGTCGCTCGCGCGCGCGGCGTTGCGCTGGAGCGCGAGGATCGCGGCGCGCCGCTCCGGGTCGATCTCGAGGATCTTCTCGATCTCCTCGATGGCGCGGGCGGGCTGGGAGAGCTCGTCCTCCCAGATGGCGACGAGCTTCTCGAGCAGCCCGACCTTGCGCGCCGGGTCCTCCGTCGCGCTGGCCGCCTGGGTGTAGAGGTCGATCCGCTCGCGCACGCCGCGCGGATCCTCCTCGTCGATGGACTGCGGCGCCGGCGCGAGCAGGGCCGAGAGCGCGTCGAACACGGTGGTGTTGCCCGGGTCGATCGCCCACGCGGCGCGCAGGATGGCGAGCGCCTCGTCGCGCTGCTTGAGGTGGTGCTCGCAGATGTCCGCGGCGCGCAGCAGCGCCGCGACGCGCACCTGCGTGGGCCGGTTCGCGTTGGCGACGGCGGTCCACACCTCCACGCGCTCCTCGTGGTGGCCGAGGCGCTGGAGCGCGCGGTCGAGCCGCTCCCTCGTCGAGCTGTCCTCGGGCTCGAGCTCCAGCGCGCGGGTCGCGTGGAAGGAGGCCTGCTCCGAGCTCCCGAGCGTGTCGTGGATCTCCGCGAGGCGGACGTGCTCGTAGACGATCGCCTCCCGGTCGGTGAGGAGGGCGAGCTCCTTCTGGCGCACGCTGGCGGCCTGCTCGAGCGCGCCGCTCGCCTCCAGGAGGCGGATCAGCTCGCCGACGATGCGCCGCGCTGTCGGCGAGCCGGCCGGGGCGCGCGTCGACGCGCGCGTCAGCAGGGGCACCGCGTCGGCGGGGGAGCGGATCTTGTCGATGAGGAGCCGCGCCGCCGTGTAGAGCAGCCGCGACGCGCGCTCGTCGTCGCGCTCGTGCTCGGCCTCCAGCGAGAGCGCGCCGACGAGGCCGACGATGCCGTCGTGGTGCACGAGGTGGCGGCGGAGCGCCTCCCGTACGGGGCCCGGCCCCGGATCGAACGCGATCGCGCCCTCGAGCGACGCGAGGGCGAGCTCGGGCTTGTGGAGCTTGCGATCGAGCACGGCGGCGCGCTCGACGTGGATCCAGGCGGTGAGCTGGCCGTCGCCGTCCTGGCGGCCGCGCCCCGGGGCGTACGCGTCGGCGAGGCGATCGAGGTGGGCCGCGAGGTCCCGCCCGGCTTGCTCGGTGCTGCGCGCGCTCTCGCGGCGGAGGGCGATCTCGAGCCCGCGCAGCGACGCGGCGTGGAGCGGGACGAGCCGCAGCGCCTCGGTGAAGGCATCGCAGCTCTCCGGCGTGCGCCCGAGCGCCTGGAGCAGGCGCGCCCGCTCGGCGAGCAGGTCGGCCCGGAGGGCGTCGCTCTCGGCGACGCGGAGCTTGTCCTCGGTCACCTCGAGCGCGAGGGCGAGCTCGGTGCGCGCGTCGATCAGGCGATGGACGCGCGAGAGCGCCGGCTCGAGCGTGCGGGAGAGCTGCCGCGCGCGCTCGTAGGAGCGGCGGGCGGCGGTCGGGTCCCTGAGCACCCGCTCCTCGTGGATGCCGAGCTCGACGAGCGCGCGCGCCGCGCCGACCGGGTCGCTGGCCTTGAGCCGCTCGGCGCGCTGCTGGAGCTCCGTGGCGAGGTCGGGCGCCGCGATCGGCGGGCTCTGCGCGGGAGCTTGCTGGCGCTGCGCGGGGAGCTGCGGGCTGTGCGCGATGGCTTGCGGGCTGTGCGCGGGGGCTTGCGGGCTGTGCGCGGGGGCCTGCGGGCTCTGCGCGGGAGCTCGCGGCTCGCTCATGGCCGAGCGCGGCGTCAGCGGCGATGGCTGGGGGGCCGAGGCGGGCGCGGGCGTCACGAGCGGCTCGATCGACTCGACCGAGATGGGCGCGGGCGACGAGATCGGCTCGGCCGAGATGGGCATCGGCGTCGCCGTCGGGTCGACCGAGATGGGCACCGGCGTCGCGGTCGCGTTGAAGGCGGCGACCGCCGGCGAGGCCTGCGTGGCGGGCACGCCCGGCTGAGAGCTCGGCGCCGGCTTGCCTGCGCCCGAGCCCGGAGCAGGCGGCACGGCGCGGTTCGGGCTCGGCGGGCGCGCGGGAGCGCCTCGCGGCGAGCGGACCGGCGGCTGTTCGTCCCGGGGCGCGGGCGCGGCGGCCTG
>NZ_JEMA01000204.1 GCF_001589285.1 Sorangium cellulosum | reverse complement strand
CCCGTCGCGGCCGCCGTGAGGTCCGGCGGCTGCCCGTACAGCGCCCGGCCCTGACCGGGCGCGCCTCGGCCGCAGGACGGGAGTCCTGGTCAGGCCCTCTCGTTCTCCGGGAGGCTTCAGGGCCGCTTGCGCCCCCGGGGCTTCACTTCGCCCGCTCGACCATCGCGCTCCCGCCCTGGCGGCGGACCGGCTCGGCGACCGCTGTCACGGTGCCATCGCCGTGGAAGCGCAGCGCGGTGGCCGCGCCGATCTCGCCTCCCGACGTGTTCTCATCGGAGAAGACGTGTCCCAGGGCGGCGAGCCCTTCGGCCTCCGGCGTGCCCAGGAACGCCGTCTCTGCGTCGCTCGAGCCGTCGCGGGCGTTGCGCTGCGAGATGCGCGGCGCCGCGAGCGCCTTGTCGATCGGCAAGCCCATGTCGAGCTGACCGACGAGGATCTGCAGCACCGTCGTGATGATGGTGGACCCGCCCGGCGAGGCGAGCGCGAGCTCGGGCTTGCCGTCCTTCATCACGAGCGTCGGGCTCATGCTGCTGCGCGGCCGCTTGCCCGGCTCGGCCACGTTCGGGTGCGGCGCGGCCGGGTCGTCCGGGATGTTGAAATCGGTGAGCTCGTTGTTGAGCAGGAAGCCGTGGCCGGGGACGACGATGCCATTGCCGCCCTCGGCCTCGATGGTGCACGTATACGACACGATATTTCCGGCCGCGTCGCTGATCGTGATGTGCGTCGTCTCGTTGTCGTCCGCGTCGTTCGGGCCGGCGCTCCCGCCCCGCGTCCTCTGGCCACGGCCCGGCGAGGGGCTCGGGTCCGTCTGGAACGCGAACGGATCGCCGGGCGCGGCCGCCTCCGTGGGGGCCTTGATCAGGTCGATCAGGTCCCGTCGCGCGTCGGCGTAGTCCTTCGAGAGCAGCCCTGCGACGGGGGCCTCCACGAACTCGGGGTCGCCGAGGAAGGCGCCCCGGTCGGCGAACGCGAGGCGCGAGGCGCCGAGGTACCGGTGCAGCACCTCGACGGGCGTGAGGAGCTCGAGATCGAAGCCCTCGAGCAGGTTGAGCGCCAGCGCGACAGTGATCCCGCCGCTGCTCGGCAGGCCCATGCCGTGGATCGTGGTGTCCCTGTACGTCGTCGAGATCGCCGGGCGGATGCGGACCTCGTAGTCCTGCAGATCGGAGGCCGCGATCACCCCGGGGCGGACGGTGAGCGTGCTCCCGGGCTCGACCGGGGGATTGCGGACCGCCGCGACGATGGCCTCGGCGACCTCGCCCTCGTAGAAGGCCTTCTCTCCTCCCCTGGCGATGAGGCGATACGTCCTCGCGAGGTCCGGGTTCTTGAAGGTGGTGCCGACGGGCCACGGCTCGCCGTCCGGCCCGAGGAAGAGCGCCTTGCTGCTCGTGATCGCCTGGAAGCGCGCCAGGTTCCGGCCTGTCTGCTCGAAGAAGGTCCTGTCGACGTCGAACCCCGTCTCGGCGACCCGGATGGCGCGCTGGAGCACGTCGTCGAGCCCGAGGGTCCCGTACCGGCGGAGCGCCTCGCTCCATCCCCGCACCGTGCCGGGCACGCCGACCGACAGGCCGCTTGTCACGAGCTCATCGAACTCGATCGGCGCGCCGTTCTCATAGAAGGCGCTCGCGGCGAGCCCCGCCGGCGCCGTCTCGCGGTGATCGATCGCGACAACCTTGCTGTCGGCGGCGAGGTAGACGAGCATGAAGCCTCCGCCGCCGACGCCGCAGGAGAACGGGTCTGTCGCGCCGAGCACGCTCGCCGCGGCGACAGCGGCGTCCACGGCGTTACCGCCCTTCTTCAGGATCTCGATCGCCGCCAGGGTGCCGCGGAGGTCGACTGTCGCCGCCGCGCCGCCGCGCCCGGTGGCGGTCGGCGCGATCTCCGGGAGCGCGGCGAAGAGGTCGCCGTCGTTGCCCTTCCCACCGCCGTCCGGCCCCGCGCCCGCGTCGCCCGGAGCGGGCTCGACCTGGCTCGCCGGGTCGAGCTTCTCGCTCGGGCTGCACGAGGCGCAGAGGACGAGGAGGCCGAGCAGGGGGAGGTGATGGTTGCGTTGGGCCATGGGCAAGGACGGTAGCAGGGCAACCCTGAGCCGGCAGGGAAGCACCCTCTGGCAGCGCATGATTGCTGCCCAGCGCGCAGTCGCTGCGCGCCGCGCAGCGCTGCCCGCGCGAGACGACTCCGTCCGGGCTTGCCTTACAGGCCTGCACGCCACGCGCTCACCGCTGAGCCTGCATGCGCTCTGAGGCTCCCAGTCCGACCAGCGCTCCGTGGGGGCGCAGCGTCGCCGCGTCCACAGCCTCAGGGGATCTCGACTTCCGCGGAGCCGATCTTCACCGGATCGTTCGGCTCATTCATGTTGTCCCAGCGGCGGTACAGATCGACGCCGACAGTCCCCTTGCTCAGCCCCTCGATCTTCATGCCGATGTCGTAGCGGCAGTCGCATCCGGCGACGGCGCTCGGGTCCATGTCGGCCGGCTGTACGAGCACGTCCACCTTGCCTCCGGCGATCCGGACGAACCCTTCGACCGCCTGTTCACAGCGGAAATGCGCGGCGCCGTAGTCGAGGTGAACGGCCCCGCGCTCCGGCGTCGCCGCGAGCGTCTCCTTCACCGTCTCGTCGTACGCGCTCGCCATGCACTCGCTCTGGGTGAGGCCCTCGATCGCCTCCGCATCCTCCCAACCCTCGGGCAGGTCCGCCCCGCCGCACCCGACCGCGAGGAGCATGCCGAATCCCACCATCATGTTCTGCATCTCGTCCCTCCGGCCAGCGCTCAACGCAACGCGCGTACCAGCGGGTGCAGCAGAGATCTCGCGCTGCGACGGGCCGGCGTGGAGCGACACAGCGGTCGCGGGTGTGCCACGCCGGGCGGTCGCGCCGCCGTCGCCCCGGAGGGAGCCCGCCGCTTCAGTCGCCCTGGAAGCCGCCCGCGCGGTACGTCAGCACCAGCGTGTCGCGATGGCCGCGCTCGCCGGCGGGCTGGATCGGCGTCGTCTCGTGGATCACGCGCTCGTCGTCCAGCAGCAGCAGGCTCCACGGCTCGGTGAGCGTGAATCGCTGGCCCGCGGGCCCGTCGGCCTGGAACACGCGCGTCTCGCCGCCCTTGATGCCCTCGCGTCCGACGAGGAACACCGCCACGAGATCCACGCCGTCGCGGTGCGCGCCTTCCGGCGTGGGGCGGCCGATGCCCCCTTGCGTGTCGATGCGGAACTGGTGCGCCTCGACGAACCAGGGCCGCTCGCCCTTGAGGCCGGAAGCGACCTGCCCGAGCGCGCCCAGCAGGCACGACCAGGCGGGCTGGCCCGCCACCTCTGGCGCTATCGGCTCGAACCACCGGTGCATGCCGCCGTGCAGCGCGTTGTACTCGACGGGCTGCCAGTGCGCGCGGTGCGGCGCCCTTCGCGCCGCGCCGCCCTCGACAACGAAGCACGCATGCCGCCGGCTGCGATAGCGCCCGCCGTCCTTGAGGTAGTGGTCCGGCGGCAGGTCGCTCCAGGAGGGCCGCAGCGCGCGCAGCTCGCGCAGGTCGCAGCCCGTGAGCTCGGCGACGCCCTGCGGGCTGAGCACCGCATAGCCCTGCTGGCGCAGCAGCACGGGCACCTGCGCGGGGTAGGTGAAGGCGGGCGTGAGTTCCATCGCCCGCGAGCTTATCTCGCGGCGGGCGGGCGTGCCCGCGCCGCGCGCTGCCGTGTCAGTCGATGACCTTCACGCCCTTCCAGAACGCGACGCGGTCGCGCACCATCGCGGCTTCGGGCCTGGGGTCGGGGTAGTACCAGACGGCGTCGGGGTTGAGCTCACCGTCCACGAGCAGCGAATAGTAGCTGGCCGTGCCCTTCCACGGGCAGACGGTGTGATGATCGCTGGAGATCACGTGGTCGCGCACGAGCGAGCTCGCGGGGAAGTAGTGGTTGCCTTCCACGAGCACGGTGTCGTCGCTCTCGGCGATGACCTTGTCCTTCCAGACGGCTTTCATCGATCCCTCCTCCGGGTGCCTGCGGCCAGGCACGTTGCGCCTCGCCGCCACGTCGGCCCACGCTGGCCGCGCCCGGAAGCTGGCGCGCTGCGCGAGGCGCCGCAACCCGCGCCCGCGCAAGCGGGCGAGGGGACGTGGCGTGGCGTCCCTGAGGAATCCCCTCGAATTCTGTCGCTCGTCACGCGGGGCGAGGCGCGCATCACCGCCTACCAGCTCGGCCCGGACGAGCCCGGGCCGCCGCCCCCGAGATCGCTCGTCAGGCACCTCGCCCTCGCGAGCATCCCGCCGTCCTGGATCGTGAACGACCCGGAGGGCCGGCGGCTCGCGCTCGACCGCCTCTCTAGCCAGCGCTCCCCGCCACCCTGTCGCGTCGCCCGACCTCCTCCGGCCTGCGTTCCCCGCCACGCGCGACGCGCGACGCCGGGCCGAAACGGACACGAGAGACGGCCAGGCCACGATCCGCCTGCGCCGCGAAAAATAACCTGGCGCGTATCAAGGTGTTTTCCTGCGTGACCTCCGCGCGACCGGCATGCTCGCGCGCCGGTCTGCGCTACGCTCGTCGGCGGCCCGGAGCCTCTATGCGAGCACTCGATGCGCAGCCCATCCTTGCACGGTCCATCTTCGAGGGCGCCGCGCCCCGCCTCGATCAGGGGGTCGAGCGGCTCCAGCGCCTGCAGGCGATCACCGCGGCGCTCGCGGGGGCCCGCACCCTGGCCGAGATCGCGGGCACCATCATCGATCAGGGGATGCCGGCGCTCGACGCCGAGGTGGGCGTCGTCGCGCTGCTGTCGACCGACGGCGCCACGCTCCGCAACCTCGGCTTCAAGGGGGTCCCCGTCGAGACCGAGGTGGACTGGGTCGAGGTTCCGGTCGATTCCCCCTTGCCCGTCGCCGAGGCGGCGCGCCTCGGCGCGCCCGTCATCGTGCCGACGCGCGAGGAGCGCAACGCGCGCTATCCGGTCCTCGCCAGCGTCCACGGCGTGGAGCACGGGGGCGCCGTCGTCGCGTTCCCGCTCGTCGTCGAGGCCCGGATCGTCGGCTCGCTCGGCTTCTGCTTCCCTGCGTCGCGCGCGTTCGACGCGGACGACCACGCGTTCGTCCTCTCCATCGCCCAGCAATGCGCGCTCGCGATCGAGCGGGTGCGCTGGCACGAGGTCGCGGAGCAGGAGATCGCGCACCGCCGGGCGTCCGAGGAGGCGCTGCGCGCCCGCGAGCGGGAGCTCACAGCGCTCGTCGCCGAGCTCAAGCAGACCCAGGACGCCCTGCGGGAGGCCGATCGGCGCAAGGACGAGTTCCTGGCGATGCTCGCCCACGAGCTGCGCAACCCGCTCGCGCCCCTGCTCAACGCCGTGGAGCTGCTCAAGATCGCGGGCCCGGCCACGCCGGTGATCGATCGCGCGCGCGCCATCATGGATCGCCAGATCGGGCACATGACCCGGATGGTCGACGATCTGCTCGACATCTCGCGCATCTCCCGGGGCAAGATCGCGCTCTCCGCCGATCGCCTCGACCTCGTCGAGCTCGCCCGCGCCGCCGCGCTCGATTATCGACCGTTGCTCGACGCGCGCGGCGTGCGCTTCGAGCTCGCGCTGCCGGCCGCGCCGGTATGGATCCGCGCGGACGCGACGCGGCTCACCCAGGCGATCGGGAACCTGCTCCAGAACGCCAACAAGTTCACCGACGACCGCGGCTCGGTCCGGCTCTCGGTGGTGCCCGATCGCGGCCGCGGCGTCGTCGCCGTCGAGGTCGCGGACACCGGCATCGGCATCGATCCGGCCATCCTGGAGCGCATCTTCGAGCCGTTCACGCAGGCCGACAGGAGCCTCGCCCGCAGCCGCGGCGGCCTGGGCCTCGGGCTCGCGCTGGTCAAGGGGGTGGTCGAGCTCCACGGCGGCGGCGTGCGCGCGGCGAGCGCCGGCGTCGGCCGCGGCGCGCAGATCGCGATCACGCTGCCGCTCGCCGACGTCGCCGCCCCGCGCGCCGCGGAGGCGCTGCGCCCCGCGGTCGCGGCGGCGAGCGCGAGCCGCGCGCGGCGCATCCTGATCATCGAGGACAACCATGACGCGGCCGACAGCCTGCGCATGCTGCTCGAGCGCCGCGGCCACGCCGTATCCGTGGCGCACAGCGGCGCGGACGGCGTCGCCGCCGCGCGCGACGCGCCGCCCGACGTGATCCTCTGCGACATCGGCCTTCCGGGGGACATGAATGGCTATGGTGTGGCCCGGGCGCTGCGCAGCGAGAGCGCCACGAGGGCGACGCTGATGGTCGCGCTCACCGGCTATGGCCAGGACGACGACCGGCGGCTCGCCCACGCCGCCGGGTTCGACGCGCACCTCACGAAGCCGGTGACCCAGGCGATGCTGGAGCGGCTCCTCGCCGAGCTCGCGTCGCCACCCGGGGCGGCGCCGGGCGCGCGCGAGTGAACCGCGCCGCGGGGCGCGCGCGACGGTAGGATGCGGCCGATGACGGTGCGCCTGCTGATTGTCTCGCTCCTGCTCCTCGCGGCGTGCGCCCCCGAGTTGCGGCTCGGCGAGCTCCCCGGCTCCGGCGCCGGCGGAAGCAGCAGCGCGGGAGGCGGCGGCGGCGGGGCCGGTCCGCGCACAGCCGGCGCGTCGGACAGCGGCGCAGGCGGCGGGACCTCCGTCTCCGGCGCGGGATCCGGCGGGGGCGGGGAGGGCGGAGCGGGGGCCGGCGGCGCCGGCGGCAGCGACTGCACGCGCGACGCGTCGTGCCTCACCGACGACGGCCTCGTCGCGCGGTATTTCCTCGACGAGGCGAAGGCCGGGAGCGCGCCCACGCAGGTCGAGGACGCCGCGGAGGCGCCGATGCCGCTCGCGCTGACGTACGGGCCGGAGATGAGCTTCGCGGACGACGGCGCTGCGCACAGCGGGCTCTCCTGGACGGCGGTCGCGGCCGACAGCCGGGCCTCCGCCGCGATCGACGGCACGAAGATCCACGCCGCGCTGCACGGGTCGACGACGGGCACGATCGAGGCCGTGCTCCACATCGCCGAGGTGGTCCTCGACGGCTCGCGCATCGTCCATATCGGCAGCGGCACGGAGTCCGGTCGCTTCACGCTCCGCTCCGAGCAGCCGGGCCAGATCGAGCTCTGGTGGAACGGCACGAACTGCGGCGGCGCGTGGGACGCAGCGCTCCCGGAGCGCGCGGTGGTGCACGGCGTGCTCGATACGACCGTCCAGGAGCCCGCGGCGGATCGGGTCCGGCTCTACGTCAACGGTGCCCTGGCCCCGCGGAGCGACCCGATCGTCGGCTATTGCGCGATGCACAAGCGCGTGCCCCCGCTGGACGCGGCGCTCGATCTCGCCGAGGGGCGGCACCTCGTCCTCGGCAACCGCGAGCTCGGCGGCCGGTCGTATTCGGGCGCGATGTACTACGCGGCGCTCTACGCAAAGGCGCTCACCGCCGCGGAGATCGAGCAGAACGCGGCCGCGCTGCTGGTCAGCGACGACAGCGCCGGGCGGTGAGCGGCGCGCGGCCTCGCCCGATCGCCAGGCGC
>NZ_JEMA01000203.1 GCF_001589285.1 Sorangium cellulosum | reverse complement strand
CGACAGGCCGACGCCCGGATCGAGGTCCCTGCAAGCGAAGACGGCGCCCTCGGCCGCCGCCGCGTCGACGAGGCCGCCGAGCTCGTCGATCGCGAGCGCGTCGCCCGCGACAGCGCACACCTGCGCGAGCTCCGCGAGCGGCGGCGGCAGGCCCGCGAGCGCGCGCCGCGCGAGGCGGCTCATGATCGGCGCGGCCTCGCCGGGCGCGATCGCGTCGCCGGCGAGGTACCACCCCGGGCCGCCGCGGACCTTCCGGATGGCGCCCGCCTGCCGGAGCGCGGCGGCGAGCTCGACAAGGAAGAGCGGCACCCCCTGCGCCGCGTCGAGCAGGCCCGCGACAACCGGCTCCGGCACGAACTCGACAGGGTGCAGCCTGTCGAGGAGCAGCGCGCGGGCGGCGCCCGGGTCGAGCGGCGGGAGCGTCCGCTGGAGGGCGCGCGCGGCCCGCTCGCCGTGGCTCGGCCGCATCGTGGACAGCGCCGGGGTCGCCGCCACGAGGACGGCGAGCGGGGCGCGCGCGCCCGAGAGGGTCGCGATCTCGAGGGCGTCGAGGCCGGCCTGATCGCCCTGGTGCGCGTCGTCGACGATCAGGGCGAGCGGGCGCTCCCGCGCGAGCCGCTGGAGCGCCTCGCCGGCGGCGCGCGCCAGCGTCTGGCGGAGCGCTCCCGGCGCGGCGAGGACCGCGGCGACGGCGGGCTCGGTCTCGGGGAGGGC
>NZ_JEMA01000202.1 GCF_001589285.1 Sorangium cellulosum | reverse complement strand
GGTGGTGAGCGCGGCGGGGCCGGCAGTGAGCGCGCCGCAGTCGGCAGTGAGCGCGCCGCGGCCGGCAGTGAGCGCACCGCAGTCGGCAGTGAGCGCGCCCCGGCCGGCANGCGCACCGCAGTCGGCAGTGAGCGCGCCCCGGCCGGCAGTGAGCGCGCCGCCGGTGGTGGTGAGCGCGCCGCGGCCGGCGGTGAGCGCGCCGCCGGTGGTGGTGAGCGCGTCGCAGCCGGCGGTGAGCGCGCCGCCGGTGGTGGTGAGCGCGCCCGCGCCGGCCGTCAGCGCGTCGTGGTTGGCTGCTTACCAGGAGGCGCAGCGCGCCACGGCGGAAGCCCACGGCGTGTACCAGCGCACGATGGCGGAGAGCCACATCGCCTTCTTGCAGGCGGCCGAGGCCTCCTTCGCAGGGCTCGCCGCGCTCGCGACCGGCGCGCCGTACACGGCCGCCGCGGCGGCGCCTGCGGCGCGGCCGGCGCCCATGCTGCTTGCGCCTGTGCATGCGGGGCCGATCTCGGAGGCGACCCTGGGACATGCAGGGGCGCTGACGAGCAACGGCAGGGGCAGCGTGGGCCATGACTACCTCCACGGCGCGCGCGGGGAGCACCCTGCGGCGGTCGTGACCTCGGCGCCTGCGGCAGCAGCGAAGGTGACCGTCGCAGCGCCGGCGCCCGCGGTGGCAGCGAAGGCGGCAGCCGCAGCGCCGGCGCCCGCCGTGGCGGCGCCGGTGCGGGTCGCTGCGGCGCCCGACGCGGCAGCGAGCGCGAAGCCCGCGGCGCCCGCCGCGGCAACACAGGCGGCGGTGGCCGCGTCGGGGGTCGAGCTCGAGCGGCTGGTCCTCGAGGTCGTCGCGGACAAGACGGGGTACCCCGTCTCCATGCTCGGGCTGGAGATGGAGCTGGAGAGCGACCTCGGCATCGACAGCATCAAGCGGGTGGAGATCCTGTCGTCGGTCCGGGACCGCACGCCCGGGCTGTCGGAGGTGGACGCCTCGGCGCTGGCGCAGCTCCGCACGCTCGGCCAGGTCGTCGAGCACCTCCGCGCGTCTCTGCCCGCGGCGCCGGCAGCGGCCGCTGTGACCTCGCCGGCCGCGGGCGCGAGGCCCGCCGTCACCGCAGCGCCTGCCGTCGCTTCCGCGCCTGCGCCGGCTGCGTCCGCGGAGGTCGAGCGGGTGGTGATGGCTGT
>NZ_JEMA01000201.1 GCF_001589285.1 Sorangium cellulosum | reverse complement strand
CCGCGGGTAGAAGCGGTAGACGACGTCGAGCAACTCCGAGCGGCTGNGCGGGTAGAAGCGGTAGACGACGTCGAGCAACTCCGAGCGGCTGATCACCATCATTTCGTCACCGAGGCGCCGAGATCCTTATATTTGAACTTGAACGCAGCGTCCACCGCGCGGTGAAACCTTTCGCAGAAAATCCCCGGCGGGAGCTTGTAGTTCATGAGCTGTCCGACCTCCTCCGTGATCTCTTCACTGAGGTCGGCTGCACGGAGCGGACTGATCTTCCCCATTATCTCAGTCCGGAGCGGCATCCTGATGGTGAGAGAACAGTACCACTCTCTGATGCCGTCTCGAGATCTGTCCTCGAACCTCAGGCTGGCCTTGGCTTGCTGGTACCCTCCGCCTTTATCCGTTCCGTCATCGTTGACAATGGTAACAAAAGGAAAATCTGACGGCTCGAAATTTACCCAGACAAAGCTTGCCATCCCAGGCTTCGGACACTTCGAGCTGCATGCACCGCCACAGTTCCAGAAGGTCGCCCCGTCTCCGGCTACATCGCCGAATCCGGGGCAGGGGTCTCGCGGGCTCTCCGGGCTATGGGTCGTCGGGGTCCCCGAGCTGTCGCTCGGTCTCTCCTCTTCGTCTTCGAGCTCCCACTCGTTGCACGCGATCTTGCGCTCGCTGCCGTCGTTCGGGCCGTCCGGCGGCTCCGCCCCGAAGTCCCCGGATCCGGCGGAGGTGTAGACAGGGCGGGGCTCCGAGCCTGGACCGGCACCTGCACCCGAAGTTCTCTCCCCGACAGGATAGCAGTCTCCTATCGTCCAGTTGCACGCCGCCAGCGCCCAGACCGATATTGCCAGGATCAACAACAGGATTCTTTTCGCGTTCATTTAGCACTCCATCGAAGCACAGGACC
>NZ_JEMA01000200.1 GCF_001589285.1 Sorangium cellulosum | reverse complement strand
CGGCTGCCCGTGGCCCTGCGGCCAGTGCGGCGGCTGAGCCGAGGGGACATGCCCTGCGCCGCGCGCCGGATACCCCGGGGAGACCTGCGCGCCGGCAGGGTGGGCGTGCTCGCCCGGGCGCTCCGCCGGCCGGGGTTGCTGCGGCACGCCGGGGAACTCGGGACGGTGTCCAGGGGGGTTGTTCATGGCTCGAGCGCGCTCGCGATGTCCTCGTGACAGCGGGGAACCGTGCAGCCGCGACGAACGCCCACCCCACGCAGGGAGTCGCCAGCAACCGCCACGATCCGCGGCGGGCAACGGCCGTCTCGGACCCGTCGTCCACAAGCATCGGATCGAAGCGTCACGCGATATTTCTACCACGGCGCGGACGCGCCGGGCATACATCCCGGAGGCACAGGCGCGTCGCGCGGCCGCGACGAGCGCTGGCGCTGTGACGCTCCGCTTCCTCGATCCGACGCGGGCTGACGCGAGCTGATGGCGGTGGCACCGGCAGCGGATGCTGTCCGGCGCGGGCGAACGGTGCGTGGCGGGATGGCGTCAGGGGCGGACGACGCGCGTGCCGGGCGGGGGCGTGAAATCGAACTCGCCCTTCGTGACAGGCTGGTTGACGATCGGCGACGAGAAGTCGAACCGGTTCCGGTTGCCCTGCGCGTCGAGGATCAGCACGCGGCGGACCTGGTTGGTCTGCCCGTCGACGTAAAGAAGCATCTTCTGGTAGGCAGGGGTCGCCTCCTTCGGCGTCCCCTCGAGCACATAGCCGCCCTCGAACTTCATCTGCGCAGGGTCGAGCAGGCGCAGCGAGAAGTCCTTGGTGAGCTGCCCCTTGCCCATCAGGAACGCGAGCGCCGCCGGGTACTGCGAGCCCTTCACCGGCGTCTCGAACATCTGCTCGTTGTCCTTCTCGTAGACCTTGATCGTGACGCCGTCGGAGATGACGCGGTTTCCGTTCGGCGCGTCGTAGATCCAGCTCATCTTGCCGGGCTTCTCGAAGGTCACCTTGCCCGTGGAGACCTTCTTCACGTCCTGGACCTTGATCGTGTACGTCTGCGTGAAGGTCGCCTTGAAGGTCTTCGTGGAGTCGTAGAACTGCTGGACGCGCCTGCCGAGCTCTTCGGCGGTGGGGCCCGCGGCCTGGGACTCGCCGGCGGTCGCCATCACGACCGTGAGGGGCGCCGTCAGCCCGATGAGGCACGCGGCGGCGAGGCGGTAAAGTGAGGTTCGCGTCATCCTTCCCGATCTCCTTTGATGTCCAGAGGCGTGTCGCCTCCGCGCTCCGTGAGACAGGGGCGCCGGTGGTGATCGCCGGCTCCCCCGGCGGCCGCCGCCCTCGCTGAAGACGGGGCGCGCCGCACCGTTTTCATTTTGGACGCGGCGCGGGCGCGTCCGATGCAGCCTCCATAGCACACGCCCCCCGGCGCCACGCTCAGGCCAGGCGCGCCCGGCGCGGCCGGGACCGGGACGGGGCGCGGGCGCCGGAGGCCGCCAGCGCGGCGGCGAAGCCCGCGGCGCTGAGGTGCGTCATCGCGATGGCGAGCGCGTCGGCGGCGTCCGGCCGCGGGGGCGCGGCGAGGCGCAGGACCGCGGTCATCACCTGCGCCACCTGCGCCTTCTCGGCCGCTCCCCGGCCGACGATCGTCCGCTTCACCAGCGCCGGCGCGTACTCCGAGATCGGCACGCCCGCCCGCGCCAGCCGGAGCAGCACGACCCCGCGCGCGTGGCCGAGCTTGGCCGCGCTCTGCGCGTCCTTCGCGAAGAACAGGCTCTCCACCGCCGCCGCGTCGGGCGCGTGCGACGCGATCACCTTGCCGAGCTCGTCGTCGATCTCCACCAGCCGGGCGGCGAACGTCCCGCTCGTGTCGATGTCGATGACGCCGTGCGCGACGTGCTCGATCCGCGTGCCGTGCCGCACGAGCAGGCCCCAGCCGAGGTGGCGCGACCCGGGATCGATGCCGAGGACCCTCATGGGCTCAGCACGCCCCGTGCGACGGCGCCGCGACGCGGGTGGGGAAGCCCGGCGCGCGCTCGACCTCGCCGCGCTCGGCCGCCTCCAGCGCGCGCCGCGGGAAGATCTTGTGCGGGTTGAGCAGGCCCTTCGGATCGAAGACGGCCTTGATCCGCTTCTCGATCGCGATGAGCTCCGGCGACTGCTCGAGCGCGAGGAAATCGGCCTTCGACGTGCCGATGCCGTGCTCGCCGCTCAGCGTGCCGCGCATGCCGATCACCGCGCGGAACAGGCGCGAGAGCGCCGTCTCGACCTGGGGAACGAGCTCGGGGTCGTTCCAGAGCAGGTTCACGTGGAGGTTGCCGTCGCCGGCGTGCCCGTACGTCAGCATGCGGACGCCGGTCGCCGCCGAGATCGCCGCGACCTCGTCGAGCAGCGCCGGGATCTTGTCGCGCGGGACCACGACGTCCTCCGAGATCTTGTGGCGCGCCATCGCGCGCGTCGCCAGCGAGAGCTGGCGGCGCGCCTCCCAGAGCCTGTCGCGCTGCGCCCTGTCCTGCGCGACGAGCACGTCGAGCGCCCCCGCGTCCATGCAGACCTGGCCCACCCGCTCGGTCTGGAGCTCGCAGTCCGCGGGCTCGCCGTCGACCTCGATGATCAGCATCGCGCCCGCCCGCTCGTCGACCCCGACGCCGCGCGCCCGGACCGCCTCGAGCGTCGGGCGGTCGAGCAGCTCGAGGCAGCGCGGGACGACGCCGGCCGCGACGAGCGCGCTCACCGCGCGGCCGCTCGCGCGCACGTCCGGGAACAGGCAGAGCATCGTCATGACCGACGGGGGCTTCGCGATGAGCCGGAGCGTCGCCTCCGTCGTGATCGCCAGCGTGCCCTCGCTGCCGACGAGCAGCGCCGTGACGTCGTAGCCCGTCACGCCCTTCACCGTGCGCCGGCCGGTGCGGAGGCGCGTGCCGTCGATGAGGATCGTCTCGAGGCCGAGCACGTAGTCGCGCGTCGCGCCGTACTTGAAGGCGCGCGGCCCGGCGGCGTTCTCGGCGATGTTGCCGCCGAGCGCGCACATCTTGAGCGAGTTCGGATCGGGCGGGTAGAAGAGCCCCTCGGCCTCCGCCGCCGCGTGCAGGTCGGCGAGGATGACGCCCGGCTCGACGACAGCGACCTGCTCCTCGCGGCTGATCTCCTTGATGGAGTTCATGCCGATCGTGGCGATGACGATCCCGCCGCCCACGGGCACCGCGCCGCCCGACTTGCCGCTGCCGGCGGCGCGCGGCACGACAGGCACCTCCGCCTCGCTCGCCGCCCGCACCGCCTTCTCGATGTCGGCCGGCGACGACGCGAGCACGACCGCATCCGGGCTCACCGGCGGCTGATCCGACTCGTCCCCCGCGTAGGCAGCGCATCCATCGGCCGACGTGATGACCTTGGAGGGCCCGAGCGCGCGCTCGAGGAGCCGGCGCGCCTTGTCGACGGCCGACGCCGACGGGCGGGAAAATGTAGGGTGAAGTCGCATGACCTTGGTCCGCTCACCTTACCGCGGATCGCCCGGCGATGCTGCGGTATCCGCGCGAGTGGGCCCGGGGGTGGGGCCGTCAGAGCAGATCGAGAAACGCGAGGAGCGCCTCGATCGCGCCGGGGTCGAGCGCGGCGAGGCCCTCGCCCGCGGGCGCGCCGTCGTGAAAGAAGGCGCCCGGCGCGGCGGCGGCACCCGCGCCGCCCGGCGCGGCGAAGCGCGCCCGCTCGAGCACGTCGCGCAGCGTGCTGGCCGAGCCGTTCGTGAAGTACGGCCGCTTCTTGTAGAGCCGCCGGAGCGACGGCACCCGCGCGCCCTCCTCGTGCACGTACGGCACGACGCCGGTCTTCTCGTACCCGGCCCTCCCCCACACGATCGCCCCCTCGGGCGCGAGCACGAGCTGCTCCCAGCGCTCGAACGGCACCTCGGAGCCGGGATCGTCGCTGCGGAGCACCGGCGCGTGGCAGCGCGCGCAGCGGTCCCGGAACACCCGCGCGCCGTCGCGCTCGAGCGGGGTGAAGGCCGAGCGGCCGAGGACGGCGGGGTTCGCGCGGTGCGAGAGCGCCATGAGGAAGCTCACGAGCGCGCGGCGGAGCGCCTCGGGCGGCAGCTCGGCGCGCTCGGCGTTGAAGACCCCGAGGTCGGCGAGCCACGGCGCGGCGTCGCTCGAGAGGGAGAACCACGGGTCGTGGCCGCTCAGCGCGCCGGCGACGCGGAACTCGTTGTCCGCGACCGTGGTGAGATCCGGATCGAGGGCGCGCGAGAAGTGGGGGCGGTTGTTGAACAGGCCGAGCAGCGGCTTGGTCGTGGCGCGCACGTCGCCGCGGCCTGTGTGGTGCGTGCGGCCGTCGATGTAGCCCTCGAAATGGCACGTCTCGCACGTGAACCGGCTGAGCGGCCCGTCGGTCCTGTTCCAGGGAGCCATCAGCGACGTGAAGAAGAGCGCCTCGCCGAGGCGGACCTCCTCGGCGCGGGCGTCGTCGCCGCCGTCGTGGACCGGCCGCTTCTCGATCGCGCCGCCCGCGTCGAGCAGCCACGCGTCGAGCAGGGGGTTCGCGTAGGCGAAGGCGCCGTCGCCGAGCGCCACCATGGCGGCGACGCCGGGGACCAGCGGGCGGGTGGAGACCTCCGGCGTGGGCGAGAGGCCGGCGTGCGAGTCGCTGGAGGCGCGGAAGAGGAGCTCGGCGCGGCGATCGCCGCCATAGCCGGTCGCGATCACGCGCACGTCGGCCGCGCCGGGGACGGCCGAGAGCGCGATCGCCTTCGGGGTGAGGACGCCGTGCTCCGAGACGTTCACCGCCGAGAGCCGCGTCACCTCGGGCCGGACGCCCGCGGCGACGCGGTAGAGGAAGACGAACGAGTCGATGTAGCCGAACGAGCCGCCGGTCCGGTCGAGCGGGTGATCCTCGACCCCGCCCGCGGCGAGCAGGAGCCCGCCGCCCTCGGTCTCGATCGCGTCGAAGCTCCAGAGGGGGCCGTCGTGACGGATGCGCGCCGCGCCGCCGGGGAGCGGGCGGCCGTCCGCGCCGACAGGGAGCACGACGAGCGTGTGGTCGAGGAGGCAGGCGACGATGAGGTGGCGCGCGAGGCGCACGACGCGGAATGGGCCGGCGCCGATCGGCTCGTCCCAGCGCTCGACGTCGAGGCGCCCGCCGGCGCCGGCGGGGCCGGGGCGCAGCGTCAGGAGCGCGCCGGCGCGCTCGTCGAGCGCGTAGAGGAGGCCCTCGGGGCCGGCCGCGAGGTCGCGGATGCCGTGGACGCCCGCGAGCTCGACGCGCCCGGCGGGCTCGAGCGAGGCGCCGCGGACGGCGTAACGGAAGAGCGCGGGCGACGCCTCGCCGCTCGCGAAGACGTCGCCGGAGGGCACGACAGCGACCCCCGTCGGCGAGGCCGGCGCGGGCGCGCGGGAGAGCTCGCGCAGCGACGCGTCGAGCAGGACGAGCGCGTCGCGGCCGCGGAGCGGCGAGAGCAGCGCAGGCGCGCCCGGCGCGGCGGGGCGGCCCCGCGGATCCACGGGGCGGAGCGCGATCGGGTCGGGCCCGAGGAGGCGGTCGGAGCTGGGCAGGCGGGAGAAATCGGCCGCGGCGCGGCGGGACGACTCGAACTGCCGCAGCGGCTCGAGCGGATCCGGTCCGCCGCCGCGGGCCGGCGACGCGGGGCGGCCGTCGCAGGCCAGCGCAGCGAGGCCGAGCGAGAGCGCAAGCGCGAGGCGCGTCGCGTCCATGCGTCGAGGGACAGGGCGGCGGCGCGCGCCGCCGCGCGGATCACCAGCCGCCGGTGCTCGCCGGCTTGGCGGTCTCGACCGGCGCCGCCTTCGCGGGCTCGGCCTTGGGCGCGGGCGTCGCCGCCTCGGCCGTTGTCGCCGGCTTCGGCGGCTCGGGCGTCACCTGCTGGGGCTTGTCCTCGCAGCCGAAGAGACACGCGGCGCCGAGCGCCACGAGCACCGTCACGACATTCTTCATGGGCTCCTCCTGAACGAGGGGGCAAGCCAACCACATCCGCCGGGCGCTCGGAAGATCGGAAGAGGGCGCGCGGTCCACATCGCGCCAGGGCGGCGCGACGCAGGGGTGACCTAGGCGGGCGGCGCGTCGGCGGCAGCGCAGTATCCGGCGTAGATATCGACGCTGCCGCTCGCGCCGCGCTCGCCCTCCTTGCCTTGCTCCGGCGCGGCGCGCGCGCCGCCCGCCGCGGCAGCAGACGCACGCAAGCATTGGTAATCTTTCAGTTTATCGGAGTCGACGTACCAGTACTCGGCCGCCGCGCGCACGCGGCCCTCGGCGCGCATCGCGAGCGCGTACGCGGCGTCGCGCAGCCGGCGCGCGCGCCGCGCCTCGGGCGAGAGCGTCCTGTCGTCGAGGAGGCGGGAGAGGAGCGGAGCCAGCGCCCCGAGGCGCGCGGCGGCGTCCGCCTCGCCGCGCGGGGCCTGCTGGAGAGCGCCGCCGTGCTCCGCGCAGAGCGCGAGCAGCTCGGAGACGCCCTGGATCAGCTCCGCGTCGCCTCGGGCGCGGATCAGCGAGACGCGCCGCTGGCCCTCCGGGTCGCTCCTGAAGTGGAGGTCGAAGAAGCGCAGCAGCGTTCGCCGGTGCTGGTCGGCCTCGTTCGCGGGCTGCTCGACGCCCGTCGCCGCCCTCCGCGCGCCCCGCTGCGTCGCCTGCCAGCGCGACTGCGTGAGGCGCAGAAGCTCGATCTTGTCGCGGAAGCCGCGGATCTCGCCGCGCGTGAGCGGCGGGTCGTCGCCCGCGAACGGCGCGCGGATGAGGTCCGCCGCGTCACGCTGCGCGGCGCGCTGGAGCCGGCTCAACCAGGCAACCTGGGACGCGAGGTTCCCGGGGAGGAGGAGCAGCACGTCACCGAGCGACTCGGCCTCTCGGGTGAGCTCGGCCTCGCGGGCGCCCGTGAGGTGGTGTCGCGGCGCCGGGCGAGGAGATCCCGGGAGCGCGGGCCTCGCGTCGTCAGGTGTTCTGCGCTTCTTGCCGTTCCTGGACGGCGTGGAGGACGTCCTCGGTGCCACTCGAGCCTCCTTGGCGGGGCGGGCCCCCTGCATTTCCGGCTCAGGGGCGCAGCCGGAATCTCGAGCGTTACCATCGCGGCGCGGACGATCGCCAGGGGAATCGAGTCGTTCGCGGGTGACGACCGAGGGAGCAAGCGTGTTATCGCCCGTCAGCGGTTGATATCGTGCTCAATCGCTGTCACCGCGGATCGGAGAAGAGGTCCTGTCGAGGGGGCAGCGGCGCCGGCCGCGCGGCCGGCGCGGGCGCGATCGTCGGCCGCGCCGCGGCTCGACGGCGACGTTGAGGCCCATGGGCTGGCCAGCGCCGCGCTGGCGTTGGCGGCGAAGCCGCAGCCGCCCCTCAGGACGCGCTCCGCTCAGAGCTTGCCTTCGATCCACACGCTCCCGGGGCCGACGCCGACGCGCGCGCTCCAGGGCGCGCCGCCCGTCGGCCCGCGCGCGGCCACCGTCCCGGCGGGCGGCGCCGAGGGGGCGGTGATCCAGAGGATCGCCCCGCCAGCGGCGAGGACCGCCCCGGCGATGAACACAGCCGTCCCGATGTTGCCCTTCATGACCGCATCGTCGCGCAGGTCGAGGCCCCGCTGGTCGACGCACTCGCCCGCCGCGTTGCAGTGGCCGCCCTCGGTGGCCTCGTCGAAGGTCGACTTGGCCATGAAGCCGAGCGCCGTGCCCACGCCGAGGCCGACAACGCCGAGCCCCACCCCCACGATGCCGATCGGCTTGCGGATGCTCCCGCCCTGCGGCGAGGGCGCGTCGGCCGGCGGGCCGGCCGGGGGCGGCGCGGCGATCGCCCTCGGCGCGACGTCCGTTCTCGGGGCGGCGCTCGACGCCGGCGCGCGCTCGAGCGCCGGCACGGTGACGCTCACGACGCCCGGCTTCTCGACCGCGATCGTCGTCTCCCAGGGGCTGCGCCCGGGCGCCGCGGCGGCGACCCGGTGCTCGCCGGGGTCGAGCGGCACCGCCGTCCCCCAGAGCGCGCGCCCGACGGGGAAGCCGTCCCGCGTGAGCTCCAGGCCGGCGACCGCCGCCTCGGGGGGAACCACGATCTGCAGGCGCGAGAGCCGCGGCTCGAGCGCGGCGGCCCGGGCGCGCGCCACCCGCTCGCGCTCCATCTGCCCGGCCGACAGCGAGGCGGCCGCGACGTCGCGAAAGCCGATCCACGCCGTCGCCGTCTTGCCGATGCGCTCGTAGCAGTCCGAGAGGTTGAAGAGGGTGCCGATGCCGGGGTCGATCCCGTGGCTCTCCGCGAACTTCGGGCACGCCTCGGCGTGCTTGCCGGCGGCCATCAGCGCGCGCCCCTCGTCGAACAGCGCGACAGCGGCGGCGCGCTCCTCCCGGGTGGGCTCCGCGGCGCGCGCGGCGGGCGCGAGCGCGGTCAGCGCGGCGAGCGTCGACAGGAGCGCGAGCGCTCGGCGCGGCGCGCCGCCGGTCAGGGGCGCGCTGGAGGCCGACGCGCGGCGGGCGGCCTCCGGACAGGTGCTCGACAGACGACGATGGCAGAGCAAGACGGGACCTCGCTTGGGCTCACGGGATGTCATCGCGGATCGGAGAAGAGCTCGTCCTGCGGGCGGGTCGGCGTGGGCCGGGGCTTCGGCGACGGCCGCGCCGGCGGCCGCGTCCCCCGGATGGACGCGGCGGGCTGCGGCGCCGCAGCTCCGCTCGCCGCCGGCTGGACCGTCACGGTCGACGCCGGCTGCGCCGTCACGGTCGACGCCGGCTGCGCCGTCACGGTCGACGCCGGCTGCGCCGTCGCGCTCGAGCCTGCCGGCGGCACGGGGCCCCCGTCGAGGAGCTCGGGGGGCTTGCCGGCCGTGAGACCGGTCTCAGGCGGCGCCTCGCCCTGCGGCGGCGCCTCGGGCGCGGACGAGGGAGCCCCGGAGGCGGAGGGCGCGACGCCGGGCGCAGGGGGGCGGAACGCGAACCACGCGAGCCCCGCGGCGCCGAGGACCGCCGCGGCGATGCCCGCCGCGATCCCGAGGGCGCGCGCCCCGGAGCGGCGCTTGCCCGACGAGGCGCGCGTGCCGCCCCAGGAGCGATCCGTGGCCGCGCCGTCGGACAGGACCGCCGTGGGC
>NZ_JEMA01000199.1 GCF_001589285.1 Sorangium cellulosum | reverse complement strand
AGCCAGGCCTTGTGCTGCCCGACACGAGGCTCTCCTCGAGTCCGCCCTTCGTCGCGCCTGCCACGGCGCGCACGTCACCCGCCTCCCAGGCGCGCCAGCACGCACGTCACGTTGTCCGGCCCGCCGTGCTCGTTCGCGATGTCGACCAGCAGGCTCGCCGCGAGGCTCAGGTCCCGGTGCCTTCCCAGCACGCCCTCGAGACGCGTCTCGGGCACCGGACCCCACAGCCCGTCCGAGCAGACGAGGAAGATGTCGCCCGGCTTCGTCGCCTCCACCCGCGACTCGATATCGACGTTCTCGCCGCACCCGAGCGCGCGCGTGACCGCGTTCGCACGGTCGCTCAACGCCTCCAGCGCCGAAAGCGCCCCGTCGCCCTCCTCGAGCAGCTCGGCCAGCAGCGTGTGATCCTGCGTCAGCCGCTCCAGCCGGCCCCCGCGCATCCGGTAGACCCGCGAATCGCCCACGTGCGCGATGTACGCCATGCCCGCGCCGAGCAGCACGCCCGCGAAGGTCGTCGCCATGCCGCGCATCTGCTCCTGCCGCTGCCCTGCTTCATAGATCGCCCGGTTCGCCCTCCGCACACTCAGCACCAGCCGCACCTCATCGCGGTCGTGCGCGCTGCCCGTGCCGTACGGCCACGTCTCCTCGAGAGCGCCCTCCTCCTCGAAGCAGCTCTTAACCACCTCGATCGCCATGCGCGACGCCACCTCGCCGGCCGCATGGCCGCCCAGCCCATCGGCCACCATGAACAGGCCCAGGCACGGCAGCGCCGCGAAGCTGTCCTCGTTGCGGCTGCGGCGGCGGCCCACGTCCGAGTGCGCCGCCGCCTCGATGGCGAGCTGTGGATACACGATCGTCCTCCTCGCGAGCTCGTCGTCAGGACGAACCGAGCCAAGGCGCGCTGCAACGGCAGGGCGCCGGGTCCTTCTTTCGGGGGCAGCGCACCGCGGCGCTGCCGCGGCTTGTCAGCGCATGCGGGCCGTGATCGCGGCGCTCGCGTGCTCTCCTGAACCGGCGCCTCTGCGGCGCCCTTCGATCAAATCTCCTCGGGCTCGGGCCCAAGGGGTCACAGCAGCGTGGGGTGCCTCATGCCGCCCCGGGTGGTGCGCGCTCGTGACGGGCTGGCGGATGACGTCGCGTCCTCGTCGTCGTCCCGCCGCAGCAGGAGCTTCGGCTGCGTGTCGGACGGCGGCGGCGCGAGATCCTCGACCGTCTCGCCTCGCGCTGCCCGCTCCGCCCTGCAGCACAAGCAGTCGCGCAGCGGGTCCCAGTCGATGTCCTCGAGGCCCATCTTCCGCACCCACGAGAGCTCCCACATCAGCGTCGAGCTCACGTGGATCACGTTTCCCGAACGGCGCATGCCGTTGCTGCTGAACCGCCGACGCTTCGGCATGGGCGCACCTCTCGAGCTGAGGACGCCCATCTTGTAGATGACGTGGCTGCTCGCCAAGCGGTCCCTCGGCGAAATCCGTGGGATGCCGCCGAGTTACGTCTGGCCTCGTGGAATTGTCACGGAAAGACATGATGACGCTCACTGCCCGCAGCTCTCACCGATCGAGAAGTCCCAGCAGTTCCCGGTGCTCCCCGGTGCGCCGGCGCTCTCCGGCGGACCGCCGGGTGCGGCGGCGCCGCCGTCGCCGGGTGTGCCGGGGGTGAACTGCACCGCCGGCGCTGCGGTCGGAGCCGCCGCGTAGGCGATGCCGACCGCGTGGCCGCCTCGACCGCCAGCGCCTGAGCCTCCAAGACCGCCTCGACCGCCATCCCCGCCTTTGCAGCCGGGGATTGACTCTCCCAGTCCCGACCTGTCACCGCCGGCATTACCTGCACCTCCAAGGGCGCCCGGTTGTCCGCTCGCTCCATCGCCGCCCTTGCCGGCCTTGCCCACGGCGACGGTGACGTCGGTCAGCGCCAGCTTCGTGCCGAGGCTGAGGATGCCGATGCTCGACCCGCCGGCCTTGCCGCCGCCTCCTCCTTTCCCGCCGCAGCCGCCGGCCCCGCCGCCACCGCCGCTGGCGCCCACGCCATCGACGAGGGTCGTGTCGAGCGAGCAGAACATCCCTGCCTTGGCGCCGCCGCCACCACCGCCCCCTTGACCTCGCTTCCCCGAGGTGCCGTTGCCGCCGTCGCCGCCGACGATGCCGGCCAGCGTCAGCATCGTGTCGATGCCGGGCTCGCCGGCTGTGCCGCGAGGTCCGCTCTTGCCGTTTGTACCGGGCTTGCATTCGCTGTCTGGATCTGTCTGTCCAGTACCGCCGAGCCCGGACGCATCAGGGTTCGGCTCCGGCATCGGCTCCCCATCCCGCCCCACCTGCCCGTTGCCCTCCGCCGTCCCCGTGATGCCCCCGGTCCCACCGTCTCCGCCGCGCGTCTCGCCGTCCTCGCACGTCGTCGCGCCCGCGGTCCCGCCGATGACCAGGTTGGTCGCCGCGCACGCATGCGACGCGCTCATCGCCTCCGCGCTCGCGCCTGCGATGGGTGGGTCCATCGGCGTCGCCCCGTGCTCGCCATCCATCCCGTCGCCCGCCGTCACATCCACCTGCGAAAGCTCCGCCTCGATGTCCGCCACGGCCACGCTGACCGACGACCCGCCCGCCTCCGTTGCGCTCGCCGCGCGTACCGCGAAGCTGCGCACCTTCGCCCCGCTCGCGGCCTCCGTCAGCGTCAGCGCGACCTGATCCGCGGGGCCATCGATCGTGCTCCGCGCCTCGGCGCTCCACGTCCACTCCGCCGCGCAATCGAAGCCGCCGATCACCTCGACCCCCGCTCCGATCGTCACGCTCTCCGCGAACGCCCCGCCCGCGCACGCGAGCACCCGCTTGCCGTTCGCGTTGGCCACAGCCTCCGCGAGCGACGCGTACGGCTTCGCCTTCGTCCCGTCGCCGCCCGGCATCGCGCTCGCGCTCGCGAACACCGCGCACGCCTCGGTCACCGTGCTCGCGTCGTCCGTCGGGTCCGCTTCGCACGTGGCGTTGTTGCCGCCGGCACCACCCTCACCAGGTGGCAGCGCATCCAGGCACATCCCGAGCGTGCAGTCTGGCGCCACAAAGAAACAGCCCGCAACGTGAGTTCCGAACATTGTGCCCGCCGCAATCAGCACTGCAGAGGTCCACCGCTTGCGCCGCATCGAATCTCTCTCCCAGGACGGACAGCCTCCGGCCGTTACCACGTGCCCCTCACCATGAACCCGCCTTCTTGGGCACCAACGACGGGGCTCGCATGGAACTTCGCTCTTCCCTCGGCGCGCGAGTCGACCGCCCACACGATCGCGGTCGTCACACCCAGCACGCCCGCCCCGATGAAACTCCATGCCGACACATTCCCGAATGTTGCTGCGTTCTCCTCCAGCCTGCGGAGCGCGCTGCAGTCAGCGGCACGCCGCCCAGCCGCGCACGCGTTCGGCCCGCCCGCGGCTCCAAGAGAAGCCTCTTTCTCGTCGGCATCGCCTGCGTTCGTCGACGACAGCACCGCGAACACCACCCCCGCGACCGCTGCCGCACCTGCCGTCGCCGCGCCGCCGATCAGTACCGCCTTTCTCGGACCGATCCCCGGCGGCTCGGTCTCGACCACCGGCGTGGGCGCCAATGCTGGCGATCTCTCGGCCGGCTCGCGCAGCGTCACCACCCGCGTGATCTCCCCACCCGCAGCCACGTTGACCGTCAGCTTCTCCGCCACGTACCCGTCGCGCTCCACCGTGACGGCACGCGTTCCCGGCTCCACGAACAGCGGATCGACCAGCGGCGTCCTGCCCATCTGCACCCCGTCGACCAGCACCACGGCGCGCTCCACGTTCGCCTGCAGCACCAGCGCGCCGACCTTCGCGCGTGCCTTCGCGTACGCCGCGGCTCCTTGTGCGCGCTCCTCCGCGGTGCTCGTCGCGTCTTGCTTCAGCCCGCGCACATACCGCGCCAGGTTCTCGGCGGCGTCGCGGTACCGGCCTAGCTCGAGCTCGCAGGCAGCCAGGTTGCCATCGATCGTGTAGTGCGGGTGCAGCGCCCGCGCCGCCAGGAACAGCGCGTGCGCGGACTCCCAGCGCGACTCCGAGGCCGCCTGGACGCCGCTCAGGAAGAGCTTTCGAGACTCTTCGGTCATGGCTCCCGTGATGGCCGCGCGTGGCTGCTCGGGCGGACTTCCGAGGCCCGGCGAGCTCGATGCGAGCACGACGAAGAGGCTGGCGATGGATGCGGATCGACGAAGGGTCATGGTCAGTACTTGGGCTTGCGTTGAAAGACGTTCGGCTCGGCTTCCGGGGGAGGTTCGTTGCCTCCCGCGGCAGAAGTTGGGAGCGGCGCTGGCACCGGCGCAGCGGGCGCACCTGGCGCCTGCTGCTCCTGCTTCGGTGCAGCCTGCTGCTTCGGCGGCGGCGCCTCGGGCGTCCTCTGTGCCGGCGCGTGCGCCTCCGGCGCCGGCCTGCGGCGCGCTGCGCCCGCGGCCTCGTTCCGAACCGCGGTCACGACGGGCGCGGCGCGCTCGACGGACGCCTCGGATGCAGCGCCCGCGGGGGCGCTCTCC
>NZ_JEMA01000198.1 GCF_001589285.1 Sorangium cellulosum | reverse complement strand
GGCCGCGGAGACGCCCGGGCCGAGCGCGGGGGCGGCGACGCCGGGCGAGCCGACGGTCCGGCCCACAGGGGCGGCGAACGACGGCGCGACGACCGACGCTGCGACGACAGGCGCTGCGGCCGCGAGCGCCTCGACGGCCGCGAGCGCCTCGACGACAGCGAGCACCTCGACGACAGCGAGCCCCTCGGCGGCGACGCCTGCCTCTGCGCCGGTGAGGGCTGCGCCTCCCGCGGTCCGCAACAGGCCGGCCGCCCGCACAGCGCCGCCTCCGGCGACGCCGCGACCTCTTCAAGGCATCGACCTGAACGATCCGCACTGAGCCCACCGCCCATGATCCCCTCCCGATTGCACGCCCCCCGCGCGCTCCGTCGCGCCCGCCTCGCCCTCGCCTCGATCGTCCTCGCCTCGGCCGCCCTGCTCGCGCCCGCGGGCGCCGCGGCGCAGGGCGCGGGCGATCCCACCCTGGCCCAGACGCTGTTCGAGGAGGGGCGCCGCCTGATGGAGGCCAAGTCGTACGCGGAGGCGTGCCCCAAGCTGGCGGAGAGCCAGCGCCTGCGGCCCGGCACGGGCACGCTGCTCAACCTGGCGCTGTGCAACGAGGCGCTCGGCAGGACGGCGACGGCGTGGGGGCAGTTCAAGGAGGCGCTCTTCGCCTCGAAGAAGGAGGGCAACGCGGCGCGCGAGGCGTTCGCGCAGGAGCACATCAGCGCCCTGGAGCCGCGGCTCTCGAGGATCCAGCTCAACGCGGAGGGCACGCCCGGCCTGCTGATCCGCGTCGACGGCCACGACATCCCCGCGGCGGCGCTCGGCACGCCGATCCCGATCGATCCGGGCGCGCACGAGGTCGAGGCGACAGCGCAGGGCTACTCGGTCTGGTCGACGACCGTGCAGGTCGGCGACAGCGCCGACCTGAAGACGATCGCCATCCCGAAGCTCCAGCCCGCGCCCCCCGAGAAGGTCGCCGCGCCAGAGGGGCCCGCGCCGGGCGGCGCCCCCGGCGGCGCAGGCGGCGGCGAGGGCCTGCGCATCGCGGGCTTCGTGATCGGGGGCGCCGGCGCGGCGGTGCTCGGCGTCGGCGCCGTGTTCGGGATCCTCGCCGCGGGCCAGGCGAGCGACGCGGAGAAGGACCAGGCGCTCTGCCCGAGCAAGCAATGCACGCCGCGCGGTCGCGAGGAGATCAACGCGGCGGAGACCAAGGCGCTCGTGTCCACGATCGGCATCGGCGTCGGCGTGGCCGCGCTCGGCGCGGGCGCGATCCTGGTGCTGACGTCGGGCCCGTCGAGGACGGAGGGCGCCCGCGCTGCCGGGGCGCGACACGGCTCGTCGGGCGGCCGGGTGCAGGCGCGCGTCGTGCCGCTGATCGGCCCTGACGGCGGCGGCGTCGGGGTGCTCGGCGCCTTCTAGGACGCCGAGCAGGTCGAAAACCCGGGAAAACGAACCACAGAGGCACAGAGGGCACAGAGGAACAACAATAAAACGCTGTGCCCTCTGTGCCTCTGCGGTTCAAATCTCTTCATTCCTGGGTGTTTCAAGCGGATCGGCGCTCTGGCGCGGGCCCCGGCGGCGGCGGGCGCGGCGAGAGGCGATGAAGAAAACAAGCCGCCAGGGACTCCGGGAAGAGAGAAGAAGACAGGCGGAGATCTCATAGCTCCTGTTCTCTTGTCTTTTCTCCTCTTGGCGTTCCTGGTGTCCTGGCGGTTAATCTCCGCTCGCCTGATCCGGGCACGTCGCATCCGAGCGCCGCTCGAGAGAAGACGGTCACTTACGCGTCAATCAGGCGGTGTCCTCACGTGACATCAGCGCCGGCGCGCGCTCGCTTATGCCTCGATGGATGACGACGGTCCGTTCGTGGAGACGTCTATCACGGCCAGGCTCAGGAGCTGCAAGGGCGATGTGATGGATCGCTGGGCGCGCCGGGTGCTCGAGGATCCGAGGGCGCCGAGGGCGCAGCGGCCCGCGGGGCCGTTGCTCGCCCGCGAGGTCCCGGCGCTCTTCGACGATCTCGTCGAGGTGCTCTCGGCGAGCCGGCGCGCCGAGCAGCGCGGCGGCGAGGACGCGGAGCTCCGCTGCGCCCACGCGCGGGTCGAGGAGCACGCGCGCCGCTGCGCCGCGCAGGGGCGCTGCATCGCGGCGGCGCTGCGGGAGCTGTCGCACCTCCGGGCGGCGCTGATCGAGGTCTGCGTCGAGCAGGGCATCTCGCTCGGGGTGAGCGAGGCGCAGGTGATCCACGCTGCCGTGGACGCGAGCATGTGGACGAGCGCCCTCGAGATCGAGGCGGCGACGCGCGCCGCGCTCGAGGACAGCGGCGCGCTGCTGCGGCTCGCCACGCGCGCCGGCGGCGTGGGCGTGTGGGATTACGACACCGTGACAGGCAAGCTGCGCTGGGACGAGCGCTCCCGGGAGGTGGCCGGGCTGGATCCGGCGTCGGAGGTCCGGTACGACGTGTTCCTCGCCGCGATCCACCCCGACGATCGCGAGCGCGTGCAGGAGGCCGTGCGGCGCTCGCAGACCCTGGAGAGCGGCGGCGAGTACAGCATCGAGTACCGCCTCGTGGGGCTCTGCAACGGGGTGGAGCGCTGGGTCGCCGTGCAGGGGCGCACGTTCTTCGACGCCGAGGGGCGCAGCGTCCGGATGATCGGCACGGTGATCGATGTCACCGAGCGCAAGCGGGCGGAGGCGGCGCGGCGCGAGGAGCTCGTCCGTCGCGGCCGGTTCATGGCGGCGTTCAGCCATTACCTGCGCACGCCGCTGACCTCGATCACGCTGGCGAGCCGCATGCTGACCCACCACGGCAACCTGACGCCGCGCCAGGCGAGGAACGCCGAGCGGATCGCGGCGAGCGCGCGCCGCATGGCGCGGACCATCGACGACCTGCTCGATCTGACGCGGAGCCGCTGCGGCGCCAACGGCATCCCGATCGCGCCGAGGCCGGAGGACCTCCACGCCCTCTGCAAGAGCGCGATCGACGAGCTCAGGGCGGCGCACCCGGGCGTGCCGATCCGGCTCGATCTGGAGGGGAGCGGCGCCGGGCTGTGGGACGCCGAGCGCGTCGCGCAGATGGTGACGAACCTCGTGCAGAACGCTGTCGATCACGCCGACCCGGGGAGCGCCGTCGGGGTGACCGTGCGCCCGCGGGAGGGCGATCTTCTGATCGAGGTGCACAACGACGGGCCGTCGATCGCGCCCGAGCTGATGGAGACGCTGTTCGACCCGTTCCATGAGGCGCCCGCGGGAGGGAGGACGAGCACGGGGCGCGGGCTGGGGCTCGGGCTGTTCATCGCGCAGCAGATCGCGAAGGCGCACCGCGGGGAGATCGCGGTCGAGAGCACGGCGGCGCGGGGGACGACGTTCACGGCGAGGCTGCCGCGGACGGGGGAGGCGGCGGGGAGCTGAGGGATTTCGCGTCAGGCGACGCAGCAGAACGTGGACGGCGCGCCCGGCTGGAGCTCGCCGACGGGCTCGCCGCCGTGTGGCGCGCAAGCGCCCGGCTCCACGGCCGCGATCGTGGCCGACTTGCTGCCGAGGCCGACGCCGGGAGGCGTGACGACGCAGAACGGGACGCTCGAGCTCACGAGGCTGGAGGCGAGGGGGTCGGTGCAGCCAGCGTCGCGGTAGACGGAGGCCATGAGGGTGCACGAGGCGCCGGTGGGATCGCCGCAGCCGCAGGGGGTGCAGTCGCGGCCGTCGATCACGTCCTTGAAGAAGGTGTGCTTGAGGGCGTAGCCCTCCGGGCAGTCGGCTTCGCCCTCGTGGAAGACGCAGGTCAGGAACCCGGACGGTGCCGCCGGCACGCACGTCGTCGCGTCGCCGCACGAGGTGTACGCCCCGGGGAGGCACGCCAGGGCCCGCGTCGCCCATGGATCGAGCCTGGGGACGGGCGGCGGCTCGTCGATGCGCGGCGTACACGAGGCGGTCGTGACCGAGGGCGCCGCGATCGTGAGCGACTGCACGCAGGGCTCGCCGTTGCAGAGCTGATCGGCGGGGATGGGGCTCGCGGAAGTGCAGGCGCCGTCCCATCCGTCGGGCGCGGCGAAGGAGGTCGCCACGGCGCCCGGCTCGTCGCCGGGGCATGCGGCGGAGGATGCCGCCCAGTCGGTGGGGAGCGCGCACGAGGCCTCGGGCGGATCGCACGCGCAGGACGCGCACTCCTTGAGCGGCTGCTGGAGATCGGCGAAGCCCTCGTAGCCGAGCGTCGGCGCGTCGGCGGGACAGTCGGGGGCGGCCTCGGGCGGGCCGTGCCAGAGCAGCGCCGGGCCGAACCAGCCGAGCGGCGCGGGCGGGGCGCACTGGCCGGAGCAGAGCGCGCTGTGCATGTCGCCGCCGGCGCCGGCCTCGCCACCAGCGCCACCCTCACCGCCCTGGCCACCGGCGCCGCCCTGGCCGCCGCTGCTGCTTGCTCCGGTGTTGGGCGGTGGGTCGCAGTAGCCCAGATCGATCTCCTCTTGTGTACAGGGGCCCGTGATGATGATCGGCTCCTGGTCACAGCCGACGATCAGCAGCATTCCTGAAACGACGAGCCATGTTGCGCGCATGGTTGACACCTTACTTAAACACCTGTCTTCGGCACAAGACGAATGAGTGAAGAAGCTCATGGGCACCATTCCCTGAGCCGAGGAAATTTCTCACACATTCAGCGTTGCGGATGCTTACGGAGCTCGTTGTCGGATCGTTTTCATAAATTCATCCGCAGGCCGATTCCGAGCGCCACGGCGAGGGCGGGAGCGCTCCAGACGGGGCGTTCGGGCGTTGGGGCGCCCGGGTGTCGAAGGATCGCAGCGCCCACCACCGGGTGGACGACCTCGGCGTGAGCTCGAGCGGACACGTTCCGTGCAAGCGGCGACGCGATGCCCGCCCGTACCCCCATTCCGGCGCCGAGATTCCATCGTGATGCCGCGTCGAAAGGGACGCTGGGTGCCGCGCGGAGCACGCCGAGCTCCGCGAGGCCGCAGGCGAACAGGATGCGGCGGTCCAGGCAGAACACGACGTCCGTCGTGATGGTGGACACCGACACGTCCACGGCCTCGATTTTCCCCGCCAGTGCGGAGAGCGCGCGAACTTCCAGCGCGACCGACCACGCCGGCCAGCGGCCGCTGATCGACAGCGCCGGTCCCACCGAAAAACCGGGCGTCGACCCGAGGCCCACGACGGCATCGACGCCGGCCACCCAGCGGAATCGCTCTGCTGGAACCGGCGGCGCGCTGCTCTGCGGTGCGCGCGCGGGCGGTGTCTCGAGCGGGGCGGGTGTCGTTGACTTCGCAGGGGCCGCCTGCGGCGGGCAGGGTTGGTCCGGCGAGCAGGGCTCCTGGGGCGGAACGGGCTGCTCGGCAGTTTTCGCCGGTGCAGCGGGTGCTGCCGGCGCTGCGGGGAGCTCGGCGGCGTCGTCGAGCAGCACGGCGATGGACAGGGCCATGGCGGCGACGAGCCGCCGGCAGTCCTTGCGAGAGCTGAACCCGTCGGCCCAGAGTCCCCGGCCGTTGCCATCGCGGAGGAACATCGAGCCGACGAGCTCGCCGTCCCGGTGCTCGATGGAGGCGGTCATCGTGAGCGGCGCGTTCGCATCGTAGGGATCGACGCCGCCCATCTGGCGGGCTGTCTCCGCGCGCAGGAACTGCTCGTCGGGGCAATGCTCGGCGCCGGCCGCGCGGATGAACTCGAGCCGCACGCGGGTCGGCGCGGCGCTGGATTGCCCGGCGCTGGGCTCGGCATACGCCGGCGCGATTCTGACGGCGGGGATCGCGGTGGCGATCAGCGAGGCGAGCGCTGCGCGCCGCGCTCGCTGGAGGCCTCTTGCGTCGCCGCGCGATGGCCGCCTTCGCGGAGGCGGCGTCCGTGGCTTCGGCGTCGTCACGGGAGCTCCTGTCCCGTGGCGCTGCTGGCGGGCACGGCTGGCGTGGTTGGCGCGGCCGGTGCGGCGAGCGTGGTCGGTGCGGCCGGTGCGACGAGCGTGGTCGGTGCAGCGACAGCGGCAGGCGCTGCGACCATGGCGGGTGAGGCGGGCGGTGCATCCACCTTCAATCGCAGCCGCTCGCGCATCAGCTTCAGCCGGCCCTGGGGAAACCGCCGTTCGTGGGCGGCGATGCGCTCCATCGCGGTGGTCCGGTCGCCTCGCAATAGCGCCTGCCTGGCCGCGTCGAGCAGCCGCAGCTCCTCGGCGAGCGGCTCTTCCTCCTGGCCGGAGGGAGCGTGCTGCCTCGGCGCGGCGGGCTCGTGCTGGGCGAGGACATTCGCCGGCCCCGGCGTGGGTGCGCGGGCTGCAGACGGTTCCTTGTCCGGGTCCGGGATCGCGCCGAGGCGGGGCGACTCGAATCGCGGCGCCTCGCCGGGAACGGGCTCCCGTCGCGGTGGCGCGCCGGCGCGGACAGCGTGCGAAACGAGGAGCGCTCTCGCGAGCGGCCCGAGGCGCTCGGCCCAGGTGGCCCGCGGCGGAGCGAGCGCTGCGACGACGGCGGCACCGGCGAGGCATGCGATCGCCCACGCCAGCGCCGGGCGGAGAGAGCGGGCGAGCGCGTGGACGAGACGCATGGGGCGTGCGAGGCGCGGTGGACGCGAGACGCGGCCGGGAGGGTCGGCGAGCTCCTGCTGGACGGGACCGCTCGGCACGTCGGGGCGGGTCGCTGGCGCGTGCGTCTCGGCGGCGGCGGCGGCGGCGTGGGCAGGGCGCGGCGCGGCGGCGGCGCGCGAGGAGGCGGCGGAGAGGAGCGGGAGCATGAGCAGGCCGGACCGGAGCGCCTGCTGCTCCTCGGGGCGGAGGCGTTTGACGGCGGCGCGGTAGTCCTCGCGCGCGAGGCGCAGCCGGCTCGCGGCGGTGTTCTCGTTGAGGTCGAGGGCGCGCGCGATCTCGTGCACCGGGGTGTCGTACGCGTCGGCCAGGATCAGGATCGCGCGCCGCTCCGGGGGGATCTTCGCCAGCAGGCGGATCGCGACAGCGACCCGCTCCTTCGTGGCGATGCGCTGCTCGCTGCTCGGCGCGATGTCGGCGGCCTCGAAGCACGCCGCGTCCGCGAGGCCAACGGGCACCTCGCGCCGCCGGTAAGCGCGCTCCAGGTGGTGCCGGACCTGTCGCCAGGCGATCCCGAAGAGCCAGGTGGACTCGGATCGCCATCGCGCGCCGAGGCCGTGGGGGCGCGATGATCCCGCGGGATCACGCGGCGCCGGGTGAGCGGCAGAGGAGTGAGGGGGCGAGGGAGGAGCGGGCGAGGGAGGAGCGGGCGAGGCCTCGCCGCGCGCCCAGGCGGGATGCGCGGGGTCGTACCGGGGGAGGCTGGTGTAAGCGCGGAGCAGGACCTCCTGCGAGAGGTCGTCGATGTCGTCCTCGGCGACGCCGAGGTACCGGAGCATGCCCGGGAGGACGTGGACCGCCGTCGAGTGCATCGACACCCAGGTGCTGTGCTGGACGAGGTCGGGGGGCGGAGGCGGAACCGAAAGAGGGCTCATACCTAGAATTACGGAGGGCTTCCGGCGACCGTCACGGAATCGACAGGTAGGCGCCGGGACGGGGGCGGGGGTGCAGGGCGTCGCAGCCAGTGCCACCTCGAGGTCGGACCGCTCCCCATGGGGGCTTGCGCCGCAGCGCTTCAGCCACGCCGGCAGGGATCGCCTTCGATGGGTCGCAGCCGCTCCGTGAGCGCTATCGAGGCGGTCTCGCCGGCGTCGAGCAGGGCCCCGCCAGCGCCGGAGCGATGCCGGCTCGTTCCACCTCATCGTGCATGCGGATCCAGGGCGAGCAGCAGCGGACGCACTGGTGAAGCACATCGCATCGTCACACGCGTCATCCGATACGCTCTATTTCAGCCTGTCGCCCGACGATACGGCGCTAAATCGGCTCAGGTAAGGTGTGCCTCGTGCATCAAATTGGCATGCCCATATGTGATCAGGGTCATACGCGGTAGCACCTCCAATAGATACAGGTGGGGCCGCTTGCACACTCGGCAGCGCACCGAGGATATCCTCGCTCCCCGCACGCCAGCGAAAGGACCATCTCGTCATCTCCGAAGGTCTCGGATGATGCGCGCTTTGACGCTCGATGATGCGGCCTCCAGTATGGCGATACCAATCATTGAGCCGTTTGGCGATATACAGATCCCCCGTGTGTGGAAACCATGCAGCGAGCTCAGATCCGGCGTTGAGTGCGTTGGCAAATACTCTAACTGGCGAGAGCCACTCTTGCGATAGCTGTCGCAGGAGGAGCTCGTCAAAGAGCGACGGTAAGAGCCTGTTGCCTGCCCGTCGGGGAAAGAGTCCGGCATGGTAACGCCCAAGGTTGGCCAACTGCGGGTGGAACATGCTTCCAGATGCACAGAACCTAGAAAAGGCAAGNTGATAACGCCCAAGGTTGGCCAACTGCGGGTGGAACATGCTCCCAGATGCACAGAACCTGGAAAAGGCGACGGGCGAGCGGCGGCACCACAATTTCCAGAGCGTAGCCGCGAGAGTTGTCTCGAGCTTCGACCATTGGACCACAGGCGGCTTGCGTAGCAGAGCATCCGCGAC
>NZ_JEMA01000197.1 GCF_001589285.1 Sorangium cellulosum | reverse complement strand
CGGGCCCTCGACGCGCGCGCGGCGGCCCACCTGACCGAGGCGGGCGAGCCAGAGGAAGCCGCGCGCCGCTACCGCGCGGCCGCGGCCGAGGCCGCGGCCATGGGCGCGTACGCCCAGGCGCTGAGCTACGGCCAGAAGGCGCTCGCGCTGCTCGACGGCATGCCGCCCACCCCCGCGCGCCGGCGGCTCCGCATCGGCGCGCTCGCCGGCATCGGCCGCGTGCAGTGGCAGGCGGCCGGCCCGGATCCGGCGTTCACGCTCGCGGGCGCGCTCCAGGTGCTCGACGCCGCGCGCGCGCTCCTCGCGCAGGGCGACCCGCCCGAGCTGCACGCCGAGCTCGCCGCGCTGATCGCGAGCGTCTGTTACGACATCGGCGACATGCGCTCGCTGGAGCGCGCGCTGGACGAGCTGACGGCGGCGAGCCGCCTGCTGCTCGACGCCGGCGACGCGCTCGGCTCGGCCCGGCTGCTCAACGACCAGGCGGCGGTCTACGTGCGCATGGGCGATCCCGTCCGGGCGACGCACCTCTTGACCGAGTCGCGCCGGGTCTTCGAGGAGCGGGCCCGGGTCGATCCGGTGGCGCGCGTCGAGCTCGCGGAGACGGACCACCTCTTCGCGCGGATCCCGCTCCACATCGCCGCCCGCCCCGGGCGCGAGTCCGACGCGCTGTCGATGGGGATCGACCACGCGCTCGCCGCGGAGCGCACCTACAAGCAGCTCGGGGACATCCGGGAGCTCGCCCGCGTCTGGGAGACGATCGGCCGGCTGGAGCTCCGCAAGGGTCGCCTCGATCGCGCGACGCAGCGCCTGACCGCGGCGCTCGAGGCCGAGGAGGCGCACGGCGACCTCATCGGCCTTGCCCGCTCGACGGCCGCGCTCGCGGAGGTGCTCTCGGCGAAGGGGCTGCACCGGGAAGCGCTGGCGGTGCTGGCCGAGTCGATGGCGATGAACCTGGAGAAGGGCTCGCCGCTCGGCCTCGCGCACAACCGCCGCGCGCTGAACGCGCTCGTCCCGAACATCTCGCTCCAGGGGGAGGAGGCCGAGATGCTGCGGAAGATCGCGGCGCAGCTCGCGGCGGCCGAGGCGACCCTCGGCCGCATCAAGCTCCCGGGCGAGCCCGACTGAGCCGGGCGCCCGCGCCGCGCGGCCTTTGACCTTGCCGGGGCACGGCCGCTCCGGCGAAATGTCCCACATGTCGTCTTCCTCCCAGCCGCGGCGGCGCCGTGGCGGCGCGCTGCTCTCCCTCCTCGCCCTCTCCGCCGCGTGCGCGCCTGTCCCGTCGGCCTCGACGCCGTCCACGCCCCCGCCAGCCGCGCCCGCGCGGCAGGCGCCGGCAGCTCCGGCCGAGGCGCCGCGGCCTGCGCCAGCGCCGGACAGGCCGGGCTACGAGGGGCACGGCGCGACCAGCGTCTCTCCCGAGATCCTCGCGCGTTATGCGCCGCCTCCGCTCCCGGACGATGTGTCGCGCCAGATCCAGGGGTTGCTCGACGTGCGCGCCCCCGCCGGCGGCGTCCTCGGGCCGGACGGCAAGGCGCTCTACTTCACCTGGACGATCACGGGGACGAGGCAGGTCTTCCGGCTCGACGGGCCGCTGCGTTTCCCGCTGCAGCTCACGGGCGGCGAGGATCCGACGGTGGTGGCGGACGTCACGCCGGACGGCGCGCACCTCGTCCTGTCGCGCGATCGCAAGGGCGAGGAGAACCCCGGGCTCTACCTCCAGGACGCGAAGGGCGGCCCGCTCCTCGCCATCCAGCACAAGCCCGGCGTGCAGACGCAGCTCCAGCTCGTCTCCGATGACGGGCGGCACGTCTACTATCGAGCCAACGACGTCAAGAAGGACGCGTATGCCATCTACCTGTATGACATCGCGTCCAAGCAGCGAGTTCTCGTGTTCGATCGCGAGGGCATCTGGCGCGCCGTCGACGCCACGGGCGACGGCCGCCTGCTGCTGGCGAAGGACGTGGGCTCCAACATGAGCGAGCTCTACGAGTGGGCGCCCGGCGCGAAGGGCGCCGCGAAGCCCGATCCGGCGGCCGGGACGCTGACGCCGCTGTTCGGGCAGGGCGAGCGCGAGGACTACAGGGCCATGTACGGCGCGGCGCCCGGCGAGGTCATCGTCCTCACGCCGCGGCTCGGGGAGTACCGCCGTCTCTACAGCTGGAAGGCGGGGAAGCTCACGCCGATCACGCCGGAGATCCCGTTCGACGTCAGCGCCTTCTCCATCGATCGGGCGAAGACGCGGATCCTCTACACGGTGAACGAGCGGGGCTACACGCGGCTGCGCGCGCTCGACGCGAGGACGCACCGCGAGGTCAAGCTGCCGGCGCTCCCGGCGGCCGATCATGTGGTGCCGGTCGCGACGACGCGGAACGGCCGGTACACGATGCTGCTCCTGGAGACATCGAGGTCGCCTGCGACGGGCTATGTCCTCGACTGGACGACCGGCAAGCTGACCCAGTGGCTCGCCCCGAGCATGCCCGAGGCCGCGCCGGACGCGTTCGCGGCGGCCACGCTGGAGTCCTATCCGGCGCGCGACGGGGCGCAGATCCCGATGTTCGTTCGCCGCCCCGCGCGGTGCGAGCGGCCGTGTCCGGTCATCGTGCATTTCCACGGCGGCCCGGAGAGCCAGGTCAGGGCGGGGTTCAGCGCGCGGGCGCAGATCTTCGTCGACGCGGGGTTCGTGTTCGTCGAGCCGAACGTCCGCGGGAGCGACGGTTACGGCAAGACGTGGCTGCACGCCGACGACGGCGCGAAGCGGCTCGACGTCATCACGGACATCGAGGACGCGGCGAAGTTCGTCCGGGCGACGTTCGGCCACGAGGGCCGGCCGCCCAGGGTCGGCATCTTCGGCGGGAGCTACGGCGGCTATTCCGCGCTGATCGGCATGACGATGTTCGCCGGGGCCTACGACGCGGGGGCGGCTGTCGTCGGCATGAGCAACCTGGTCACGTTCCTCCAGAACACGGCCCCTTATCGGCGCATCCTCCGGATCTCGGAGTACGGTGATCCCGAGAAGGACCGGGAGGCGTTGATCAAGCTGTCGCCGATCACCTACCTGGACCAGGTGAAGGCGCCTTTGCTGATCGTGCAGGGGGTGACGGATCCGCGGGTGCCTGCCGGCGAGTCGGTGCAGATCCAGCGGGCGCTGGAGGCAAGGAAGATCCCGTCGGAGCTCATCCTGTTCCCCGACGAGGGGCACGGCGCGCAGAAGCGGGACAACCAGGTGCTCCAGTACGGGCACCTCGTGCGGTTCTTCAGGACGCACCTCGGGGGGCGGTAGGCTCAGGCATCGCCCTCCCCGCGCCGCGCGACGAGCCCCCTCCCCTCGGGCCTGCGGAGGGGAGAGGGGTGCGAAGGGGCGTGTCGGCGGCGGAGAGCGGCAGTCAGGAGGGCGCGGGCGCGTCGGCGGGTGAGCGCGGCGCCGGAGGGGTCGACCTGCTGGCAACGCGGGTCGCGTCCGCGAGGTCGTCGAAGATCTCGGGCATCAGGGACGCCTTGCCGTGGAGCCGGAGCACGCTCTCCACGAGGAGCTTCGCGGCGCCGTAAACGTTCAGCCACGCGTCGCGCGCGGCCTTCACCTCGGGCGTGATGGCGCGGCGGGCGAGGCGTCGCTTGCGCACGCTCCGGAGGAGCGGCTCGAGGGCCTCGCGGCAGCGCTGGAGCTCGGCCGCCCACGCCTCGTGATCCGGCAACCGACGCTTGTTCTGCTCGACCACCTCGAGCGCGCGCTTCAGCGCCGCGGCGAGCGCCGCGGGGCGGCGACGGAGCACCGTGGTGAGCGTCTGGCCCTGGAGGAGGCTGCGGGCCAGCGCGACCCCGCGAGGCCGCGACGCGGCGTGCTCGACGAGGCGGCGCATCAGGTCGCGGGCCGCCGCGACCGGATCGACCTGGCCCTTCTTCGAGGCGCGCGGCGCTGGCGGGGCGACGGCAGCGGCGATCGCCTTCAGCTTCGCCTCGCGCAGGGCCTCGGTCGCGGCGTCGAGGCGCGCCGTGATGGCGCGCAAGGCCTGCCTGAAGCCCGCGTCGACCGGCACGACGAGCTGCTGGATCTGCGACGCGGTGAAGCGTCCATATTCCGGGATATCGCGCTGGTAGATGGTGGGATGGGACATCGGAGCAACTCCACGGCGCGGGCGCGTTCAGGGCCTGCCGGAGACCGCCACGACCCCCCGGCGAGCCACGCCGCCAGGTGCGGGTGGGCATGAGCAGCAAGCGGCCACAGCCGGTGCTCTCTACCCGACGCGCGCGAGCGGAGGGAGGGAATTCTGCGCGCCATGGCGAGACGAAGCGCTTCGAGCTCTCGGGTTGAGGCCGATGCCCACAGCCCCAGGCAGAGAACGACCCCTGTCGCTGCGTCCAGCACGAGCGGAACCCCGTGCGGCGCAGCCGCTGCGTGGAGGCGGCAGCACGGTGCCGCGCCGGTGGTCTGGAGCTTCGCAGCGCGGCCCGGCGCGTGGCGCTGCGCCCGCTGGTGCCGTGCGTTCTTGCGTCAAAACGCCAGCGCCATGATAACTGTCGCTGGCGTTGATGAGGGCAGTCGCCTGGAGAGCGCGGGAGCAGCGGCACGGCCGACAGCGATGATCACGAAACAGCTCAAGCGCCTGCTGATGATCCCGTCGCCCAGCGCGCTGCGACCCCGATCGAACGCGCTGCCCCCGGAGGCAGCAGCGGGGGCGCGCGCCGCCATCGAGGTGGGCGGCGCGGCGCGCCAGGAGCCATCGGCGCCGCTCGATCCGGGCGAGGCGCCGCGCTCGCTCGGCGAGCCTGCCCCGGGCCGCGCGCCGGCAGTGCCGAGCTACCTGCGCGCCGCGCCTGTCGTCTCGGGCACCGAGCTCGCTGCGCGCGAAGCGCCGGTGTCCGGCGCCTCGTCGATGTCCCTGGTGCCCGAGGGGATGAGGCACTTCACGCTGCGCGGGACCGTGGGCGCGTCGGACGCGCCGAGCGGCCCGGCGCTCCCGTTCACGGCGCGAGACGCCTCGGCCTCCACCGCGCAACCGGAGGCGCTTCGCCCGGCGCCGAGGCCGACGGAGCCGGCCTCGCCGGTTCCGCCGGGCATGCGGGGATTCAGGGAGCTCCGTGGCACCCAGCCCGCCTCCGACGCCGCGTCCACCGCGCCCGTGCTGCCGTTCGGCCCCCCTGCCCCGCCGGCTCCCGCGACCTCCGCCGCTGAGACGGCCGTGGTGCCCCGAGGCATGCGCGGCTTCACCAGCCTGACCGGCACGCACCCGACCTCCGGAGCGCCCGCGGCGGCCGTGTTGCCGTTCTCGTCCAGCGCTCCCGCCGCGCCTGTCGCGCCCTCGAGCCCGCCCTCGGCCCCGGCGCTCTCGCTGGAGCAGTACGCGTCCCTGTGCGCCGAGCTCGCCGTCGCTCCCGGTGACGCCAAGGCCCTCTTCGGCCTGTACGGCCTCGCCCAGCCCGACGTGCGCCTCGCCGTCGACCGCTTCTGGCGCGACCAGCTCGCGCGCGACCAGGCGGCGCACCGGCGCTGGCAGGCGCTTTACTGGCAGCATCGAGCTCGCTGCTCCGCCGTCAAGAAGCGCCCGCACGAGCCCCGATGAACGCCGCGCCCGGCGGCGCGAACCCCGAGGAGACCCGACCATGGCCATCGACGTCAGCCTGACGTTCCCCGGATCCGGAGTCACCGGCTTCGAGGTCCACCAGATCGATTACAGGGACGCGCTCAACGAGCTCTTCGAGCTGACGCTCGACGTGACGACCACCGATCCGGAGGTCGACCTCTCCGGCGTCGTGGGCGAGGAGATCGTCGTCGAGCTCAAGGGAGAGCCCTTCCTCAAGAAGGTGCGCGGCGTCGTGCGTCGGGTGCGGCAGCTCTCGGCGGAGCCCACCGGCGTGTCCCGGTACGAGCTCGTCGTGGTGCCCCCGCTCTGGCTCACGACGCGGGGCGCGGATCACCGCATCTTCCAGGGCCTCACGGCGGACGACGTCTGCAAGGTCGTGGTGGGGGTGTACGGCGGCCGGATCCCGGCGCCGAGCGCGCTCATCGCGTCTCCGGATCGACAGGCGCGCGAGTACCGCGTCCAGTACGGGGAGACCGATTTCGATTTCATGTTCCGGGCGCTCTCGGAAGAGGGCCTCATCTCCTACTTCGACCATGGGTCCGGGAGCAGCGATTGGGTGCTCACCGAGGACACGGCCTTCACCGACGACGGCGCGCCGCGGGTGCCGTTCGTGCCGCCGGTGGGGGCCGGCATGAGCGCGCCGGAGCCGACGGTCTCGTTCATCGCGATCACCTCGTCGATCGAGACGTCGATGGTGACGGTGCGGGACTATGACTTCAGGAAGCCGGAGTACGTGCTCGAGCAGCGCGCCGAGACCTCGCAGAGGGCCTTTGTCCGCGAGGCGACGCTCGAACGGTACGAGTTCGCGACGAACAAGTTCACCGCCGCCTCCGAGAAGCACGGCGAGGCGCTGGCCAGGCGGTACCTGGAAGAGGCCCGGTCGGAGCGGCGCACGTTCGAGTGCCACACGAGCTTCGCGCTCGGCGCAGGCGGCCGCTTCACTGTCGAGAAGCACCCGCGCGCCGACGTGAACGGCCAGCTCCTCGTGATCCGGTCGCGCTGCACGGTGACCGAGGGGGCCGACGGGCGCCCGGTGCGGCGGCACGTCCTCGTCTGCGTGCCAGCGGAGGATCCCTGGCGCCCTGCGCGCCGGCCCAAGCCGCGCATCTTCGGCACGCAGACCGCCTTCGTGGTCGGCAACGAGGCCGGCGTTGACGAGATCGACGTCGACGAGCACGGCCGCGTCAAGGTCGAGTTCCGGTGGGATCGGCGCGACCTCCACGAGGGCAACCCGACCCGCTTCGTCCGCGTCTCGCAGGGCTGGGCGGGGCTCGACTACGGCATGGTGATGCTGCCGCGCGTGAACGAGGAGGTCATCATCGCCTACCTCGACGGCGACCCGGACGAGCCGGTCGTCGTCGGCCGCCTGCACAACGCGTGGAGCGTCGCGCCGCTCAAGCTGCCGGCCGAGAAGACGCGATCGATCTGGAAGAGCAAGACGTCGCCCGGGGGCGACGGGTTCAACCAGATCATGATGGAGGACAAGAAGGGCGAGGAGTTGCTCGAGCTCCACGCGCACCGCGACAACCTCGTCACGGTCGGCGCGAACCAGAGCGTGGACGTGGGCGGCGACCAGAAGATCCACGTCGCGGGCAAGCGGGAGGACCATGTCGAGGGCGCGGTCCAGGAGGACTACGACACGTCACTCACGACGACCGTCGGCGGGCCGCAGAAGACGACAGCGAAGGACGTGACCGAGCGCTACGCCAGCCAGGACACCGAGATGGCTGGCAAGAAGCACACGAAGGCGGGCGCGGTGGACGAGGACTTCAAGAGCCTCGAGACGACCGTCGAGGGGCTGCACGAGGACAAGTTCGGGACGATGAAGCTGGAGGGCGGCGACGTCGGCTGGAAGGTGGGGGCGCTCGACTGGCAGACGAAGGGGCTCACGTGGGAGCTCAGCGGGAGCGGTACCATCAAGGCGCCGAGCTTCGTCATCGACGCGCCGGAGTTCAAGGTCACCAACGCGGGGAGCCACAAGGAAACGAAAGGCTTCGTTGACACGCTGATCGCGAGCTGGAACGACAGGACCTGGTACAAGTCGGCGGTTATAGGAGCGGAGACGAAAGCCGTGATCTCCGAGACAAAGACCTTCGGCTGGAGCGTCAATATCGGCTATCAAAAGCTGGACGTCACCGGCTTCAAGGTCGACTTCGCTGCCTTCAAGATGCAGAACAACTCCGTCAACATGAAGACCATCGGCACAAAGATCGGCAAGAACGCGGTATGGACAAACATTGCTGGCATCTTCTCGATCGCGTGAACCGGCATACCGGGCATCTGTACGCCAGCCGAGCCGCACATCTGTCGCAGTGAGCAAAACAGAGCAAGACACCTATTCCAGTGCAGTAGGTGTCGGCTCGACATGCGATTGGTCCGCACGTCCAGGCATCAGCCATGCGCGAACCATTCCGCCATCGCCCCCGAGCTCGGCGAACCGCTCTGCGCTCGTTTGCAGCACTGTATACGCCAGCACCAGGTCCGGCTGATGTGGCTTGGTCAGACGCACCCTGGTCCCTGGCTGCACACGCCAAGGACCGACCAGACGGCCCACGACTTCGTTCTCAGGGCGACAGATGCGCCGATAACGCCAGCGCCCCCGGATCCACATGGATATAACGACGATCAGGGGTATGGCCACGCCTGATGCGGCGAGGATGAGATTGCGAAGCGCCGTAACAGCCAGGATAAATATGTTGAACCCAAGACCCACAGAGAGAAGGCAACCCAGCGCAACCGATGCATGGAAAGCCCTGGGATCGGCCGCTCCCCGCCGCGGATCGTCCGCCACATGCACAGCGAGCCACCACCGCCTCTTGATCCGCGGCGGGTGCAGCGCAGCCCACACCGCGTCCGGCAGCGCCACCCGCGCAGCGCAGTAGCCGCACGGCACGATCCGGCTCGACCCGTCCGCNGCACGGCACGATCCGGCTCGACCCGTCCGCCACGAGCGGCCCGCCGCACTGGGTGCAGGCGACGTGCACGGGCTGGCGCGGGCGCTCCTCGGCCATCGCCGGCTCGTCGCTCACGAACCCGAGCACCGGGCTGTCCACCGGCAGCCACGCCGGCTTCGGCAGGATCGCGCGCCCCGCCCCGCACGCGGCGCAGACGCAGCCCCCCTGCGGCGCGAGGCGCATCGGCCGCTGGCAGCGCGGGCACGGCGGCGCGTCGTGCCCGCGGTGCCACTCGACGTGCGGCCCCGGCGGCGGCCCGCCCTCCCCCCACTCCGGGCCGTGCCGCAGGTACCCGGGCGCGAACTGCACAACGTCCTTCTCGACGCCGCGCAGCGCCTCGTCCCAGGCCGACGGCGGCAGCGCCGACTCCATGAGGCAGCTCGAGCAGCGGCACCTGTCGGTCAGCGTGTTGATCGCCATCGGCGCGCTGCAGTGGGGGCACGGGCTGAGGAGCTCGATGCCGGCAAACTCGACGGTCGCGGTGCTCATCCTGTCCTCGGGTCGACGGCGCGCTCGAACGCGTTGCGCGACTGTACACGAAGCGGCATCGCGCAACGCGGCCCGGCGGCGCACACAGCAGGCTCGACAACGATCCCGACCTCGCCCCCCCTCGGCCCGCAATCGCCGGGGAAGCCACGACCAACCCGCTCCCTCGTTTCACAGCCCCGCCCACGTCCCGACCTCTCCGATCCGTCGAAATCATGCAGTGCGATAGGTCGCGACCGGTCCATTCCGTCGAAATCATGCGGAGCGTTTGGTCGCGACCTCTCCGATCCGTCGAAATCATGCGATCCGATAGGTCGCGACCTCCGCGCGCGCTCGTCACGAGCGCCGGCCACGGTCGCGACCTCCCGGCCCCCATCGGGCCATCCGCCCGGTGCCGCGCCGTCCCCGCCCCCGGCCGTGCGCCCCTGTACGCCCTGCCCCAGGGCCTCACCGCGTGCCGCCGGCCGGGCGGCGGGAGCGCAGCCAGCCGCAGCTCGCCCCCGCCCCGCGGCGACGCGCTCCGCCTCTATCGCTCCGTCTAAGCATTTATCCTCCGGGATAGGCCGCCCCGAGCCTCCACCCGCGTTCCACGCGGCCCCCCCGGAAAACCCCGCCCGAGGCCGCCTGGCATCCTCCCTGCAATACCCCTCAGCGTCCACGCCAGAGTAGCTCAGCGGTCAGAGCACGAAACAACTCCGGACGGTGTTCTCCGGCGCGATGAGCGCCGGCAGTGAGCTCCGGGGTTACTTCCCTTCTCAGGACGAGGTCGCGGGTTCGAGTCCCGCCTCTGGCACAAGGGCGCAGCGCGGCAGTGAGCGTCACGGTTCCTTCGTTCCGATACGACAACCCCCGTGACCACCATCCTCCGCGCTGCGCCCTTCTTCTCGACCCCTCGCCGCGCGTGCGTCGAGGAAGGAGGTGTCATCATGGCGTTCTTTCAGCAGCTCAAGCGCAAGGCCAAGCACGACAGCGCGTCGCACATGAACTGGATGGGCGGGCGCTCCTACGACATCGCCGATCCGCTGAAGCGCCTCCGCCTCGCGGCCTCGTCGTGCTTCTTCGGCGAGCCGATGTACTACCACCGCGACGCGGCGGACCCGCGCCCGGCGAAGGCGAAGAGGAAGCACCCCGCCGATCGCGCGCGGCTCTCCGACGCCGACGTGAAGCGCCTGCGCGAGACGCTCGGCGCCGTCGACCCGGCCGAGTGGCGCGCGCTCTCGCCGGCCGCGCTGATCGAGAAGGCCATCGACGACGCGCTCGCGGCCGATCCGGAGGCGACGCTCGCCGAGGCCGCGCGGCTGCGCGAGGAGGAGCACCTGCGCACGACGCCCCAGGTCATCCTGGTGCGCGCGGCGAACACAGCGTCCGTGCGCGGGACGGGCCTCGTGCGCCGCTACGCGCCGCGCGTCCTCCAGCGCGCGGACGAGCCGGCGGTCGCGCTCGCGTACCAGCTCTACCGGTTCGGCAAGCCGGTGCCCAACGCGCTGAAGCGCGCGCTCCGCGACGCGCTCGAGCGCTTCGACGATCACGCCCTCGCGAAGTACCGACTCGAGGGCAAGGGGAGCAAGACAGTGGACGTCGTGAACCTCGTGCACCCGAAGAGCCCCAGCGTGGACCGCCTCGCGAAGGGCGCGCTCCGCGCGACCGGCCGCACCTGGGAGGCGATCGTCTCGTCGCGCGGCTCGAACCGCTGCGCGTGGCGCAAGGCGCTGCCGGTCATGGGCCACATGGCCCTGCTGCGCAACCTGCGCAACCTGCTGGACGCGGGCGTGCCGCACGACGTGTTCCTGCCGAAGCTCGTCGCGACGGCGGCGGAGGGCAAGCAGCTCCCCTTCCGGTACTACAGCGCCTACTGCGCGGTGAAGGACCGCGCGCCGGGCGCCGTGCTGGACGCCGTGGAGCAGTGCCTGCACCGCTCCCTCGGCCAGGTGCCGCACTTCCCTGGCCGGGTGATGGTGCTCTGTGACAACAGCGGCTCCGCGCAGAGCACGACGACGAGCAGCCTCGGGACCATGCGCGTCTCCACGATCGCGAACCTCACCGGGGTCGTGGCCGGGATGCGCGCGGAGGAGGGGCACCTCGGCGTGTTCGGCGACCGGCTGGAGACCTTCGCCGTGCGCCGGAAGGAGAGCGTGTTCTCGGCTGTCGACCGGGCGGAGCAGATCGCCCGCACGATCGGCACGGCGACCGAGAACGGCGTGTGGCTGTTCTGGGATCGCGCCATCCGCGAGCGGCAGCGATGGGACGCTGTGTTCGTGCTGAGCGACATGCAGGCAGGACACGGCGGCCTCTACGGCTCGCGCCCGAAGGACTACGCGGAGTTCGCCTGGAACGAGCAGTACATCGACGTGGCAAAGCTCGTCGCGAGGTACCGCGCGCGCGTGCACAGCGACGTGCGGGTGTTCCTGGTGCAGGTCGCCGGATACAAGGACACGCTCATGCCCGAGTTCTACGATCGCACGTACATCCTCGGCGGCTGGGGCGAGGGGCTCCTGCGCTTCGCCGCGGCCATGGCACAGGAGTAGCGGAGCGCCCCAGAAATCCCGCCGGATTCCTGGCCGCCGCATTGACGGACGCGAGCGGCTCGATGACAGTGGCGCCGCGGCGTGGCCCGCAGCGACAACGATCCACAGCCAGCCCGGCGGCCTCGCAACCCATCCGCGCCGGGGCCGTGGGCCAGCTCTCCGGCGGCGCGCCACCCCTGCCCATGAAGACGATCAAACCCCAGAAGCTCGGCCTCCTCCACCGGGCCTTCGAGGACGGCAGCGACTGCTATCTATCGGTCACGATCTTCGCCTTCTTCTCGCTGGGTCCGCCGGCAGCCCTCCTCTCGGAGATCGATCTCTGGAAGTTCGTCGCGGCCGAGCTCGGCAAGGACGCCGTGCTCGACATGGGAATGCCCAAGCCCAGGGGAGAGCTCCTGATCTCCGGGCGGGCTTGCCCTCGCGGGGGGCGGGCGCCGGCGTGCGCTGTGCGGGCGCGGCTCGGCGCGGTGGACAAGACGCTCTACGCCATCGGCGATCGGACCTGGCGGCGCGGCGTGCCCACCGAGCCCGAGCCGTTCACCGAGATGCCGATCGTCTGGGAGCGCGCCTTCGGCGGGCCGGGGTTCGCGATGAACCCCGTCGGCAAGGGCGCCCAGCCGGTGGAGACCGACGCGGGAGAGCTCCACCCGCTCCCGAACATCGAGCTGCCGGGGGCGCTGATCACGTCGCCGACCGATCAGCCTGCGCCGGCGGGCTTCGGGCCCATCGACATCATGTGGCCGCAGCGCTTCGCCAGGATGGGCACCTACGACCACAAATGGCTCAAGGAACGGTTCCCGGGCTTCGCCGAGGACACGGATCTCGGCATGTTCAACGCTGCTCCCGAAGATCAACAGATCCAGGGGTTCTTCCGCGGCGACGAGCCGATGGTGCTGGAGAACATGCACCCGGAGAGGCCCTTGATCGAGGCGGCGTTGCCGGGGATCGCGGCGCGCGCGTTCATCAACCGGAAGGACGGAGACGGGGAGAGCTTCAGCGAGGTGCCGATGCGCCTCGAGACAGTGCACCTCTTTCCGCACGCCGAGCGTGGGGTCCTCCTCTTCCGGGGCATCGCGCTCGTCGACGAGGACGACGCAGCCGACGTGCTGCACATCGTGATCGGCGCAGAGGCGCTCGGCGAGCCCAGGCCGGTGGAGCACTACCGCGACGTGCTGGCGCGGCGCCTCGACCCGAAAGCAGGGCACCTGGCCGCGCTGCGCGAGAGCGATCTCCTGCCGCTGCTCCCCTCGGGAGCGCGGCCGCCGCGCGACGTGTCCGATGTCGAGCGGCTCCTGGCGAGCGACGATCTCCTCCGGAAGAACATGCAGGGCGGCGCGCGGCGCAGGGCGGAGGCGAACCGCCGGCAGGCGCGCGCGACGGTCGTGGAGCTCGGGCTCGACCCGGCGCAGTTCGGCCTCGATCAGGCCGACGAGCCCGCCGTCGAGGAAGCCCTCCCCGACATCGAGGATCTGGGGCCTTTCGTCGAGGCGCTGGAGGCGCGCGCGGAGCGAGAGCGGGCCGAGGCGGAGGACCGCCGGGCCAGGGCCGAAGCCGAGGCGCGCGCGGCGTACGCTGCGGCCGGGATGGACCACGACGCGCTCCAGGAAGAGGCGATGAAGCAGGCCGCCGGTCCGCCGAAGTTCTCGGCGAAGGCCGAACGCGAGCGGCTCGAAGACCTCGCGACGCTGCTCGCGAACGCCGGTTACCCGAACGCCGAGCTCGAGGCGACGCTCGCGGATCCGGCGCTGGATCACAGGCTCGCGCAGATGGAGGCGCAGGTGCTGGAGGGGTACCGGCACACCGCGCACTTCGGCCCCGCGGCCGGCAGGCTCGCCGGCGAGGCCGGGCGACGCCTGCGCGACGAGGTGATCGAGGCCCACCGCGCGGGGCGCTCGCTCGCCGGGCGCGACCTGACCGGCGCGGATCTCTCCGGCCTCGATCTCCGCGGCGCGATCCTCACCGGCGCGCTGCTTGAGGGCGCGAGCCTCGCGGGCGCCGACCTCCAGGAGGCCAACCTCGAGCGGGCCGTCCTCGCCCACGCCGACCTCTGCCGCGCCGCGCTCCGGGGCGCGAAGCTCGAAGAGGCGAACCTGGGTCTGGCGAAGCTCAGGGGCGCCGATCTCTCCGGCGCGGACCTGTCCGGCGCGGCGCTCTACCAGGCGGATCTCACGGGAGCGTCGTTTCGCGGCGCGGAGCTCACCCTGGCGGATCTCTCCGAGGCCACGCTGCGCGACAACGACCTCTCCGACGCCCTGGCGCAGCTGCTGACGCTGCTCCGGGTCGACTTCGCCGGGTCGAGGCTCGCGGGCGCGGATCTCTCCAGGTCCACCTTCATCGAGTGCAAGCTCGCGGGCGTCGATCTCTCGGGCGCCCGGCTGATCTCGACAGCCTTCTTCTCCTCGGAGGGTCGAGGCGCCGTGTTCCGAGGCGCGCACGCGGAGAACCTGCGCATGGTCAAGGAGTGCGCGTTCGACGGCGCCGACTTCCGCGGCGCCACGCTGAGCGGCGCGAACCTCCGGGGGGCGAGCCTCTCCGGCGCCGACTTCACCGAGGCGCGCATGAACGGCAGCGATCTCAGCGACTGCGACCTGCGCGGCGCCCGGATGGCGTGGATCGCGGCGAGGGAGGCGCGGTTCATCCGCGCCGATCTGTCGGACGCCGATCTGACCTGCGCCGATCTGATGCTGGGCGTCCTCCAGAAGGCGAGGCTCATGGGCGCCGATTTCACCCGGGCGAACCTGTTCCGCGCCGATCTCGCGAAGGTGTTCGGCGACGAGCGGACGCGCTTCGACGAGGCGAACATGGACGAGGTGCGGTTCGTGCCGCGGAGGTCGCGTGGACAGGGCTGAGCTCATCGCGATGATCCAGGGCGGCGAGACGGTCGCCGGCGCCTGCCTCGACGGGGAGGACCTCGGCGGAGCCGATCTCTCCGGCGGGCTCTTCGAGCAGGTGAGCTTCAAGGGGGCCCGGCTCGCGGGCGCCTCGTTCAAGGAGTCGATCCTCACCGCGTGCGACTTCACCGAGGCTGATCTGACCGGCGCCAACCTGCACCACGTGGCGATGCACCGGTGCGTGCTCGCCCGCGCGAAGCTGGCTCGCAGCACCTGGGCGGCGGCGCAGGTCGCCGAGTCCGACCTGTCGTGCGCCGATCTCTCGGAGGCGGATCTGATCATCGCCGCGTTCGCGAACGCTCGCCTTGCAGGCGCGAGGCTCGCGCGTGCGAACCTGGATCGCACGGTGCTCGTCGACGCGGACGTGGCGCACCTCGATCTCTCGGGCGCTCGGCTGGAGTTCACGCACCTGATCAAGGCGGACATGACGACGGTCGCGCTGGCCGGGGCGCGCTGCCGGAGCGTCGTCTTCATCGGCGGACGGTTCGCGGGGATGGACCTCTCGGGGCTCGACTTCACGCTGAGCCAGTTCACCGAGGCGGATCTCACCGGGGCGAACCTGGCCGGCGCGAACCTCACGCAGTGCGGCTTCAAGGGCGCGAACCTCACCGGCGCTCGGCTCGACGAGGCCAGGGCGGCGAACGCGATCTTCGTCGAGGCCAACCTGACGGACGCGAGCCTGCGCGGCGCGCTGCTCCGACAGGCGATCTTCGTCGACGCCGAGCTCGCGGGCGCCGACCTGTCGAGGGCGACGCTCGATCAGAGCATCTGGCATCGCGCGCGCTGCGAGCGCGCCCGGTTCCCTGGCGCAGAGCTCACGTACGCCGACTTCTCGCACGCGGACGTCCGGGGGGCGGATTTCACGGGCGCCACGCTCTTCCGGGCGCGCTTTCACCGGACGCGGGACGAGCGCGCCGTCTTCACGAGCCGCGCGCTCGCGCTGGGCGATGACGAGCGGCTCGCCGAGGCGGAGACGTGGCAGGACAGGCTCCGAGGCAAGGCCGGCTGAGCCGGCGCGGGAGGCATGATGCGAAACAACGTTGCGAGGAAGGTTGCGAGGCAGATCGAGCCCGAGGCCGCCTACCAGGAGGTCGGCCGCGTTGTGCGCGCGGCGGGCGGCGCGTTCGTCGTGGCCTCCGGCGCTGCCGAGCTCGAGGCGCGCCGCGCTGTGAGCTGCATGGTCGAGCCCGAGACGGACGACGTGGTGCTCGTCGCGGTGCTGCCCGCGCGCGGCGCTTACATCCTCGCCGTGCTGGAGCGCCAGGGGCGCGACGTCAGCGTGGTGCTCGAGGGGGATCTGCACGTGAAGCTGCCCAGCGGGCGGTTCGTTGTCGGCGCCGCCGAGGGCGTGACCTTCGCGTCCGGCAAGGAGGTCGGGGTGGTGGCCGGGGAGCTGAAGGTCAACGCGCGCCTCGGCAGCGTCTTCGTGGAGAGCCTGTCGTACCTCGGGACGGCGGTGCAGGCCGAGATCGAGAGGGCGAAGGTGAAGGCGGCGGCGTTCGACGCCTCGGTCGAGCGGGTGGTCCAGCGGGTGAAGCGGGCGTACCGCTTCGTCGAGGAGATCGAGCAGCTCCGCGCGGAGCGCGTCGACTACGTGGCGAAGAAGAACATGAGCCTGCGCGGCGAGAACACGCTCGTGACGGCCGAGGAGCTGGTCAAGCTCGACGGCGCGCAGATCCACCTCGGCTGAGCTGAACAGGGGAGTAGAGGAGCAGGAGCGATGTTTGCCAATTCGCAGATGATGGGCGTCGACGTGGGGCTTCCGGACGTGTGCTTGACGCCCTCGCCCGCGCCGGTGCCCGTGCCCTACCCGAACATCGCCGCCGGGCCGATGGGCGTGCCCGCGGTGTACAACGTGCTCTTCATGGGCGCGCCGGCGCACAACCTGGCCACGACGATCCCGCTGACGAACGGCGACAACGCCGGCGTCGCGATGGGGGTCGCGTCGGGCACGGTCATGGGGCCGAGCCGCCACCTGACCGGGGCCTTCACGGTGCTGATCCGCGGGATGCCGGCGAGCAGGCTGACGAGCATGTCGCTCCAGAACAGCACGAACTGCCCGGGGATGCGCGTCTCGCCGAGCCAGGTGAAGGTGCTGATGCTGGCGCCGTGAGGGGGGCGGGTACAGCACGTAACGGGATCGCGGCGCACCGTGGCCCAGATCTAGGTCGTATTATAGGGGTGTTGGTCATGCGAGATCGATGGCTTCGGCGCTGTTCCCGGCTTCTCCTCGTTGCGTCAGCAGGGACAGGAGCGGGCTGCGGACTGGTCCTGGGGTTGGACGAATTCAAGGATGCACCATCGGAGTCCGGGGGAACCGGACCCGGAACCAGCACTGGTACCGGAGGCGAAGGCGGAGGCGCAGCTTGCGAGCCTCGCAGAGCCGTGAGCTGTTACGAGGGCCCTGACGATACTGTGAACACCGGCATCTGCAAGGCTGGCCAAAAGATGTGCAACGACGAAGGTACCGCCTATGGCAGCTGCAACGGTCAGAAAACGCCAGAAGCCGAAACATGCACAAACCCGGCAGACGAAAACTGTGACACGCACGACTGCGTGATCTGGTCAAAAATCCTCGGAGACGCCAGCAATCAAACCGTAAGCGACATCGCGCTCGACAGCGATGGCAACATTCTCGTCACAGGCACCTTCAGTGGAACACTGGCCATTCCCGAGTCAGCCCCCTTGACAGCGGAAGCTCGCGCGCTCTACCTGGCAAAATTCGCAGCAGACGGCACCCCCATATGGAGCAGAAAGTTCGGCGGAGCGTACGCGAGCACGGCCAGCCTAACAGTCGACTCAGAGAACAACGTGATTTTAGCCGGGGACTTTCAGTCTCAACTGCAAATTGAAGACACAACGCTCACCGGCGACGATCGCAGTATCTTCTCTGCCTATGTAGCCAAATGGACCCCGTCCGGCACCCTATCATGGGCTATATCTGAGGCTGTATCTCAAGAATTCGTAGAGATAGCCGGAGCTGCGACCGACACACTTGGTAACGTGTTTATCTATGGGCGTGACACTTGCAGGTCCGTCTGCCACATCCCCGGGGAGGGGCTCTGGTTATGCAAGTACAATACCGACGGACAGCGCACCTGGTGCAAATTCTTTGTCGGCTCGGACTCTGAGGGGAAACGTCTCGCCGGAGACATCGCCCTAGACCGAATGAACAACGTCTACATCACGGGGTCTCTGGCCAGCAGCGAGGAAGCTCGCCCAGTAGAATTCGGCGGTCCCATCTTAGAGCTCAGGGACGATCTCGACGGGTTCATTGTCAAGCTCGACAACGACGGGAAATTCAAGGCACAGCAGACCATTCGTGGCCCTGGGACACAGTTAAGCGTCGACATTGCAGCAGACAAGGACGACAACGTCATCGTATTGGCAAATCACGACGGCAGGACAGCGGTAGGCATCCATAGCACCTCGTCAGTTGGCATGACCGATATACTCGTCGCAAAACTGGACAACCAGCTATCTTGCCTATGGAACAGATCTCTCGGAGGCTCCGGCGACGAAACTGCCATCGAGCTGGCGGTTGCAGCCGACGGCACCATTGCTGTCACCGGGAGGGCTGAGGGAGATGTCGACTACGGCGGAAGCCCCCTGGTCGCAGCCGGCGGCGTCGACTTGCCCCTGATCAAGCTAGCCCCAGACGGAGCGCACGTCTGGAGCAAGCTCTTCGGCGACGACAGGAATCAGACTTCGAAGGCGGTCGCGATGCTGCCCTCCGGAGAGACCATCTTAGGGAGCGATATCGAGGGCGGCATCGATGTCGGCGCAGGCACACTGTACTCTAGCGGTGGCAGTGACGTCCTGCTCGCCAGGTTCGGACGTTGAAGCGCCGTCGATCGCGCGCACCTCGACCGGTCTCGCTGTCGTCGCGGGGTCTCGCCGTCGTCAGTGATGAACGAGGACTCTATTCGCAGAGCAATCCGTCCGTGCAGTCCTTCCCCGCAGGATCGAAATCCGCACATTTGTTCAAGGGCTGCAGACTCCAGGTACAGTAGTCAAGCGTGCTGAAGCCGTCGATTCGAGCCCACTCGACGTCAGTGCTGGGGTAGTCAGGCGCTCCATGGCAGGCATCCATGGATCCCTGCACGTAGTAGAACTTATCTCCCACCCGAAGCCCGCTCCCGGCAAGCACGATGTTTCCATATGCGCCTACGACGGTTTGCATCTCGCCCTGGAGTGTCGGGCTGAGGGGACCGGCTACACGCACCTTCACCCCGCCCCATGCATCGTGGAATTTCTCTCCATCTGGATCTGACGGGGCGGCAAGCTTAGCGATGTCCTCACCGGAGAACACGTGGGGTTCCGGGATCGGCGCCGAGCCGACGAGCTTCACCTTGGTCACGCTGGCCAGTTGACGCTGCTTGACTCGAGTTGGATTCGCTTCCGGCGGCTGTTCGTCGCAATCCGCCGGACTGTAATAGGACGTCCTTCCGGTCACATCGAGGACATCGCCGGGCTTGACGTCATCGGGGAACGCATCGCCCGCAGACGCTTGCTCGATATTCGGGCAAGTAACGTTGCCTTGGTCGTCCGTCACACCGCGAGTGCCGTAACTGAGGGCGAGAATGCCCGAGTTTGCCTCGGTCACGGGAATGCCAGGAGCAGAGAGAAACACACCCCAGAGGCATGAACCACTGCTCTTGCTCTTCGACACGAGCCACTTCCGGCTCATCGCCACGACGCCCTTGGCCTCGACGTCAACCCCCTCCCCTACCACCCCCGTGGTGATCTCCTCGATCGTCGCCACCCGCGCCACCGGCGGATCCCCCGTCCCCACCCCGTCCCCACCAGCGCTCCCCGTCGCCGCCGTCCCCGCCGCGCCCTCGCCCTCGCGGCCGCCGTCGCCCGAGCTCGCCGTCTCGGCCCCGCTGCCGCCCTCGCCGATGGTCCCTCCCGGCCGTCCGGACCACCCCGGCGGCCTTGTGTTCCCCTCGGGCTGGCAGCCGCCAGCGCCGAGGAAAACCGCCACGGCGCAGAGCGCGCCCAGCCCCAGCAGCCCAACTTCCCTGCTACGCATGCGAACCTCCACGACGACCCGAAGCGACGCCGGGCGCTCCTCAGGAGCGATCGCGACGCCATAACGCAACGCGCTGCGAGCAGCCTTCCCGACAGTGTCGGTGGCCGCTCACAGCGAGCGCATTACGACGGTAGCACAGGTTTCGTTACGCTTTGCCGCCGAGCCCGAAGCCATCGTGCAACGCGCGCACGGCGAGCTCAGCGTACTTCGTCGAGACAAGGCACGAGATCTTGATCTCGCTCGTGGAGATCGCCTGGATGTTGATCGCCTCCGCCGCGAGGAGCTGGAACATCCGCGCCGCCACGCCCGCGTGCGTGCGCATCCCGAGGCCGACGATCGACACCTTCACGATGTCCTCCTCGTACCGGATGCCCACCGCGCCCACGCCGCCGGCGACCTTCTCCATCACGACCTTCGCGCGCGGCAGGTCCGCCTTGCCGACCGTGAAGGTCACGTCCGCCTTCACCTCGCCGGACGCGCCGCGCGCCTCCTGGCCGTAGCTCGGCGCGTTCTGGATGATCATGTCGACGCTGATGTTCTCCTCGGCCAGCGCGCCGAAGATCTGCGCGACGACGCCCGGCTTGTCGTTGACGCCGACCAGCATCACCCGCGCCTCGTTCCGGTCCAGGGCGACGCCCGTCACCGTCACGCTCTCAAGCGACTTGTCCTCGCCGACGACCCACGTGCCCGGCACGTCCGAGAACGACGACCGCACGTGCACCGGGACACCATACTTCATCGCAACCTCCACGCTCCGTATCTGAAGGACCTTCGCGCCCAGCGACGCGAGCTCCAGCATCTCTTCGTAGCTGATCCGCTCGATCTTCCGCGCCGTCTTGCAGATGTTCGGGTCCGTCGTGTAGACGCCGTCGACGTCCGTGTAGATCTCGCACTCGGCGCCGACGGCCGCCGCGATCGCGACCGCGCTCGTGTCGCTGCCGCCGCGCCCGAGGGTCGTGATGTTGCCGGCGTCGTCCACGCCCTGGAAACCAGCGACGACCGCGATCTTCCCGCCGGAGAGCGCCTCGTGCAGCCGCTGCGCGTCGATCGCCTTGATCCGCGCCTTGGTATAGGCGCTGTCCGTCAGGATCTTGAGCTGGTGGCCAAGGAAGCTCCGCGCCTTGCCGCCCTGCGCCTGGATCGCGATGGCCATCAGCGCCGCCGAGACCTGCTCTCCGGTCGCCGCCAGCGCGTCCATCTCCCGCGCGTCAGGCACGGGCGCGATGTCCGACGCCAGCTTGAGCAGCCGGTTCGTCTCGCCGGCCATCGCGCTCACGATGACCACGACGTCATGACCGGCCCGCTGTGTTTCAAGCGCACGCGCGGCCGCCCGCTGGATGCGCTCGATGGACCCGACGGACGTGCCGCCGAACTTCTGGACGATAAGGCTCACGCGAGGTGTGGCCAACTAGTCCAACGTGGACGCCCGGGTCAAGAGGATTTTCGACATCACCGCGGACAGACGAACACAGCATGTAGCGGAAGAGCCGTCCCCCCTCCTCCCGGGTCGAGCCCGGGATAGCCCGAACATTCCACGCCCGGTGAAGGCCCGATCACCGGGAATAAACCCCCCGACCCCGCCGCTTCGGGTCGGCGCTGTTGACAGAGATCCCCCCGTCGCTACGATGGCGCCGCCTTTCGCCTGGGTAATGGGCGATCCAGGGCGCCCCGACGGCGCGCCCGTCGGTCACGGCGGGGGATCGCGAAGGCGAACCGCGGGGCAGGGCGCTCCGCGTCCAAGGAACCATCGAAGGAGGTCATTTTGGCTAGCGATGTGATGATCGAGGCGAGCTCGCTGACCAAGCGCTATGGGTCGCTGCGCGCGCTCGACAAGGTGAGCTTCGAGGTCCATCGCGGCGAGGTCGTCGGCTTCCTCGGACCGAACGGGGCCGGCAAGTCGACGACGATGCGCATCCTCACCTGCTTCATCTCGGCTTCGGCCGGGACGGCGCGGGTCCATGGGTACGACGTCTTCGACGAGCCGCTCGATGTGCGACGCAAGCTGGGGTACCTGCCCCAGCGCGCCCCCCTCTACGGAGAGATGAACGTCTGGGAATACCTCTCCTTCGTCGCCGACATGCGCGGGCTCGATCCGTCGGTGTTCAAGAAGCGGATGAAGGGGATCGTCGAGGTGTGCGGCCTGGCCCAGGTGCTCGGCAAGGACATCGGCACCCTCTCCCACGGCTACCGCCAGCGCGTCGGCCTCGGGCAGGCGCTCGTCCACGACCCGCCGATCCTCATCCTCGACGAGCCGACGAGCGACCTCGACCCGAACGAGAAGGCGGAGGTCATCCGCTACATCAAGGAGATCGGCAAGGAGCGGACGATCCTGCTCTCCACCCACAACCTCTCCGAGGTCGAGGCCGCCTGCGCCCGCGCCATCATCGTCTCCAAGGGGCGGGTCGTCGCCGACGGCCCCCTCGACGAGATCCGCTCCAAGAGCGGCAAGGTCCGGTACGTCGTCACCGTCCACGAGAAGAGGGTCTTCGAGGGCGGTGGGGCCGGCGCCCGCAAGCCCCCGACCGCCCAGGAGGTCCAGGAGGCGCTCTCCAGGCTGCCCGGCGTGACCAGCGTCACCGAGCTGCCGACCGACGACAGCGCCCACAGCTTCCAGCTCCTCGGCGCGCTCGGCGGGGACATCCGGCCCGAGCTCTTCCAGCTCGTCGTGCAGAAGGGCTGGCTCCTCCTCGAGATGCGCCGCGACTCGCAGAGCCTCGAGGACGTCTTCAAGTCGCTCACGCGCGGCGACGAGCGCAAGGACCGCGGCCGCAAGCTGATCACCGACGACGAGGACGAGGACGAGGCGAGCGCCGCGGCCGACGACGAGGAAGACGACGAGGAAGACGACGAGGACGGCGCCGCCGACGAGGCCGCGAAGGACGACGACGGCGACGACGACGAGGCCGCGAAGGACGAAGCGCCGGCCAAGAAGAAGGGCTGAACGGTATGAGCACCACCCTGACCATCGCGAAGCGGGAGTTCCGCTCCAACTTCGATTCCCCCCTGGCCTATGTCGTGATCTGCTTCGGGCTGATCGCGCTCGGCGTCATCTTCTTCTTCATGAACGGCGGCTTCTGGCAGGCGGACCGCGCCTCGCTGGTGCAGCTCTTCACGTGGGCGCCGGTAGGGCTCTCCTTCCTCATCGTGCCCGTCATCACGATGCGCCTCCTCGCCGAGGAGAAGCGCAGCGGCACGCTCGAGATGCTGATCACCCTCCCCGTGCAGGATCACGAGGTCGTCCTCGGCAAGTTCCTCGGCGCGTGGGGGCTCGTGCTCGTGCTCGTCTTCTCGACGATCCTCTACCCGATCCTGATGTTCTCGTGGCCCTGGCACCTCGGCGCGCTCGACACCGGGCCCGTGGCCTCGGGCTACATCGGCCTCGTGCTCTACAGCGCGGCGGCGGTCTCGATCGGCCTCCTCATCTCGTCGCTGACCGACAGCCAGGTGATCGCGTTCTTCATCACCTTCCTGGTGCTCGCGTTCCTGCACGGCGTGGACAACTTCTCTGACTACGCCCCGTCGTTCATCCGCGACGTCCTCTCCTTCATCAGCTTCGACACCCGCCTCGCGCCGTTCGCGCGCGGCATGGTGTCCACTCGAGACATCGTCTTCTTCCTCTCGGTCACCGCAGGCTGCCTCATGGCCTCGTTCAGGGCGCTCGAGCGCAGGAAGTGGGCGTAAGGACTACCATGGAACGGAAAGTCAAAGCCGCGACGCAAACAGGCGTCTACCTGGCCATCGTGGCCGCAATCCTCGTGGTGGCCAACGTCATCTCGCTGAGCGCCTACAAGCGCGTCGACATGACCAAGAACGAGAGGTTCACCCTCTCGAAGGGCTCGGCGCACCTCGTCCGCGAGGGGCTCAAGCAGGATCTCCAGATCGACGTCTACGTCACCCGGGGGCTCCCGAAGCACGAGGCGTTCATCCAGGACCTCACCGACCTGATGAACGAGTACGAGCAGGCCTCGAACGGCAAGCTCCGCTACGCGCTCATCGAGGCCAAGACGGACGAGCAGCGCGCCGCCGCGAAGGAGGCGGGCCTCCAGGAGGCCGCGTTCGGCGAGGGGAGCGAGACCGGCCAGGACCAGGCCACGATCACCCGCGGGTTCATGGGCATCGCCTTCAAGTACGGCAGCGAGAAGGAGGCGATCCCGATGCTCTCGCCCGACCAGGCGCAGGGCCTCGAGTTCTGGATCACGAACACGATCCGCGAGATCCGCGACAAGGCGGACGGCATCGACACCAAGATCGGGATCGTGACCGGCAAGGACGAGATCAAGCTCAGCGACGCGAACCTCGTCGCCGCGCAGGGCGGCCGCGGCGGACCTTCGATGCGCGCGCTGCTCGAGCACCACTTCCCGTTCTACAAGTTCGAGGACGTCGACCTGAAGGGCGGCGACAGCGAGGTCAACAAGGAGCTCGCCGGCCTCGTCATCACGCAGCCGGGCAAGGAGTTCACCGAGAAGGAGCTGCGCCGCATCGACCAGTTCCTGATGCTCGGCAACAAGGCGCTCGCCGTGTTCGCCGGCGCGGTGAACCTCAAGGCGTCCGACCCCTCGATGAAGGCGACGCTCAACACCTGGGGCCTCGAGAAGCTGCTCGACGGCTACGGCGTCGAGATGAAGAAGGAGGCGATCCTCGACTGGAGCCGCTCGATGGCCATCCCGGTGCAGACGCAGACGGGCCAGCTCATGTGGTTCCGCGCGCCGGGCATCCTCCAGCTCCAGGAGGACAGCCGCCTCGACGAGGACGAGCAGATCCTCGACTCGTCGTTCCCTGGCTTCTTCCGCCTGCCCGAGCTCGCCTTCCCCTTCCCGTCGACCCTGGTGCCGCACCCGGAGAAGCAGCCCGAGGCGACGATGAAGGTCGTGGCCCGCTCGACCCCGAAGACCACGATCGACACGTCCGAGAACATCGACATGAAGTTCTCGGCCGAGTGGAAGCCGAAGGGCGAGTACGCGCAGCGCGCGATCGCGGTGACGATCGAGGGCAAGCTCAAGAGCGCCTTCGGCGGCCAGGAGGGGCTCGGCATCTCGGCGCCCGCGGAGAGCGCGGACCGCGGCCGGATCCTCGTGCTCTCGGCGTCGCAGTTCCTCGCGAACCCGTTCGCCCGCTCGGGCAACCCGCCCCCCATGCCGCCGCAGATGCAGATGATGGGCGGGATGGGCGGCGACGAAGATCTCCAGATGCTCTCGCAGTCCTACGCGCAGAAGTACCTGACCGCCACCATCCTGGCGTTCAAGAACACGCTCGACTGGATGGCGGGGGACAGCACGCTGCTCGCCGCGACAGCGAAGATGTTCAGCGAGACCAACCTGACCTACGCGGACATCGAGAAGCCGAAGCAGGAGGCCACGGACGACGAGGCCACGCTGGCCAAGAAGGCCGAGGAGTACCGGGCGGAGCGGAAGACCGTGCAGCAGCGCGTGCAGTGGACGCTCACGCTCCTGCCGGCGGCCCTCTTCGCCGCGTTCGGCCTCGTCCGGTGGCGGCGGCGCGAGAGCGCCCGCGAGAACATCACGCTCGACTGAGCCAGAGCCCCGTGGGGTGAAAGAGCCATGAAGACCGAGCAGAAAATCTACATCGCGTTCGTCGTCCTCGCGCTCCTCGGCGTCGGCGTGTACTTCACGCAGAAGAGAGAGAGAGCGGAGCGCGAGGCGCACTCGGTGACCGCCGCGACGGCGGACCTGCCGAGCATCGGGATGTCGAAGGACGACGTCGAGAAGATCACGAAGCTCTCGATCAAGAACGCCGACAAGGCCGACGTGACGCTCGAGAAGAAGGGCGACACGTGGGAGGTCACGAAGCCCGTGAGCGCCAAGGCGCACACGGCGAACGTGCGGAGCATCCTCGACAACCTGAAGGAGCTCAAGCTGAAGGAGGCGATCGACCGGACGACCGCCACCTACGGCCAGTACGAGCTCACGGACGACAAGGCCGTCCACGTGGTCGCCTACAAGGGCGACGAGAAGGCGCTCGACATCTACTTCGGCAAGAGCGGCTCGCGCGGGCAGATGGCGCGCGTCGAGGGGAAGGACGGCGTGTACGTCGCGGGTGGCTACTCGAGCTACCTCTACACGCGCGAGGCGAAGAACTGGCGCGAGAACTCGATCCTCAAGTTCGAGGACGACAACGCGATCCAGGCCTCGGTCGAGAACAAGAACGGGCTGTTCAGCTTCTCGAAGAACGACGACAAGTGGAGCGGCACGTTCGCGCCGCGCGACAAGGCCGGCAAGATCGGCGCGGCCTCCGCGAAGTGGGAGAAGTTCGACGAGGCCAAGGTGAAGGACATGCTCCGCGCCTTCCAGGGCCTCGGCGCGGAGGACTTCGGCGACGGCAAGTCCGCCGCCGACACGGGGCTCGACGCGCCGGTCACGAGCGGCGGCATCGTCAAGATCAAGCTGAAGGACAACGCCGGCGACTTCACCATCAACGTCGGCAAGACCGCGAAGGGGCAGAGCCGCTACGCCACGAAGGAGGGCGGAGACGGCACCATCTACGTGATCTCGTCCTGGTCGGCGGACTGGGCCCTCGCGGAGCCGAAGAAGTTCGAGAAGACCGAGAAGAAGGACGACAAGAAGGGCGAGGACGCCCATGAAGACGAGGCCGCAGGCCACATGGACATGGGCGGTATGGAGTAGCTCGCGACATCGCGCATGAGGTAGGGAGGCGCCGGGAGACCGGCGCCTCTCGCGTTTTGTGGGCCCGGGGGCCGCGCGGCGCGGCGTGAAGGGCGCCGCGGAGAACCCGAGGCAACACACCGGCAGCCGTGGTAATCGGTCGCGCCGGTGCCAGCCCGCCCGCGACAGCGCCCGGGCCAGAGGCGGCGCCACGGCGCCGGGGAGGCCCCGCGAGGCACGCGAAACCCGCTTCGCGCCCAGGGTGCCATGTGACGAGTATTCGACGCACTCTGCGCACGATTTTTCGTCACTCGGGGCGAGCCGCGCGGCGTCAAGGCGAGCCCGGACGGCGAAATCAGGCTCGAATGCTGGACTTCATTGTTTTCTGTTTGCCCTGGCCCGAATTTCGCTTATGGCTGCGCTCACTCCGGCCCGGGGTGTCCCCTAGGACGGATCCTTACGTCCGGTCAGCGTGAGACGACAGACATGCGAACGTTCGTCGAAGTCCTCCAGCAAAATGCGGTGCACGCCGATCGCGCGGTCACGTTCGTTCGCAGCTCGGGGGAGGAGCGATCGATCAGCTACGCCGAGCTCTGGCTCGAGGCGCAGCGCAGGGCGCACGCGCTCCGCAAGCTCGGGCTCCGCAAGGGTGACCGCGTCGCGCTCATCCTGACCGAGGCCGACGAGTTCGTCCTCACCTTCGTCGGAGCGCTCACGGCCGGTATCGTCGCCGTCCCGATGTATCCGCCGCAGTCGCTGGCGAAGCTCGAGGCGTACAGCGAGACGGTGCAGCACATCCTGGCGGCGTCCGGCGCGCGCGTGCTGGTGACGAACGAGCAGCTCAAGGAGATGATCGACGCGTACCTCGCCGCGAACGGCCACGGCGGGGCGGCCGGGGGGCAAGGGTTGAAGATCGTTGTCGAGCGCGACCTGCGCGAGACCGATGGCTTCGACGCCCCGGGCGCGCCGGAGCCCTGGCAGGTGTCGCTCGACGATCTCGCGTTCCTCCAGTTCACGTCGGGGAGCACCTCGCGGCCGAAGGGCGTGATGGTGACCCACCGCAACCTGTCGGTGAACAGCCACGCGATCATGTTCGACGGGCTGCGGTCCACCCCGGAAGATCGCGGCGTGAGCTGGCTGCCCCTCTACCACGACATGGGGCTCATCGGCTTCGTCGTCGCCCCGCTCTACGCGCTCGTGCCGGTGATGTTCCTGCCGACGACGGCGTTCATCCGCCGCCCGTCGCTCTGGCTCGACGCGATCCACAGGTTCCGCGGCACGATCACCTTCGCCCCGAACTTCGCCTTCGCGCTCGCGACGCGCGCCGTCACCGACACGCAGGCGGGGAGCTGGGACCTCTCCTGCCTGCGCGCGCTCGGGTGCGGCGCGGAGCCGATCCAGGCCGACGTGCTGCGCGCGTTCCTGGACCGCTTCGGCAAGCGGGGGCTCCGCCCGCAGAGCATCCTGCCCTCGTACGGCATGGCCGAGGCCACGCTGGCGATCACCTTCAGCGACCTCGAGGCCCCGCTCACCACCGACCGCGTGGACGCCAGGGCGATGCAGGCCGGCAAGGCGCGGCCCGCGAACGGCGGCGCCTCGCTGGAGCTCGTGTCCTGCGGTCGCCCCCTCCCCTGCCACGAGCTCATCATCGCGGGGCCCGACGGGGCGCCGCTCGGCGAGCGCGAGGTGGGCGAGATCTGGGTGCGCGGTCCGAGCGTGGCGGCCGGGTACTTCAACGAGCCGGAGCAGACGGAGGCCGCCTTCGGCGGGGGCTGGCTGCGGACGGGCGATCTCGGCTATACCGTCGCCGGCGAGGTCTACCTCTGCGGTCGCTCGAAGGACCTCATCATCCTGGGCGGCAAGAACTACTTCCCCCAGGACATCGAGCGCGTCGCGTCCTCCGTGGAGGGCGTGCGCGCCGGCCACTGCGTCGCGTTCTCGTGCATCGAGGCCTCGGGGGCCGAGCGGGCCGTGGTCGTCGCCGAGGTCAAGCGGAGCGTCGCGGGCGTCGCGCAGGCGATCACCCAGGCCGTGCGCGCAGAGCTCGGCGTCCAGCTCTCCGAGGTCGCGCTGATCAAGCGGGGGACGCTGGCGAAGACGTCGAGCGGCAAGGTGCGGCGCCGCGAGATGAAGCGGCGCCATGAGGCCGGCGAGCTCGAGCTCGCCTCGGAGCTCGACGGGGGCGTCCTGCCCTCTGCCCATGTCGACGCGGACCGCGCGAGCGGATCGACGTCGCGAACCGAAGGGGGACGCGCGGGCGGCGCCCCGGCACGTGTCGAAGGAGTCATCGATGGGATCCAGTAAGGCCGAGGTCGAGGTCAGCTACGACGTCTCGAACGAGTTCTTCAGGCTGTGGCTCGACGAGCGCATGAACTACACGAGCGCCGTCTACGAGTCCCCCGAGCAGTCCCTCGAGGCCGCGCAGCTCAACAAGCTCCGGATCCTGTCGGACTTCGCGAAGGTGACGCCCGAGAAGAAGGTCCTCGACATCGGCTGCGGCTGGGGCGCGGCGCTCGAGTACGTGGCCACCTCGCGCGGCGTGAAGCGCGCCGTCGGCGTCACCCTGTCCACCGCGCAGGCCGCCGAGGTGAACGCCCGCAAGATCCCGGGGGTCGAGGTGATCGGCGGCGACTTCCGGACCTTCACGACGGCCGAGCGGTTCGACAGCCTGATCTCGATCTGCATGATCGATCACCTGTGCTCGCCGGAGGAGGCGCGCCAGGGCAAGGCGATCGACATCTACCGGGCCTACTTCAAGAAGGCCTGGGAGCTCACGAACAAGGGCGCATGGTTCGGCCTCCAGACGATCCTCCGCAACCGGACGCCGCGGATGACGCCCTGGGGCGGGCTCCCCGCCGGCACGCGGAAGGACCTCGAGGACATCTATTTCGTCACCAAGGAGATCTTCCCCGGGGGCTTGAACCCGCGGCTCGAGGACATCATCCAGGCGGCGAACCCCTACTGGGAGGTGATGCAGGTGAACACCCGGCGGGAGCACTACCAGCGCACCACCGCGGAGTGGCTCCGCCGGCTCAGGCTGAACGAGAAGACCATCCGGTCGACGTGGGGGGACAAGGTCTTCGATGACTACGATCGTTACCTCTCGACGTGCGTGAACGCGTTCGACAAGCACTACAGCTCCCTCGCTCAATACGAGCTTCGCAGGATCGACTGAACCATGACGGACAAGACCAATCTGCTCGAGATGTTCAAGACGGTTGCCGCCCGCGTGGACAAGCGCGAGTTCCCCAACGTCACCGCGGCGTCGGTGATCACGGAGCTCGGCATCGACTCGCTCTCGATGATGCAGATCGTCGGAGAGATGGAGACGGAGCTCGGGATCATGATTCCGGACGAGGATCTGGTCGAGCTCATCACCGTGGGCGACCTCTGCAAGAAGGTCGGGGAGCGGCTGGAGGCAGGCGCATGAGCGGGCTGGAGGAGAAGATCTTCCGGGAGTACATGGCCTTCTTCGAGAAGGCGGAGCGGGAGCGCCGCTGGAACCTCTTCCAGGACATCCCCTGGGAGCGCGCGAACAAGGAGGCGAGCGAGGAGCTCGCGCTCTGCGCGGAGACGTTCTGCTCGGTCGAGATGTACCTGCCCGACTACGTGGCGAACGGCATCAACCTCGTGCGGAGCTACTTCGGCCAGGCGTGGTTCCAGGCGAACTGGGCCTACGAGGAGTCGAAGCACTCGCTCACGCTGATGCAGTATCTCCTCCGCTCCGGCAAGCGCACCGAGGAGCAGCTCACCGACCTGCAGCACCAGATCTTCGCGAAGCAGTGGAACCTCCCGTTCCACACGCCGCGGCAGATGACGTTCTACGGCTGCGTGCAGGAGATGGCGACGTTCGTCATCTACGTGAAGCACCGGGAGCGGGCGGCGGCGGAGAACGACGAGTGCCTGCGGACGATCTACGACTACATCGCCCGCGACGAGATCGCCCACTGCCGCTTCTACCAGAGCGTCATCAAGGTGCTGCTCGAGGAGGACCGGGAGGGGACGCTCGCGGACATGGCGCACGTGTTCGCGAACTTCGAGATGCCGGGCGTCGGGATCGTCCCCGATTACGACTCGCGCATCCTGAAGATGCGCGAGGCCGGCATCGACCGGAACGTGTTCATCCAGAAGGTCTACATGCCGATCCTGAAGTACCTCGGGGTGGGCCGGCACGAGATGCTCGCCGCACAGCGCGCCGCGATCGACCTGCGCCGCAGCGGGGAGCGCCGCCGCGACACGTCGATCGAGGGCCTCGCGGGCGCTCCCAACGTAACCGACGCTCCGCAGGCGCTCTCCGCCTGAGCCCCTCTCCCCTGCCCCCCCCTTCCCCCACAAGAGCGAGCCCCCCGATGCGAAGGCGCGTCGTCGTGACCGGGATCGGCGCCGTCTGCCCGCTGGGCAACGACGCCGCCACCACATGGCAGAACCTCCTCGCCGGCAAATCCGGCGTGGACTACATCCGCGACTTCCCCGTCGACAAGCTCCGCAGCGACATCGCCGCCAGCGTGAAGGGGTTCGACGTCGGACAGTACCTGTCGCCCAAGGAAGCGAGCATCTACGGCCGGGTGACCCACCTCAGCCTGGCGGCGGCCGTGGAGGCGCTGCGCGAGGCGGGCATCGCGCCGATCCAGCGCGCCCCCGCGCCGGACGACGAGGCGGCGGAGAGCGCCGGCGCGGCGTCGCCGGCCGACCACGCGGCGCCGGCGGCGGGCGGCCTCGATCGCACCCGCGTCGGGTGCCTGATGTCCACCGGGATGGGCTCCGTCGACATCTTCGAGGAGCAGGTCGCCCGCAGCGCGGCGCGCGGGCCGAGGGCCGTGTCGCCCTTCTTCATCCCGGGCGTCATGCCGAACGGCGCCGCGGCGCTCATCTCCATGCGCTACGGGCTCATGGGGCCGTCGTACAACCTCGCGAGCGCGTGCGCGACGGGCACGCACTCGATCGCGACCTCGGCCCTCATGATCGAGGCGGGGGAGGCCGACGTGATGGTCGCCGGGGGCGCCGAGGCCGCGACGCGGCTCAACACCGTCGCGGGGTTCGGCAACGCGAAGGCGCTCGCCCGCGCTGTCGACGGCGATCCGACGCGCGCGAGCCGCCCGTTCGATCGGCGCCGCCAGGGCTTCGTGATGGGCGAGGGCGCGGGCGCCCTCGTGCTCGAGGACGAGCAGCACGCGCTGGCGCGCGGCGCGAGGCCGCTCGCGTACCTGGCCGGCTTCGGGATGACCACGGACGCGGAGCACCTCACGCGTCCGCACTCCGGCGGGCTCGGGCTCGCGCTCGCGCTGGAGCGCGCCCTCGCGCGTGCGGGCGCCGCGCCGGAGGCGATCGGCTACATCAACCCGCACGCGACCTCGACGCCGCAGGGCGACGCCGCGGAGGTGCTCGCGCTGCGGCGCGTGTTCGGCGATCGCCTCGCGCGCATCCCGATCTCGGCGACCAAGTCGATGATGGGGCACCTGCTCGGCGGCGCCGGCGCCGTGGAGACGATCGCCGTCGTGTGCTCTCTCCGCGATCAGCTCCTGCACCCGTCGATCAACGTGGATGAGCTCGATCCGGGCTGCGCCCTGGACGTCGTGCGGGAGCGGCGCGGGGTCGACGTGCGGTACGCGGTGAAGTGCTCGGCGGGCTTCGGCGGGCACAACTGCGCGCTCGTGCTGGAGCGGGCGTAGGCGCCCCGGCGCCGTCCAGGCCACCGCTGGCGGTCCCCTCCGCCCGGCGCTAGGTGGGCGCCATGGCAGCCCACACGAACCGGCTCGCGAGCGAATCGTCGCCGTACCTCCTTCAGCACGCGCACAACCCTGTCGCGTGGTACCCGTGGGGCGCCGAGGCGCTCGACCTCGCCCGGAGCGAGGACAGGCCGATCCTCCTGTCCATCGGCTACGCCGCCTGCCACTGGTGCCACGTGATGGAGCGCGAGTCGTTCGAGGACGAGGCGATCGCCCGGCGCATGAACGAGCTCTTCGTGAACATCAAGGTCGACCGGGAGGAGCGGCCCGACCTCGATCACATCTACCAGCTCGTCGTGCAGCTCATGGGCCGGAGCGGCGGCTGGCCGCTCACGGTGTTCCTCACCCCCGATCAGCGGCCCTTCTTCGCGGGCACGTACTTCCCGCCGAAGGACAAGCGCGGCATGCCCGGCTTCCCGAAGGTCCTCGACGCGGTCGCCGACGCCTACAGGAACCGGCGCGACGAGGTCGAGCTCCAGGCGCAGGAGATCACCCAGGCCATCGAGCGCACGCAGCGCGCGCCGGGGCGCGCCGCGGGGACCGCGAGCGCCGCCGAGCCCGCCTCGTCGGACCTGCTCCGGCGCGCGTCGCGGCAGCTCCTCGCGCGCTTCGACAACCGCCACGGCGGCATCGGCACGCGGCCGAAGTTCCCGAACACGATGTCGCTCGACGTGCTGCTCCGCCGCGGCGCGCTCGAGGGCGATCGCGTCGCGGCCGAGAGCGTCGAGCTCGCGCTCGACCGGATGCGCGACGGCGGGATCTGGGACCACCTGCGCGGCGGCTTCCACCGCTACTCCACGGACGAGCGCTGGCTCGTGCCGCACTTCGAGAAGATGCTCTACGACAACGCGCTCCTCCTGCGCCTCTACGTCGACGGCTTCCGCGCGTTCAAGAAGCCGATCTACGCCGAGACGGCGCGCGAGCTCGTCGGCTACCTGTTCGCCGAGATGCGCGACCCGGAGGGCGGGTTCTACGCGTCGCAGGACGCCGACTCCGAGGGGAGCGAGGGCAAGTTCTTCGTGTGGACGCTCGACGATCTGCGCGCGGCGGTCGGCCAGGATCAGCTCGCGTACGACGTGGCCCGCCTCGTCTTCGGCATCACCGAGGAGGGCAACTTCGAGCACACAGGCGCGACGGTGCTGTCGCAGCACCGCACGGTGGAGCAGGCCGCGGCCGTCCTCGACGCGGGCGCGGACGGGGACGCCGGGACGCACATCGAGCGGTGCCGCGAGGCGCTCGCGCGCGCCAGGACCAGGATGCTCGCCGCGCGCGAGGCCAGGCCCCGGCCGGCGCGCGACGACAAGGTGCTCGCGAGCTGGAACGGGCTGCTCATCGGCGCGCTCGCCGACGCGGGCCGCGCGCTGGATGAGCCCGCCTGGGTCGACGCCGCGGCGCGCGCGTTCGCGCTGCTCGAGCGGAAGCTCCTGCGCGGCGGCCGGGTCGGCCGGTACCTCAAGGACGGCGCGCCCGGCGGCGCGAGGGCCGAGCGCGGCGGCGCCGGCGCGACCGCGACCGAGGTGCGGCCGGGGTTCCTTGACGACCAGGCGTACCTCGGGAACGCCGCGCTCGACCTGTACGAGGCGACCTCCGATCCGCGCTACGTCGGCGTCGCGCGCGCGATCGCCGACGCGATGATCGCGCACCACTGGGATGAGGCCGCGCGCGGGTTCTTCTTCACGCCGGACGACGGCGACGCGCTGATCGCGCGCACGCAGGACATCTACGATCAGGCCGCGCCGTCGGCCGTCTCGATGGCGGCGCAGCTCTGCCTGCGCCTCGCCGAGATCGCCGACGAGCGCTACCTCTCCCCGGCGGAGCGGCAGCTCGAGGCGCTCGCGCCGGCGGCGCTCGAGAACCCCTTCGGGCTCGGCCAGACCGTGTGCGTGCTCGACCGCCTGGCGCGCGGCAGCGTGACGGTCGTGGTGGTCGGCGAGGCGGGCTCTGCAGCGGCCGGCGACCTCGCCCGCGAGGCGTTCAAGGCCTACCTGCCGAGCCGGGCGGTCGTCGTCGTGGATCCGGCGCGCCCGGAGAGCGCCGCGGCGGTGAAGGTCGTCGCCGAGGGGAAGCCGGCGCGCCCCGGCGAGGCGGTGGCCTACGTCTGCCGGGGGCGAGCGTGCTCGGCCCCTGTCACGAGCCCGGCCGAGCTCAGGGCTCTGCTGGGGTAGCGCGGCACGCGCGGAGCTCGCACGGCCCGCGGCCCGGGATGCTCCTGCACGAGCACCCGGACACCGGGCCCGGCGCGTGGGTCTGAGCGCACCCGCGCCCCACGCCCTCGGCGCGGGCCTCGCTCGGCGCGCAGATCTCCACATCGAGCCTCGCGTCGTCGTCGAAGTCCGTGACGAAGGTGCAATCGCACTGGTAGGGCGCCCCCTGCTCGGGGCGGCACGCGCACGAGAGGACCGCGAACAGCAGAGCCCCCGCGCGCGCCGCCCCGCCCCGGCACCTACGGCGTGACCGTACCGCCACTGCTGCCGCCGCCGTTGTCGCCGCCCGCCTTGGTGCCGCCGGTGTTGCTCTCCCGGATGTGGAACTCGACGCGGCGGTTCTTCTGGCGCCCGGCCTCGGTGTCATTGGTGTCGATCGGCCGCCTCGGCCCGAAGCCTGCCGCCGTGAGGCGGGCCGGGTCGATGCCGCCCCGCTCGATCAGGTACGTCCTCACCGAGTGGGCGCGGTCGTTCGAGAGCTTCTCGTTGAGCTGGTCGGGGCCGCGGTTGTCCGTGTGGCCCTCGATCGCGACGAGCGAGATCTCCGGGTTCACCTTGAGCAGCCGGACGACCTCGTCGAGGATGCCGTAGCTGTTCTGCAGGATCCTCGCGCTGCCGGTCGCGAACTGCACCTGCTTCAGGATCTGGATCTCGCTCGACCCCGTGATGCGGCGGATGAACTGCGGGCAGCCGTTCTTCGCCGGCTCGGGGCTGGGCTCGCCCGGCTCCTTCGGGCAGGCGTCCTTCGCGTCCGCGATGCCGTCCTCGTCGGCGTCGTCCTCCGGGCAGCCGTCGGCGTCGTTGATCTTGTCGAAGTCCTCGGGCTGATCCGGGCACTTGTCGCTGGTGTCGGGGATGCCGTCGCCGTCGCGATCGGGCAGCGCCGGGCAGCCGTCGCTCGGGTTCGGCATCTTGCCGTCCTCGGGATCGGTCGGGCAGAGGTCGATGTCGTCCGGGTAGCCGTCCTTGTCCGTGTCCGCGGAGCGCGGCGGGGGCGCCTGGAAGCGCCTGCCGGGCGACATGGGCTCGACGTCCGAGATGCCGAACGCGTAGCCGATGACGCCGACCAGCCGGAAATCCGGCGCATAGCCGCCGCTGAGCCGCGTCCCGCCGCCGACCCCGAGCCACCCCTTCTTCTTCTCGTCGAGGGCGACCCGCCCCTCGGCCATCCACTCGAGCGGGGTGTTGTCGCCGGTGAACGTCGTGCTGCGGCCGAGGCCGGTCGACCCGAAGATCTGCGCGCCGAGCCGCATCGTCCCGTTCCGCAGCGGCACGAAGCCGCCGACCCCCCAGCGCCACTCGTTCGACACGTTGAAGTCGTTGAGCGAGGTGAACGGACGGAACTGCACCCCGGTGTTGAGCACGAAGAACATCGACTTGAGGTCGATCTCGCCCGAGAGCCCGATCAGGGCGCTCGTGCCCTTGTCGCCGGAGAACGAGTATGCGTTGCCCGTCGGCACCCACGCCGCCGCGTTGACGCCCAGCTTGAAGGAGCGATCGTCGGAGCGGTACAGGATGGCCCGCGCGTCGAGCCGCATGTCCATGATCGCGGCCGCGGACGGGCTCGCCGCGTCCTGCGCGCCGCCGACGTCCGAGTCGTTCGTCTGGTTGCTCGTCTGGAATCCGATGAACGGCAGCCCCACCTGGACGCTGAAGCGGTCGAGGAACTCGACGCCTCCGTTGAGGTACCCGATGAACTGCGAGGACACCGGCGCGCCGTGTTCCCTGCTGAACCGCTCCGCGGAGCGCTCGTCGTTCAGCATGTTCTCGACCCGGAAGGGGTTGAGGCCGAAGCCCAGCCCGAACTGCCCGAAGAAGCGCGTCTGCGGCGCCACCTGCGGCCGCCAGAGCGCGATCGAGTCGTCGGGAGCGCCGGCCATGTAGAGCCGGTCCAGGTAGAACGTTCTGGTCTGTGCGCTGGCAGGGAGCGCGCCCAGGAACAACGCTCCCGCCGCAGCAGCGCCCAGCGCGCGTCGCCTGACGCTCCGCGCAGTCACGTGCTGCTTTTCCCCCCTGTGTCCTCCGGTGCGCGCCAAATTCCCTCCTGTGACCCGCCTAGAACGGTCATCGCGGTCGTTCGGAGGCTACACGCTAACCCAGGTACCTAGAAAGGTGAGAGAGAACGGCGAACCGGGGCCACGCCGCGTCGTCTGGTGTTGACCTGAGCCGAATGCCGTGCTTTCTTGCGCGCCCGCTTGACGTGCGGCCAGGTTGCCGCCGTTCGCGGTCCAGAACGCCAAGGGACCATCAGCCATGAAGCGCACCTACCAGCCCCATAACACCCGCCGCGCCCGGACCCACGGCTTCCGTGCGCGAATGGCGACCGCCGGCGGTCGCAAGGTCATCAACAACCGCCGCCGCAAGGGCCGCGCCCGGCTCGCGCCCAGCATCTACAAGAAGTAACGCGGCGTGACGACGCCAGCGCGCCAGCGCTCGTCGGCGTCCGCTTCTTTCCCGCGCGTGAGGCGCATCCGCAAGCGGGCTGATTTCGTCCGCATCCAGAACGGCGGTCATCGCGTCACCACCCGCCACCTGCTGATCCTCGTCGCAGCCCCTACAGCCGCGACGCCTCGCGGCGCGGCCCGTCGCGGCAAGGAGCGCAGCGCCGCGCTCAGCGAGAGCGGCGCCGCCGCCGCGCCGCCTTCGCCGGGCGCGGCGTCCCGCCTGGGCCTCGTCGCCTCGCGCAAGGTCGGCGGCGCCGTGGCCCGCAACCGCGCGAAGCGCCTGCTCAGGGAGGCGTTCCGGAAGTTTCCGGAGCTGTTCCCGGACCACGTCGACATCGTGGTGATCCTGCGCACCGGCGCTGGCTCGCTCGGCCTCGAGGACGTCCTCGCAGAGCTGCGCAGCGTGGTCCCGGTGGTCCGCCGGCGGGCGCGGGACGCGCTCGCCGCCGCGCCGCCGATCGCCGCTGCGGCGCGCGACGCGGACGAGCGCGCCGAGGCAAATCCGGCGCTGCCGGCCCGAGGATGATGCCGTGCAGCCTTGCGCCGTGGTGCGCCGAGCCCCAAGCTCCCTGCTCTCCCACGGGTCACCGCATGCTGGCGAAGCTCCTCCTCGCGCTGATCCGCGCCTACCAGATGACCCTCTCCAAGGTCATCGTGGCGTTGATGGGGCCGGTCTGCCGGTTCGAGCCTTCCTGCTCGCGCTATGCCGCAGCCTGCATCCTGGGGCATGGAGCGCTGCGGGGGAGCTTGCTTTCGCTCAGACGACTGTGTAGGTGTCACCCGTTTCATCCGGGCGGGTTCGACCCTCCTCCTCCACCTCGTCTTCGCCGTGGTGCGGCGGCCCAGATGCCGCCGCAACGGGACGCTGACCGGCGGGATGCGGCACGCTGTTCGTCTACTGGCACGGAGCTCGCCTCGCCTCCCGGGCAGGCGGGCTTCAGCGGCCGGGTCAATCTCATGGACTGATCCCGCTCGACCGTCGACTCGGCCCCGGCGGCGCGGCGCCCGACACGTCACGGAGCGAAGCCCATCTGGAGCGACCCTGGGCAGCCTCGTGAGGGGTCACGAGGTTCCAGCCGCGAGGGGCGCGGATCGAGATCCTGGGACCGACGAAGGACTTCATGGAACGCAGCAATATCGCCAAATGGCTGTTCCTCGGCCTCGCCATCTTCCTGTTCATCCAGTACGGCAAGCCGCTCCTCTTCGGCAGCGCCGAGGTGCAGTTCCAGCCGCTCGACGTCAACGACAGCACGGCCCCCGCGGAGCGCGCCCCCGAGGAGGCCTGCGTCATCGAGGGACCTCGCTTCAAGGCCGAGCTGTCCACGCGGGGCGGGTCGGTGCGGCATCTCTGGATGACCGACCCGAAGTACGCGACCGCGAACGGCGAGCGCCAGCCGATGGACCTGGTCACCACGTCGCTCGAGTCGCGCATGCCCCTCAGGACGGACCTGCGCCTGCCCGGCGGCAGCGCGCCGCAGGTGCCGTTCGATGATCTTGACTGGAAGCTCTCGGCGCAGGACGGCAAGAGCTGCACCTTCACCTACACCGACGACACGACGCGGCTGACCAAGCTCGTCGCCGCCACGGGCCGCCCCTTCGAGCTCTCGCTGCAGGTGACGGTCGAGAACCTCGCGCAGGAGCCGCGCAAGCACCGGTTCGCCGTCGAGCAGACCTCGTGGCGGACGCAGAAGGAGACCGAGGGCCACCTCGGCCTGCTCTCGGAGTGGATCACCGAGACGGTCGCCGCGACCGACCAGAAGACGGAGCGCCAGCACCCCGACGCCTTCGAGCCGGACGACTTCAAGGACCCGGAGTTCACCCCCGAGCGCTGGCGGCGCACGCCCGGGAACGCGCGGTTCGTCGCGGTCGCCAGCAGCTACTTCAGCAAGGTCGCGATCCCGCTGGAGGGGCCCGGGCAGCCGGTGGCCGAGACCCAGATCGAGGATATCTGGGACGCGGCGAAGCACCCGCAGAAGGGCAACGATCCGAGCTTCGGGCACGTCTACCGCGCGCGGCTCGCCTATCCGGAGCACGAGCTCGCGCCCGGCGGCGCGGTGACCTACAAGGTCCTCTCCTTCACAGGCCCGAAGGAGCGCGATCTGCTCGCCGCCGTGGGCCACGGGGCGAGCGAGGTCATCAACCTCGGCTGGTTCTCGCCGATCGCGAAGATCCTCGTCTCGTACCTCTACGTCCTCTACGGCGCCGTCGGGAGCTGGGGCTGGGCGATCTGCCTGCTGACGATCACCGTGCGGATGCTGCTCTTCCCGCTGAGCATTCAGCAGATCAAGAGCGCCGCGGCGATGCGCAAGCTCAAGCCGGAGATGGACGAGATCAACGCGAGGTACAAGGACGACGCCACCCAGCGCGGCCTCGCGATGCAGGAGCTCTGGCGCAAGAACAAGGTCGCGAACCCGGTCATCGGCTGCTTCCCGATGCTGCTCCAGATGCCTGTGTGGTTCGCCCTCTACACCGCGCTCCAGACGGCGGTCGAGCTCTACCACACCCCGTTCGGCCCCGTGATCCCGGACCTGTCCGCTCCGGGGAAGTACTTCATCATCCCCATCGTCCTCGGCGCGTCGAGCTTCATCCAGCAGAAGATCATGCCCCCGCAGGGCGACCCGGCGCAGCAGAAGATGATGCTGTACCTGATGCCCGGCATCTTCACCGCAATGATGCTCTTCCTCCCGGCCGGCCTCGGCGTTTACATGCTGACGAACACCTGGCTCGGCATCGGGCAGCAGGTGCTCGTCGAGCGGTACCTGAAGGCGAGGGACGAACGGGCCGGCGGCATCGTGGTGCGCGAGGTCGCGACCGCGGAGCCCCAATCCGCGATGAAGAAGACTCCCGGCGACGACGACAAGTCGGCGCCTGCTCTCGGAAAGGGAAAAGCACGTGTCCGTGGATAGTGAAGCTGCCGAAAGGGGAATCGACGCGGCGGACGTCGATGTCGACGCGGAGGCGCAAGGCGCTGGCGACGCGGCCGAGTTCGTGGAGGACGGGCGCGCCGACATCGCGCTCGACTTCGTCATCGATGTGCTCGCGGCGATGGGCATGGACTGCACCGTCGACCTCCTCGAGAACGAAGAGGAGGATCCGCCCGAGGAGATCCGCCTCGAGATCGAGGGGAAGGACGCAGGCCGCGTGATCGGCAAGAAGGGGCAGACGCTCTCGGCGCTGCAGTTCCTCGCCAACCGCGTGATCAACCGGCCCGGCAAGAAGCGGCGCCACGTGATCATCGACGCCGAGGGCTACCGACAGCGCCGCGAGGACACGCTCTCTTCCATGGCGCGCCGGCTGGGCAAGCAGGCGGTCGAGGAGGGCAAGATCATCACCTTCGAGCCGATGAACCCGCAGGATCGCCGCGTCGTCCACCTCGCCTTGGCGAAGTTCCCCGGCGTCGTCACGAAGAGCGACGGCGAGGGAGAAGCCCGCCGCGTGCAGATCATCCCCGTCCGTCGCTGAGCCCGTCGCCGACACAGAACGCGACGCGCAGCGCGCATCCGCGCCGTTGCCGCCGTTGACACCGGATCGCCCGCATGCATAATGCCGCACCTCTCCGGTACCCCCCGGGGAGGTACGCGAGCCTGCGCTCGCGTCCATGCTCCCGGAACCGCAACCGGGCAGCATCTGCGTTCATGGCGTGAAGCACACGGCCGCACGCGGCCTCCGCTCCGCCGGACGCAGCCGATGAACGGCGGCGGCCCTGCCCCCTTGAGCAGGAACCGCGAAGACGGATCCCCGACCTTGAAGGATTGACCGACCATGCAGACCTCGAACATCCTCGCGAAGATCGAAGCTCCCCTGTTCCGCGAGGGGATCCCGGATTTCCGGGTCGGCGACACGGTGCGCGTCCACTACCGGATCGTCGAGGGTGAGAAGGAGCGCATCCAGGTGTTCCAGGGCGTCGTGCTGAAGCGGCACCGCGCCGGGGTCCGGAGCACCTTCACCGTGCGCAAGGTGAGCTTCACTGTCGGTGTCGAGCGCATCTTCCTCCTCCACAGCCCCCGCATCGACAAGGTCGAGATCGTCTCGCGCGGCGTGGTCCGCCGCGCGCGCCTGTTCTACCTGCGCAACCTCGCCGGCAAGGCCGCCCGCGTCCGCGACGCGAAGGACTGATCCGCCCCGGCCGGCGTCCCGGCCGCTTGAAGAGAGCGCCCCGCAGATCCGCCTACCCGGCGGGCAGCCGTCCTCTGGCTCCGCGCGCGCAGCCGCCTTCACCAGCGCGCCGCCGCAGCCCCTGCGCGATGCGCGCCCGCGCGCCGGCCGCATTGTCGGCCCGCCAGCAAGGATTCCCGCATACTTCTTCTTGATCCTCGGCCGAGCGCCCACGGTATGCTCGCGGCGGCGGCGCCCCGGGCGCCGCGAAACCCGAGAAGGATCACCATGCTCTGTCCGCGTTGCGGTGCGCCCGCGACCCCCGCCGATAAGTTCTGCGCTGTCTGCGCCTCGCCGCTCGCCCCGTCCGGGCCCGGCGCGTTTGGTGCGCCGCCTCCTCCGCCCCCGCCTCCTCCGCCCCCCTTTGCTGGTCCGGGCTTCGGCTCACCCCCTGAGCCTCCTCCCAACTTCGGCTCGCCGAGCGGCGGTTTTGGTCCGCCCCCGCCGGCGCCCTTCGGGGCTCCTCCCGGTTCGCCTCCCGGCTTCCCGCCGCCGCCCGAGGGTGGCGGTTCCGGCTTCGGCCCGCCCCCGCCCTTCGGGGCGCAGCCCGGCGGCTACGGCGCGCCCCAGCCGCCGCCTCCGCTGCCGCTGAAGCCGCCGCCCTTCCCGCCGGAGCCGCCGGTGTTCGGCGCGCCGGGCGGCAGCTACGGCTCGTCCCCGGGCTACCAGGAGCAGCAAGGCGGCTACCCCGGGGCCCCGCGGCCGGGCTTCGGTCCGCCCCCGCAGCAGCAGGGCGCGCGCTGCGTGCAGGGGCACTCGATCCCGGCGGGCGGCTCGTTCTGCATGGAGGGAGGCCACCCGATCGCCCTCGACGGCATCCAGATGAGCGGCGAAGCCTTCAACCAGACCGCCTACCCGCCCAACCAGGGCGGGCCGTCCGCGCCCCCGCCGATGATGCAGCCGGGCGGCCTCGGCGGCGGCTATGGCGAGCCGCCGCCCCCGCCTCCTCCCCCGCCGCCCCACCAGGGCATGCCGCTGCCGGCGCCGCCGCCGCAGTACATGTCCGCGCCGCCAGCGGTGCACCAGCACACGTCGTCGCCGCCGAGGGCGGGGAGCATCGGGCAGGAGCGCCGCCCCCTCGCGGGCTTCCTCGTGAGCTTCCAGGACGACCCGCTCGGCAGGTTCTGGCCGCTCTGGCACGGCAAGAACATCATTGGCCGCGCGGAGACAGGGCAGAAGGTCGACATCGAGATAGCTCACGGGACGACCTCGACGCACCACGCGACGATCGAGATCGACGGCGGTCGCATCATCCTCGCCGACCTCGGCTCCACCAACGGGACGTTCCACAACGAAGAGGCGATCGGCTTCCAGGGCCGACGCGAGCTGCGCGATGGCGACAAGGTCCGCTTCGGCGGCTTCAGCGTCATCCTGTTCAACGTGGCCGCGCGGGCTTGACCGGCCCCATCGCACGAGGAGAGCCGTTGCCCAGCCCGGCCCCCTTCCCCCGCGACGTTCGAGCGGCACTTGGCGCCCCTGCCAGGCTGCGTGAAAACCAACCGGATAGCCGCCGCCAGCGCGCGGCGGCCGCCCCGCTCGCGCGGGGAGCGCTCCTCTGCTCCCTCGCGCTCGCTGGAGATCCCCACGCATGACTCCCTCTCATGACGCGACTCGCCCGATCCACTCCATGAGCGCCCCCGCCCGTCGCGGGGGGCGCGGGGGCAGAGCCCTGCTCTGCGCCCCGCTCCTCGCGCTCGCGGCCGCCGTCCTCGCGCTCCTCGCCGGCCAGGGCCGCGCCGAGGCCGCCCCCGAGGCGCACCTGCTCCGCGTCGACCCGCGCGCGAGCACCGTGGACGGCTCCCCCGTGCTCACGACCGTGCTCGAGGTCGTGCAGAACAAGCGCCTGAGCGACATCACCCGCAACTGCGCCGCGCTCACGGGCGACGCGAACCTCGACTGCATCTCCGACGCGATCGAGCAGCCGTCGGCGCTCTACTCGTCCTTCGACTTCCCCGACAAGAACGCGATCTTCTCCGTCACTGTCGACGGGACGGACCTGCCGGCGAAGTTCGAGTCGAAGGCGCGGTGGGGCGACAGCGCCGGCCAGCCGGGCGTCGGGACGGCGTGGCTCATCCTGATCGACGCCGCGTCGAGCATGGGCACCCGCTTCGACGAGGCGAAGGCGGTCGCGAGCGCGTTCGTCAACGCGATGCAGCCGAACGACATCGTCGACGTGATCTTCTTCAACGATCGCGGCGTCGTCGAGGACTCGAAGTGGGTCAGCAACAAGCAGACGGCGGCGCAGGCCATCGCCGGCGTCACGCGCACCTACCCGACGCAGGGCCGCACGCGCCCGCTCTTCACGATCATCAAGAACGCCGCGACCGACGCGTTCAAGGAGCTCGGCAACGCCGGTCAGGGGGTCCCGGTGCCGATGCACCAGGCGATGGTGGTGCTCTCGAACGGCTCCGCGGGCGCGGATCCGAGCTCAACCGCCGCGGCGTCGAACCTCCTGCGGGACTACCTGACGAAGGGGCGGTTCCCCGAGAACAACGACGTCCTGCCGAAGACGCCGGTGCCCGTCATCTCGATCTGGTTCCCGAGCCGGCTCGTCGAGGAGTTCACGGCGAACGCGCGCGAGTTCATGGAGGGGATGGCGAACACCGAGATCGGCGGCTTCTTCAGCGTGGTGCGCGACGGCCAGCAGCGGCGCGCGGCCAACATCGTCAACGCGATCCGCACCCGCTTCAACAAGATGCACATCGTGAAGTGGCGGGTCTCGTGCGTCGCGCCGAGCATCACGCAGACGTTCAAGCTCGCGTTCATCAACACGGATCCGCCGATCGCGGGCGACGCCACGTTCCAGAACGTCCCCGTCGGCATCGATCCCACCGCGTGGCCGCTCGACATCGACCGGGAGGCGACCGATCGCGCAGCGAAGAAGGACCCGCTCTACCCGGGCAGCACGGTGAAGATCTTCGGCAACTTCTGCTGGGGCGGCAACACGCAGCGGGCCGAGATCTACATGGTCCCGAAGAACCAGGCCGCGCCGCAGTCGCTGCAGGGCGGGAACCTCGAGGACGCGAAGAAGGCCCAGCGGACGCTGATCGAGGGCGGGATGCGCGGCAAGGCGGTCACCGCCGGCGACAGCGTCGTCGAGTTCGAGCTCCCGGACACCGACAAGTTCCTCGTGGGCAAGGGCGACCAGATGACGGCGCGCCTCATCGTCTACGACAACCAGGCGCGCCGGACGAGCGCCGTCACGGCCGACAAGATCCTCACGCTGAAGGCGAAGGAGGCGCCGCTGCCGTACCTGCTCATCGGCGGCGTGACCTTCGGCGGCGTGGTCATCGTGCTGCTGCTCGTGTCGATCTTCCGCGGCGGCGGCGGCCGTCGCCGCGGCGCGGTCGCGGCGGCGCC
>NZ_JEMA01000196.1:103-20174 GCF_001589285.1 Sorangium cellulosum | reverse complement strand
CTGTGCGGCCGGCGGTCGCGCGACGGCGACCGCGCCCCTCGCGGCCCGGGCGCGCCCCTCGACGATGGACGCCGCCCGCGTCTCGAACAGCGCGCGCAGCGCCGCGTAGCGCTCGGCCAGCTCGGGCGCGTGCTCGAGCGCGTTGGCGAGCTGCTTGTTCTCCGCCTCGAGGAACACGAGGGCGTCGCTCAGCGCGATCTGCTCCATCTCGCGGGCATACAGCGCGAGGGCCTGCACAGCGGCCGACAGGCGCCCGACCCGCTCCAGCCGCTCGGCGAGCGCCGGCGCGCGCTGCGGGTCGGGCGCGTACTTCCCGAGGTCCGCCGCCAGATCCAGCCCGGCGGCCTCGCGCAGCGCGGCGAGCACCTCGGCGCGCAGCTCGGAAGACACCTTGCGCAGGCGGCGGTTGCGCGTGTCCGGATCCGTCGGCCGGAAGCCGGCCGGCGGCCTTGGCAAGCTCGCCGGATCGAGGATGGGCAGCGCGCGGTTCTTCGCGATGGTGTCGTCGAAATCGGCCTCCGGCGCGCGGCCGCCGCCGAGCGTGGGCTCGGCGCCGGCGGGCGTCACGGGGCTCGGGGTGTTCTTCGTGCTCTTCTTTCGCGACGGCATGGGCTCCTCCTGGGGGGCGCGCGCCACGGCCGGTCATCACGGCTCGCGCGGCGCGCAGGTAGGCGCAGGGCGCAATCAAGGAGGATGCCAGTGGCCGCACGCCCTGTCGCACGCGGCCCGGCGACGCGTGAGGAGGGGTGAGTACGCAATGGATTGCGGCAAGCCGCAGCGTGATTGCGTAAAGATGCGCGGACGCGCCGGATCACCCCCGGCCGGGGTTCGACCGTCGCCCATCCACTGTCGACCATCCCACCATCCATGGTCGACCATCCACCTGCCCGTGGATTGACCATCCCGCCATCCATGGTCGTTCATCCCGTGTCCGTGGATTGACAGTCCTCGGCCGGGGACCGTTCGTCCCGCCGTCGAGGACCGACGACCATCGGCCGATGGACGGACCGTCATCCTCCGGCCAGGGGACCGTCACTCGGCCGAAGATCCTCGGCGTGCCCCTCCGTGAGCGCCGCCGGATTGCTGCTCTGCTGCGCGCCGGGGCCGCCGGTGCCTCGATGGAGGCTCGTCACGTCTCGCCCCGGCCCGCCGCCGGCTGTCACCCTGGCGGCGCGCCGCCGCCGACCACGTCCCGGCACCGCTCGACGTCTTCCCAGAACGTCGGATATGTCTTCGCGACGCAGGCGGGGTTCTCGATCGTCACCCCGGGCCGGCACAGCCCCAGGATCGCGAAGCTCATCGCCATGCGGTGGTCGCTGTAGCTGTGCACCAGCGCGGGCGTCAGCGGGCGCGGCTCGATGCGGAGCCAGTCGTCGCCGTGGGTCACCTCCTGCCCGAGCCGGCGGAGCTCCGCCACCGTCGCGGCGAGGCGGTCCGTCTCCTTGATCCGGATGTTCGCCACGTTCCGGATCGTCGTCGGCCCCTCGAGCAGCGGCGCGATCGCCGCCAGCGTCATCACGGTGTCCGAGATGTGGTGCATGTCGACGTCGACGCCGCGCAGGCGGCCGCCGCCGCTCACCGTGGTGGCGCCCGCCTGCCGGGTCACGCGCGCGCCTGCCTGCTCCAGGAGCTCGACGAACCGGTAGTCGCCTTGCAGCGCGCCCTCGCCGAGCCCGGGCACGGTGATGGTGCCGCCCGCGGCCGCGGCGAGCGCGAACGGGTAGCTCGCGGACGAGGCGTCGGGCTCGATCGCGTACCTCCGCGGCCGGTACCCCTGCGCGGGATGGACAGCGAACCCGCCCGCGGCCTCGTCGATGCGGCCGCCGAAGTCCGCGGCCATGCGGCGCGTGATCTCGACGTACGGGCGGCTCACGAGCTCGCCGGCCACGCGCAGATCGATGGCGGACTCGGCGAGGGGGCCGGCCATCATCACCGCCGAGAAGTACTGGCTGGAGCGATCGCCGCGCATCGTCAGGGTGCCGCCCTGCAGCCGGCCGCCCCGGATCCGGAGCGGCGGGCACCCTGTCGGGCACTCCACGTCCGCCCCGAGCTGCCTCAGCCCGTCGACCAGATCCGCGATCGGGCGCTTCGCCATGTGCTCGTCGCCGACGAGCACCACCTCGCCGGGCACGAGGCACGCGAGCGCCGCCAGGAAGCGCACCGTGGTGCCGCTGTTCCCGATGAACAGCTCGCGCCCCGGCGCGCGCAGCCGGTGCCGCCCCCCCTCCACGACCAGCGTGGTCGGGCCGGCGTCCTGGATCCGGATCCCCAGCGCCTCCAGGGCAGACCGCATGTGCCGCGTGTCGTCGCTGTGCAGCACCCCGTCGAGCGTGCTCTCGCCGTCGGCGAGCGCCGCCAGGACGAGCGCGCGGTTCGTGATGCTCTTCGAGCCGGGCACACGCCAGGTCAGCTGTGGAGGCGAGGAGAGCGGGACGATGGGCAAGGGACCGGCGGGGATCATGGGGCGCCAGACTAGATCCTGACGCCCGAGCCCGCCACTTCGGTCACACGGCCCGACGCCCGATCGAGCGCCTCGTCCCAGCGCCGATCGGGGGCTACGTCGCCCGCGCCTCATCATGTAATGGGATGTAATGGCCTCCGCACGGGGAGGGTGCGAGCACCTCGCCTTGCGCTCGTTGCTCTCGTCGGACTCGTGCGGTTCTCGTCGATTCCTTGATGAAGCTCGCCCGCTTCCGCCACATACCACCTGGCGAGGCTCCCCTGCTTCAGCCGCGCGCCGGCCCCCCTTGACCGAGGCCCGTCTTGTCCTCTCGCCCGACCCATCGCGAACACAACCGCGGTCCCCGCTGCCGTCGCCTCCTCGCTGTCGCGACCCTGGGGCTCGTCCTCGCCGCCGCCCCCTGCGCGCTCGCCGCGCCGCAGGAGACGCCCCATCCCACGGGCGCGCCCCAGCCCGCCGCCGACGCGCCCCAGCCCGCCGACGCGCCCCAGCCCGCCGAGCCCACGGCACGGGACAGGGCCGCCGAGCACTACAGGAGGGGCCTCGCCTTCTACGACCGGCGCGAATGGGCCAGGGCCCTCGCCGAGTACCTCGCGGCGCGGCAGCTCTACACGAACTGGACCGCAACGAGCGCCGCCGCGCTCTGCCTGACGCACCTCGGGCGCCACGACGAGGCGCTGGAGATGTTCGAGGCGCTGCTGCGCGACTTCGGCGACCGGCTGCCCGCCGCGGCGCAGGCGGCGGCGCAGCACCAGCTCGACGAGCTGCGCCGGATGGTCGGCATCCTCGAGATCGACGCCGCCGAGCCGGGCGCGTCGATCGTTGTCGACGGGCGGCGCCGCGGCGAGGCGCCGCTGTCGGCGCCGCTCCGCATCACCTCGGGCAGCCACTGGGTGCGCGTGTTCAAGGAGGGCTTCGAGCCGTTCGAGCAGCGCGTGGAGGTCGCGGGCGACCGGCTCGCGCGCGTCCAGGCGCGGCTCCGGCCGCTCTCGCGCATGGGGCGCCTGCGGGTCGTCGAGCAGAAGGGCCGCCCGCTGGATGTGCTGGTGGACGGCAACATCATGGCCAAGGCCCCCTGGGAAGGGCTGCTCACGCCCGGCGAGCACACCGTCGCGCTGCGCGGCGACGGACGCCTCGGCACAGCGCCGGTGCGCGTCGAGGTCGAGGTCGACAGGACCGTGCCGCTGACGCTCTCGGCGGAGGAGCTCGTCTCGGCGCTGCGGATCGAGCCGGTGCCGGTCAACGCCAGCGTGGCGATCGACGGCGTGCTCGTGGGCCGAGGCCTGTGGGAAGGGCGGCTGCGCGCGGGCGCGCATCAGGTGGAGATCGCGGCGCCCGGGTTCCTGCCCGAGTCGCGCCGCGTGGTCCTCGGGCGCGACCAGATCGAGGTCGCGCGCGTGGCGCTGGAGCGCGACCCGGGGTCGCCCTTCTGGCGCAGGCCCTCGCGCCCGTCGCGCCTCGTCGCCGAGGCCGTCACGAGGGTCGTGCTCGTCCCCGGCTTCGGCGGCGGCGTCGCGGGCACGTGCATCCGGAGCTGCGAGGGGTCGCTCGGCACGGGCGGCGCCGCCGTGCTCCAGGTCGGCTACGAGCTCGGCATGGGCCTCGGGTTCGGCGTCACGGCCGGCCACCTGGCGGCGTCGCAGCGCCTCGAAGGCCGCGCGACGACGGTGACGCCTGTCGGCCTCGAGGACAACCAGGGGACCGTCGACGATCGGCTGTCGCTGCGCGGCGCGCTCCTCGGCGGGTGGATCGGCCTCACGCTGCCGCTCTCCGACCGCGTTCCGCTGCATTTCCGGCTCGGCGGCGGGGCCCTCATCGGCTCGCTCCTCGACGAGCGGACGAACGGCGCGTTCATGACGAGCGGCGACGCGCCGTACGAGCTCGGTCCCTACGTCCAGAAGCACCCGGCCCTCTTCTTCTACGCGACCCCCGAGGTGCGGCTCGGATGGTCGCTTGGCCGGCGCGTCCAGGTGACCGCCAGCGTGGCCCTGCCCCTGCTCGTCGATCGCCGGCAGGCGCGGTGGGACGCGGGTCAGGTCGTGCCCGCGGGGACCGACGGCCGCGGGCAGTTCCCGGCAGAGCGGCTCACCGGCCCCGTGGTCCTGACGATCGCGCCCGGGATCGGCGCTCGTTACGAGTTCTACTGAGCTGCCTGGAGAGAGGTCGAGATGCTCGCGGAGGGTTCGATGCGCCGTGCCGGCTCGTGGATGCTGGCGGTCTTCTGGAGTGCCATGCTGGCCCTGCTGCTCGGCTGCAGCGAGGTCGAAGGTCCGATGGACGCGCGCGCGCTGCGCCGGCAGTTCCCGGAGCAGGCGGACGCCGTCCTTCAAGGCCCTTTCGCCTTCACCCTGGCAGGCGACGGGTTCGAGGCGCTGCGGCCGCCCAACGCGCAGACCGACGGGCAGGCCGACGTGCACGGCGAGGCCGGTCTGCGCCCGCGCTTCCCGCAGCGCGGCGACGGCGCCCTTCGCTTCCCGCTGCCCGACGGCGCCGAGGCCCTCGTGCGGGAGCTCGGCGCCGCGGGCGAGGCCGCTGTCGCGGAGAACGCGGTGGCCTATCCGCGGAAGGGCGGAGCGTCGTTCTGGGCCGCCCTGGAGGACGACGGCTACGAGGAGTGGCTGCTGCTCGAGCCGAGCGCTGTGCGGCGCGACGCGCCCGTCGCCGCCTGGCAGGTCGACGGCGCAGCGCTGCGCCAGGACGGCGCGGCCGTGGAGCTGGCGGACGCGCGCGGAATACCGCAGCTCCGCGTCACGGCGCCCGAGGCGTACGCGGCAGGAGGAAGGCCGGTCGACGCACGCCTCGTCGCCCGGGGGGGGCAGATCGAGCTGTGGGTGGAGGCCGAGGGCGAGACAGTGCTGGTGGATCCGCGGTGGAGGCCCGTCAGAGAGATGAACTCCCCCCGCTACCGACATACGGCGACGCCGCTGCCGGACGGGCGGGTGCTCGTCGTCGGTGGCTATCATCGCTGGAGCGCGCACGACAGCGCCGAGCTGTTCGACCCGGCCTCGGGCGAATGGTCGGTCCAGGGGTCGATGAGCGCCGCCCGCGCCGATCACACGGCCACGCTGCTGCAGGACGGGCGGGTCCTCGTCATCGGCGGCGATACCGGCGGCACCGAGGGCGACACCGCCGCCCCGGATCTCGAAGGAGCGCTCGACAGCATCGAGGTGTTCGACCCGGGCTCCGGCCAAGCAAGCGGGTGGTCCACCGGACATCCCATGAACGCTGCCCGCGCCGATCACACGGCCACGCTGCTGTCGGACGGACGGATTTTCGTCGCCGGCGGCTACGGCCCTGAAGGAGCGCTCGACAGCGCCGAGCTGTTCGACCCGAGCTCCGGCAGGTGGTCCCCGCTGCCTCCCATGCTCGCCGCCCGCACGGCGCACACGGCGACGCTGCTGCCGGACGGGCGGGTCCTCGTCGCCGGCGGCGAAGGCGCCGACGGCGTGCTCGACAGCGCCGAGCTGTTCGACCCGAGCTCGGGCAGGTGGTCCCCGCTGCCTCCCATGCTCGCCGCCCGCACCACGCACACGGCGACCCTGCTGCCGGACGGGCGGGTCCTCGTCGCCGGCGGCGCTGGTCCTGAGGGCGTGCTCAACAGCGCCGAGCTGTTCGACCCGGGCTCGGGGACATGGGTCGCCGTCAGGCCCATGGCCGCCGCCCGCGCCGACCACACGGCGACGCTGCTGCCGGACGGGCGGCCTCTGGTCGCCGGCGGCCACGGCCCTGAAGGGTCGCTCGACGGCGTCGAGGTGTTCGACCCGGGCTCCGGCAGGTGGCTATCGCTCCAGTCCCTGCAGAGGTCCCGGGCCAAGCACGCAGCGGCGCTGCTGCCGGAGGGGCGGGTGCTCGTCGCCGGCGGCTCCGTGCATGGAACGATCGACGACGCCGAGCTGCTCGACCCGGACGTGGGCATGTGGCGGTCGGTCGCCCCGCTGCACATCGCTCGGCAGGAGCACACAGCGACGCTGCTGCAGGACGGACGGGTGCTCGTCGCCGCCGGAACGGGCGTTTCCGGCGGCCCACACCCCGGAGGGCTCGTCGACGTCACCGAGGTGTTCGACCCGGACTCCGGCACCTGGCACGTCGTCGGCCCCATCGGTCAGGTCCGGACCCAGCACACGGCAACGTTGCTGCAGGACGGACGGGTGCTCGTCGCCGGCGGTTCCGAGACCGTCGATGACCCATCGGGTGAGCTGCGATCGCTGACTCACGCCGAGCTGTTCGACCCGGGCTCCGGCACCTGGCAGCCGGCCAGCCCCATGAACATCGCCCGGTACTCGCATACCGCGACGCTGCTGCAGGATGGACGGGTGCTCGTCGCCGGCGGCCGCATTCGAAATGGAACCGGATTTCTGGACAGCGCCGAGCTGTACGATCCCGCTTCAGGCAGGTGGATGCTCGTCGAGCCCATGCTCGCTCCGCGACAGATGCACACGGCGACGCTGCTGCTGAACGGGCAGGTGCTCGTCGCGGGCGGCTATGGCCCTGATGGAATGCTCGACGGCGCCGAGGTGTTCGATCCGGCTTCTGGCGGGTGGCTGCCCCTCGGGGCCATGACCTCAGCGCGTTCGAAGCACACCGCGACGCTGCTGCCGGACGGACGGGTGCTCGTCGCCGGCGGCTTCGACTCCGCGGGCGATCTCGACAGCGCCGAGGTGTTCATCCCGGACTCCGGCAGGTGGCTGCCCCTCGGGTCCATGCACACCGCCCGCATCGATCACACAGCGACGCTGCTGCCGGACGGGCGGGTGCTCGTCGTGGGCGGCGCCAACATACAGGCCTTCACCCTGCAGCCGCACACCGTCGAGGCGTTCGATCCGTCCTCCGGGACGTGGTTCCCTCTCGAGCCCCTGCCCCTGGGCCTGTACTGGCACAGCACCACGCTGCTGAAGGATGGCGGGGTTCTCGTGGCCGGCGGCGGCGATGAAGGAGCGCTCGACAGCGTCGTCCTCTTCCGCCCGATGTCGGACGGCAGCCCCTGCGCTGCGGACGTCGAATGCAGCAGCGGCCACTGCACCGACGGCGTCTGCTGCGAGCGGGTCTGCGACGTCTATCTCTGCGAAGCGTGCTCGGCGCTCCGGGGCGCCTCCGCCGACGGCGTTTGCACGTCGCTGCACCCCGATTACCTGCCCTTCGCCTGCTCGCCGCAGACCGGGGAACCAACGAGGCCCTGCAAGTCGGTCCACCACTGCGCTGAGGGCTTCGTCTGCGATGTCGAGGGCGAGTGCGTCCTGCCGCCGCAGAGCGGCGGGTTCCTCGACAAGGGCGGCTGCCACCTCGCCATCGCGACGGCCGCGGGGCCGGCGGCGCGCGTGCCCGCGGAGCTCGGCCTGCTGACGCTCGCCGCCGTCTCGGCGGCGCTGCGCCGGCGCCGCAGATGACGGCCTCGGCGGCGCGACGCCCGCGATCAGACGGAGGTCGCGCGCGTGACGCTGGCGCGCGACCCGAGGAGCGGATCGGCCTGCCGCTCGGCCGGCACCTCCAGCTGAACGCGGGCGTCGCGCTGCCCGTGCTCGTCAGCCTGCGGCGATCGGCGTGGGACGCGCGCCAGGTCGTGGCCGCGGGGCCCGATGGCTACGGGACGTTCCCGGAGGAGAGGCTCACTGGCCCCGTGTTCCTCACTGTCGCACCGGGGATCGGAGCTCGTTAGGACCTTTACTGACAGGAGGAGAGGGAGATTCGATATGCCCATCGCGGGTTCGACGCGCCATCCCGGCCTGCGGACGCTGGCGCTCTTCTGGACGGGCGTGCTCGCCGTGCTGCTCGGCTGCAGCGAGATCGCCGATCCGCTCGACGCGCGCGCCCTGCGGCGACAGTTCCCCGAGCAGGCAGACGCCATCCTCCAAGGCCCGTTCGCCTTCACCGCGGCGCGCGGTTCGTTCGAGCCCGTGCGCTCCTTCGAAGCGCCCGAGGACCGGCCCGGTGAGGCCGCTCCGCGCCCCCGCTTCCCCATGCACGGCGACGGCGCCCTCCGCCTCCCCCTGGGCGACGGCTCCGAGGCGCGGGTGCGGGAGCTCGGCGCGGCGGGCGAGGGCGCCGCCGCCGAGAACGCCATCGCCTATCCGCGCGCGGGCGGCACCTCGTTCTGGACCGCCCTCGAAGACGGCTACGAAGAGTGGCTGCTGCTCGAGCCGCGCGCGGTGCGGCGCGACGCGCCCGTGGCCAGCTGGCACGTCGACGGCGCGATGCTGCGCCAGCAGGGCGAGGCCGTCGAGCTGGCGGACGCGCGCGGCGCGCCGCAGGTCCGCGTGACCGCGCCCGCAGCGTACGCAGCCGGGGGGAGGCCGATCGGGACGCGGCTCGTCGCCGAGGGCGAGCGGCTCGAGCTCTGGGTGGAGGCCGAGGGCGAGACCGTGCTCGTGGATCCGCGGTGGAAGCTCAAGAGGAAGATGAGCGCCGCCCGGGCCAGGCACACCGCCACGCCGCTGCTCGACGGGCGGGTGCTCGTCACCGGCGGCCAGAGCGACGTCGAGGCGAACGATCTGGAGAGCACCGCCCAGGTGTTCGACCCGACCTCCGATACGTGGCGATCGCTCGGGACCGTGAGCTCCGCTCGCGTTGAACACACCGCCACGCGACTCCGGGACGGCCGGGTGCTCGTCGCCGGCGGCAGCGCTCATGCGCAACCGTACGACGAGGAACCGTTCGCCACCGCCGCGGTGTTCGACCCGGCCGAGGACACGTGGTCACCCGTCGCGCCCATGAGCACCGCGCGCTCGAGGCACTCCGCGACGCTGCTGCGCGACGGGCGGGTGCTCGTCGCCGGCGGCCATGCCCCTGGAGAGGCGCTCGCCGCCGCCGAGGTGTTCGACCCCGCCTCGGGCACGTGGACATCCGTCGCGTCCCTGAACACCGCCCGCCACGCGCACACCGCGACGCCGCTGCCCGACGGGCGGGTGCTGGTCGTCGGCGGCTATGCCCCTGGAGAAGTGCTCGCCGCCGCCGAGGTGTTCGACCCGGCCTTCGGCACGTGGACATCCGTCGCATCCATGAGCACCGCCCGCTACGGGCACTCCGCGGCGTCGCTGCCGGACGGACGGGTGCTCGTCATCGGCGGTGGTGATCTCGAGAGAGTGCTCGCCAGCGCCGAGGTGTTCGACCCGGCCTCGGGCGGCTGGGCATCCGTCGCGTCCATGAGCACCGCCCGCTACCTGCACACAGCCGAATCGATGGCGGACGATCGGGTGCTCGTCGCCGGGGGCTACTCTTATGAGGACGGCGTGCTCGATCGCGCCGAGGTGTACGACCCGGCCTCCGGCGCGTGGTTGCCGCTCGACCCCATGGTCACCGCCCGCCATGGGCACACCTCCACGTCGCTGCCGGATGGACGGGTGCTCGTCGCCGGAGGTGGTGGCCATCAAGCAGTGCTCGACAGCGTCGAGGTGTTCGACCCGGCTTCCAGCGTCTGGCGGTCGGTCGAGCCCCCGACAGCCGCGCGCGCCGGGCATACCGCCACGCCGCTGCCGGACGGGCGGGTGCTCGTCGCCGGAGGCCTTGTCAGCGGGCTCGACGTTGAACGAGCGCTCGACAGCGCCGAGGTGTTCGACCCGGCCTTCGGCGCGTGGTCGCCCCTCGACTCCATGAGCGCGGTCCGCATGGGGCACACCGCCACGCCGTTGCCGGATGGGCGGGTGCTCGTCGCCGGCGGTGGTCGAACCGTCGTCGACATGGGCACGCTGGAAAACACCGTCGAGGTGTTCGACCCCGCCACCGAGAGGTGGTCATCCGTCGACTCCCTGAGCGCGGCCCGCCAGCACCACACCGCCACGCTACTGCCGGACGGGCGGGTGCTCGTCGCCGGCGGCCACGGCGCTCGGGGAGCGCTCGATACCGTCGAGACGCTCGACCCGGCCTCCAGCGAGTGGCTGCCCCTCGAGTCCATGACGATCCCCCGGTCCGCTCATACCGCCACGCTGCTGCCGGACGGGCGGGTGCTCGTCGCCGGCGGCTACGGCGCTCAGGGCGCGATCAACAGCGCCGAGGTATTCGACCCGGCCTCCGGCGGCTGGGTGCCCATCGGGCCCCTGATCTCCGCCCGCGCGGAGCACAGGGCGACGCTGCTGCCGGACGGGCGGGTGCTCGTCACCGGCGGCTACGGCGATCAGGGAGCGCTCGACGCCGTCGAGGCGCTCGACCCGGCCTTCGGCACGTGGGTACCCCTCGCGCCCATGCACCATGGCCGCATCGGACACAGCGTCACGCTTCTGCCGGAGGGGCTGGTGCTCGTCACCGGCGGCAGCGATCTCTCCGTGGCGATCCATCCCGGTAGCGCCGAGGCGTTCGATCCAACGACCAACACGTGGTCGCTCATCGCGTCCATGCTCGACGCCCGCCGCGGGCATGCCGCCACGCTGTTACCGGACGGGCGAGTGCTCGTCTCCGGAGGCGGCACCCACCTTCCGAATCATCCGATCGGCGCCGAGGTGTTTCAGCCGATGCCGAACGGCAGCATCTGCACGGCGGCCATCGAATGCCAGAGCGGCTTTTGCGCGGACGGCGTCTGCTGCGACCGGACCTGCAACGTCTATCTCTGCGAGGCGTGCTCGGATCACCGGGGCGCCTCCGCAGATGGCGTCTGCACATCGCTGCACCCCGACTATGCCCCCTTCGCGTGCTCGCCCCGAAATGGGCGCCAGGCCAAGCCCTGCTCCTCGGTTCGCGACTGCGTCGACGGCTATGTCTGCGATGGGCGCGACTGCGTCCTGCCGCCGCCGAGCAGCGGATTCCTCGACGGGGGCGGCTGCCATCTCGCCACCCCCGCCGCAGCGGAGCTCACGCGACGCGCGCCCGCGGAGCTCGGCCTGCTGCTGCTCGCCGCCGCCTCCATGGCGCTGCGCCGGCGCCGCGCATAGCGGCGCCGGACCGGCGCCCCCTCATTGCGGGGCGTACGCCCGGAGCTCGCCGCTCAGGTGCAGCAGGGCCAGAACGCACTTTGCAAAGACATTTTACACCCCGCTCTCCTCACCCCAGTCTCCGGCCGCCGCCCATGACATCGTCGCCGTGGAGCGCGCCAGCCCGAACCGCCCGTCGCTGTCGATGGCGATGACGCCGCCGGTCATGTCGAGCCGCTCGGCGAGGTGCGCGATGATCTCCCGCGCCGCGTCGACCGCGCTGCTGCCGGCGCGCATCCGCTCCGCGGCCGAGTGCGCCACCGCGAGGCGGATCATCCCCTCGCCGTGGCCGGTCGTGGACACGGCGCCGGCCTCGTCGTCGGCGTACGTGCCCGCGCCGATGAGCGGCGAGTCGCCGACCCGCCCGACCCGCTTGTTCACCGTGCCGCCCGTGCTCGTCGCCGCGGCGGTGAGCCCGCTCGCGTCCCGCGCCACCGCCCCGACCGTGCTGCCCGCCCAGGAGGTCGCGCGGCCCGCGCCCTGCTGGGCGGCGGCGAGCGCCTCCCGCGCGGCCTCGGTGATGAGCGCTGCCTCGCCCACGGGCGTGAACCCCTTCATCCGCGCGAACCTCGCGGCGCCGTGCGCGGCGTAGAGCACGTGGCGGCCGTCCTCCAGCGCCGCGCGCGCGATCGCGATCGGCTCGGCGAAATCCGCCAGCGCGCAGACCGCGCCGGCGCGCAGCCCGCGGCCCTCCATGATCGACGCGTCGAGCTCGATGTGGCCCTCCTCGTTGAGGCACGCGCCCGTGCCCGCGTTGAAGAGCGGATCGTCCTCCAGGACGCGCACAGCGCGCTCGACCGCGTCGAGCGCGCTGCCGCCCTCCGCCAGCACGCGCGCCCCCTCGCGCGCGGCGCGGAGGCACCCCGCCGCGTGCAGCGGCCGCCGCTCGGGGGCGACGTTGCCCGCGCCGCCGTGGACCAGGATGGAGCGCTGTCCGCCGCGCCCGCCCAGATGATGGATGACGTGCTTCACGGTCGCGGCACCCTAGCGCGACGCGCGCCCGGAGGTCCACGCTCCGCCGCCGCTCACTCGGGCGGACGGGCGCTCCGCTTCGCCTCGAGATCGTAGGTCATCCCGCACGGCAGCGCCGCGAACACCGGCGCGACGCTGAGCTCGCCGGCCACGAGATCCTCGCAGCGCGAGCCCGTCGTGGGCGCAAACTCGTAGGTCATCCTCGCCTCGAAGCGCGCGATGTCGTCGTCCACGCCGCGGAGCTCTCCGCGCGCCCGGTCGCGCCGCGCGACCGAGCAGGGCGGCCCCGGCGGCATGTCGCCCCCGCGCATGTCAACCACGACGCGCGCCTCGATCGAGAAGCTCTCGTCGTCGTCGTCGAGGACGCCCTCGACGACGCTGGCGCCGTTGTCCCAGTACAGCGCGCCCTCGTCGCGCGCGAGCTCGACGTCGAACTCCCAGAGGCGCGCCGCGCCGAGCGCCCCCTCGCCGCACGTGTTCGACGTCTGCGTCGCGACCACGTGGAACGCGCCGAGCGCCGTCCCCGGCTCGCCGGCGGCCTGGTCCCCGAACGCCTCGACGCACCCAGAGAGCGCAGGCAACGCCGGCAGCACCGCGATCAGCAGCAGCATCCGCATGGACGCCGCCTACCAGACAGGCGCGGCGCAGGACAAAAAAGCGCGCGCTGGCAATGGAAATAAAAACGGGTCGGGTGCTTCGCTTGCACCCGACCCGTCCCGTGGGCCTCTACCGGAGGCCTTCTGGACCCCGCTTGATCCCGCCTGTGCGGCGCCTCCCCTGCCCCATCGCGACGAGCGATCGACCCCGGAGCACCGGTGAGAACCGTCTCCGGAAGACCTGAGTCTTCCACGATTCTCTCTCTGCCGGCCTCGCGGAGGTCGCGATGGCTGTCAACAGGTTGCTAGGCGCCGGACCTGGCCGAGCGCGGACGCGTCTCGCAAGGCCCCGATGGCCCTGCGTCACGCTCCACGAGGGTCAGCTGTTCCCAGCCTCCGGTATAGAAGAGCCACTGGTACTGTGCATGGTGTCCATCCCTCCTCCGGCGTGCCGGCACCCCGCGCCGGATCGAACGAGATCGTCCGGCATGGCAAGGGTGTTCGATTGCGGATCAGCGGAGAGCCCGCCGATCTGGTATCGACCTCGGTACCACGGTGCTCCGCGGCAGGACCATCCTGGAGCTGACGCTCCGTCCGAAGCCGAGGACCAGCCTATCACCGCTGTTCAGGCGAGCAAGGGGCTCACGCACCGAAACATGCAAAGTGATTCACTTCCTTTTTCTCCGGCTCTCACCTCCGCTGGCGCGGCTGCCGGAGCGGCCAGACGGCAGCCGCGCAGCGCAGCTTGAAGAGAAGCAGAGCGGTCGAACGGGAGGACGCGCAGAGCGCGCGCGACGGAACCGACGGAACCGAAGGAACGTACGAGACCGGCAGCGCCGCGGCGGGATCCGTGGCGCGGCGGGGCGCGGGGGGCGGGGCGCGAGGCCGATGACGCGCCTGCTACATGTGCACGAACCAGCTCGTCTCCTCGCCCTCCGGCAGCGCCGTGGCGAGGACCGCGAGCATCGCGTCGATCTCTTCCTTCGTGTGCACGCCGCTGCGCAGGATGGCCGCCGGCCCCTCGCCCGCCGGCACCACCACCGACTCGACGGCGAGCGCTGTCTCGACGCCGTAGCCGTAGGACGCCAGCGTCACGACAGCGGTGGCTTCCCGGTCGTCGAGCAGCCTGCGGATCGTCAGCGTGCGCCGCACGCGCTCGCTGTCCTCCGCCCACGTCGCGAGCCACGCGCGCGTGGCCTCGTCGAGGCCGACGAGCACGAGCTGGGCGGGCGGCATCGCGTCGGGATCGGCCGCTGCCACCGCGGCGCGGTGGAAACCCCGCACCTCCCGGCACCAGAGCGGCGGCGCGCCGTCGACTCGGACGACAAAGCCGTAGGGACCACGAGCCCCCTCGCGCTCGGAGCCCCCCGAGGAAGCGGAAGAGAAACTGTCGTTCGACACGAAGGGAGACGATACACGAGCTCTGCTCTGCGGAGGAAGCCCGCTCAATTGCGCAGCACGTCGAACTGACACGGCTCCGCCCTGGCCACACGCGGCACCTGGGTGCGCTCGCTGTTCCCTGCTGTTCCCCACTGTTCCCGGGTGTTCCCGGGTGTCCCCGGGTGTCCCCGGCTGTTCCTGCTGTGAGTTCCCGCTGTTCCCGCTGTTCCTGGCGGCTCAAGGCGCGCCTGGCCGTTCCCGACGGTTCCTTGCTCTTCCTGTCGGTTCCGCGGCGCCCTGCTGTGCTCGCACCCGCAGTTCCTCGCAGTTCCTTGCGGTCGCCTGCAGTTCCCCACGCCCCCTTCAACGAGAACGCCACACTCCCTGGATTTCGGCTAAGGTGGCCCCGCCTCCCCCGTGGAGCCCGTCCGGGACGGGGTGCGTTTTGCACCTACGGCACCGCCCCTACCGACGCGCTCCAGCCCGCCTCCGCGGGTCGGGGCGGCGGCGGCAGCGCCCGCCGCCGGGCGCCGCGGTGGCAACCGTCGCAGAGGCCCGCCGGCGCGCCCGCCGCGTCACCCCCGATCCCGATCCGACACGCAGGCCATGAAGCTCACGTCACAAGAAATCATCGAGATCGTCGCCGCCCTCGCCGCGTTCTTTGCCGTCGCGTACGCGCTCAACTCGTTCACCCCGGCGCGCTCCCGCGTGCTGGCGCGCTACGTCACGGTCGCCGGCGGCGTCGCGCTGTTCTTCTATGGTCTGCACCGGTACATCGACGAGCACGCCCGCGCCGTGGACCTGGCGAAGGTGCTGATCGCGATGGGCGCGGCGCTCTGCGTCTTCTACGAGACGCAGCGCGCCGGGATGCGCCGGCCGATCGCCGAGCGCTGGAAGCGGTTCGTCGGCGTGGCGCTCGGGATCGCCGCCATCCTCTGCTACTTCAACGGCTTCCGCTTCGGCTATCCCAAGTATTACCACCGCTGGGATCAGTTCCATTACTACATGGGGGCCAAGTACTTCCCCGAGATGGGGTACGACGGCCTCTACAAGTGCGCGCTGATCGCGCAGGACGAGCTCGGGCTCGTCACGTACACGAACGAGGACACCGGGCGGCAAGTCAAGCTGGACATGGCGAAGGAGGTCCGCCATCCAGACAAGAAGATCCGGAACCTCGGCGGCGATAACCTCCTCATGCCGGCGAGCGAGGTCCTCGGCAAACCGGAGGTCTGCAAGGCGCACTTCGCCCCGGAGCGCTGGGAGGCGTTCAAGGCCGACGTCCAGTTCTTCCGGACGTCCTCGGACAAGGGCTACTGGGAGGACATGCAGAAGGACCACGGCTACAACCCGCCGCCGGTCTGGACGATCATGGGCAAATTCTGGGCGGACCTCCAGCCGGCCAGCACGCGCTACCTCCAGTTCCTCGCCAGCTTCGATATTTTCTATCTGCTCGGGATGTTCGCCGCCCTCTTCTGGGCCTTCGGGTGGCGGGTCTTCGCTGTCGCTGCGATCTTCTGGGGCTGCCAGTCGTCAGCGCCGTTCTACTGGACCGGCGGCGCGTTCCTCCGGCAGGACTGGCTCTTCTACCTCGTCCTGTCGGCCTGCCTCATCCGCAAGCGGTACTTCAAGCTGGCCGGCGCGAGCATGGTCTACGCCGGTCTCCTGCGCATCTTCCCGGGCCTGCCCGTGATCGGCTGGCTGACGGTCGCGGGGATTCACCTCGTCCGCCACAAGCGCATGGCGAGGTCGCACGTGCAGGTGCTGATCGGGGGCGTCCTTGCGGCGGCCGTGCTCATCCCGGTGAGCATGAAGGTCTCCGGCAAGGACTCGTACGTGCAGTTCTACGAGCACACGCTCAAGGTGCACGACCAGACGCCGCTGACCAACCACATGGGCCTGCGCGTGCTCGTCGGCCACAAGCCCGGGACCGGCGTCGAGTCCGGCCGGATGAAGTACACGAAGGACACGAAGCTCGTCGACCCGTTCGAGGTCTGGAAGCGGATGCGCAACGAGCGCTACGCGAAATACCGCTGGGTCGCTTACGGGATCATCGCGGCGAGCCTGGCCGCCTTCGTCTACGTGTGCCGGCGGATCCGCTCGCTCTGGGTGGCCCAGTGCCTGGCCCAGATCTTCATCATCCTGCTCTCGCAGCTCACCTGTTATTACTACTCCTTCATGATCCTGAGCGCGCCGCTCACCCGGCTGAAACGGCAGATCGAGGTGCCCCTGTTCGGCCTGGCCGCGCTCAGCCAGTTCATCTGGATCACGTTTCACTATAACGACGACAAGTACACGGCGCTGACCGCTGTCTCACTCGCCTTCTGCTACTACCTGCTTTGCCTGTTCTCGGGTAAGCCGGTGCCGTGGGGTCGGCGCGTCGAGCCCGCGGTGGCGGACGGCGGAAAGCCTGCCGCCCAGCAGGCCTGAGGCGCTCGCCCCTCCGCGCTGGGAGACCTCGACAGCGCACCCCCGTGATGCCTGGAAGCGAACAATGACGGACGTAGTGCGAGAGCATCCAGAAGAGCCCGGCGACCTCCAGGGAGACGACGCGCGCCCGAGCGACCCGGGGGCGCCGGCCGACCGGGAGAACAGGCCGCCCCGGCGCGCCGACGAGCGGGCTGTCCACGCCTTCCGGAAGGTGCCGCGGACGGGCGTCATCTACGTGACGACCGAGGCCGCGCGCCTGGGGTTCAATCCGGGTCGGGACCCCGCGTCCGCGGGTCCCTCCGGGCCGGGCGCCGACGAGGGCGCGGACGGCTGGTGCAACCTGGGGCAAGGGCAGCCCGAGACGGGCCCGCTCCCGGGCGCGCCCGAGCGCTGCGCGGCGGTGCCGATCGCCGGCGACGACCAGGAGTACGCGCCGGTGGCCGGCCTGTGGGAGCTGCGCGAGGCGATCGCCTCGCTGTACAACCGCGCGTACCGGCGGGGCATGCCGTCGCGCTACACAGCCGAGAACGTCGCCGTGTCGGGCGGGGGCCGCATCGCCCTCACCCGCGCCGCGGCGGCGCTCGGGCAGATCAACCTCGGCCATTTCCTGCCCGACTACACCGCGTACGAGGAGCTGCTCGACGTCTTCCGGTTGTTCTCGCCGATCCCGATCCTGCTCGAGGGCGAGCGGGGCTACTCGTTCTCGGTCGGCGACCTCCGCCGCGAGATCCTGGGCCGCGGGCTGAGCGCGATCCTCGCCTCGAACCCGTGCAACCCGACCGGAAAGCACGTGCGCGGCGAGGAGCTCGCCGCCTGGGTCCGCACCGCAAAGGAGCTCGATTGCGCGCTCTTGCTCGACGAATTCTACTCGCACTACGTCTACGGGATGGGCGACGTGGCGCCGATGGAGAGCGCCGCGCGCTACGTCGAGGAGGTCGACCGCGATCCGGTGGTGCTCTTCGATGGGCTGACGAAGAACTGGCGCTACCCTGGCTGGCGCGTCACCTGGACGCTCGGGCCGCGCGAGGTCATCGAGGCGGTCGCGAGCGCCGGCAGCTTCCTCGACGGCGGCGGCTCGAAGCCGATGCAGCGCGCCGCGGCAGAGCTGCTCACCATCGAGCACACCCGCGCCGAGACGACGGCCATCCACCGGGCCTTCTCGCGCAAGCGCGAGCTCCTGATCGCCGGGCTGCGCAAGCTCGGCGTGACAATCGACGCGGAGCCCGAGGGCACGTTCTACGTCTGGGGGTCGGTCGCCGATCTGCCCCCGGGGCTCTCCGACGGGCACGGCTTCTTCCGGGCGGCCCTCGGGGAGCGGATCATCGTCGTGCCGGGCGAGTTCTTCGACGTCAACCCGGGCAAGCGGCGGGCGGGGCGGCCGTCGCGGTTCCGGCATCACGTCCGCTTCTCGTTCGGCCCGAGCGAGGAGGTCCTCGTACGGGCGCTCGGGCGGCTCGAGCGCATGGTAGGCGAGCGTCGCCGGGCCTGACACCGGCGGCGCCGCGCAGCGGAGCGGCAGGACGGTGCCGAGCGCCAGGTCTTGTCGCGCTGCACGTCTTCCGACATGGTGGGGGAGCGCGTGGCCAAAGATCCGTGGAGTGATTGGAACGACGACGACCCCGGTAACTTCCAGCCGGGCGATACGATCGGCCCCTATGAGCTGCTGTTCCCTGCGGCCGTGGGCGGCATGGCCGCCGTGTGGGCTGCGCGCCTGAGGCGGCCCAACGGCTCCGTCCAGATCGTCGCCGTCAAGCTGCTGTCCGACGCGATGCGCGGGGACGACGACGCGCGCGCGATGTTCCTCGACGAGGCGTGCACCGCGTCGCGCATCCTCCACCCGAACGTGGTGCACATCCTCGCGTACGGCGAGGTCCGCGACCGGCCGTACCTCGCGATGGAGTGGATCGACGGCGCGCCGATCGCGAAGATCTTCTCGAACCAGAAGGCGAAGCGGGCGCTGCTGCCGCTCGGCTGGGTGCTCCACGTGATGATCGACGCGTGCGCCGGCCTGCACGCGGCGCACGAGGTCCGCGACGACACGGGGGAGCTGCTCAACCTGATCCACCGCGACGTCACGCCGGAGAACGTGATGGTGACCTTCGACGGCATGGTCAAGGTCGTCGACTTCGGCGTCGCGAAGACGCGGGCGCGCGCGCAGATCAGCCGCGTCGGCGCGATCAAGGGCAAGACGGGGTACTTCTCGCCCGAGCAGGTCATGGGCGGGGCGCTCGACCGCCGCAGCGATCTCTTCTCCATGGGCGTGCTGCTGTACCTGCTCGTGACGGGCCACACGCCGTTCCGCGGCAAGGGCCCGCTCGAGGCGATGCAGCAGATCGCGAACCGCAACCCGCAGCCGCCGCGCGAGATCATGCCCGAGGTCCACCCGGAGCTCGACCGCATCATCATGCGGGCGCTCGCGAAGAACCCGAACGAGCGGTACCAGACGGCCGCGGAGCTGCGCCGCGATCTCGAGCAGGTGAGCCTCGCGGTCCGCGAGGGCTACACCGACAAGCAGGTCGGCCAGCTCGTGCGCGATCTGCTCCCCGGGGTCGCCGAGGCGCGCAAGGAGCGGATCGACCAGGCGATCGACGAGCTCGACCGGATCCTCGCCGAGCGCGCCCACCCGCAGCGGCCGCAGGCCGCGCGGCCCGAGGACGCGACGGAGGTGATGCTCCGGCGCATCTCCATGCTGCCGATCCTGCAGGACGGGCCGGAAGCGACGGAGGACGGGACGTCGTCCGATGCGGCGCCTGCCTCGTCCGCGGCGGGTCCCGCGAGCTCGCGCATGTCGGGTCCCGCGAGCTCGCGCATGTCGGGGCCGGCCAGCTCACGCATGTCGGGGCCGGCCAGCTCGCGCATTCCGGGGCCGACGAGCTCGCGGCGGTCGACCCCGGACCCGACGCGCAAGTCGAGCCCGGATGCGATGCGCAAGTCGAACCCGGACGCGACCCGCAAGTCGCACCCGGACGCGACGGCCTCGCCGCTCGAGTTCGCGGCCGGGCTTCAGCCGCTCCCGCTGGGCCTGCCGCCGACGCACGCGGGGCCGGAGGCGCACGCAGGCGATCCCACGGGCGCGGGCGCGCCGATCCCCGAGCGGCGCGCGCGCCCGGCCTCCGCGAGGGGGTCCTTCGTCCGGACCGCGCTGCTCACGCTGGCCATCCTGGGCCTGGCCGCGGTCGTTGCGCTCCTGCTGATCCGGCGCTCCCGCGGCCTGTCGTTCGGCTCCCTGGTGTCGCCCTTCGCGATCCCCACGGTGCCGGGGCCGACCCTGGATCCGCCGGACGCCGCCGCCGACGCGGCGACAGCGCAGGACGCGAGCGCGCCCGCCGTGGCGGCCCCGA
>NZ_JEMA01000196.1:0-75 GCF_001589285.1 Sorangium cellulosum | reverse complement strand
CCCGCCGTGGCGGCCCCGATCGAGCCCGTCGCCGACGCCGCGGCGCCGGCCGACGCGGCCGGGGTCGAGGTGGTC
>NZ_JEMA01000195.1 GCF_001589285.1 Sorangium cellulosum | reverse complement strand
AGAGCACGGGGTTGGAGCCGAGGGAGGTGGAGCGGCTGCTGAGGNGCACGGGGTTGGAGCCGAGGGAGGTGGAGCGGCTGCTGAGGAGCGACCTGCCCATGACGCCCGGCCTCGCGCGGCTGCTGGAGACCTTCACCGGCACGCCGGCGCGGTACTGGGAGCGCCTCTGGCGGCTGCACGACGACCGCCGGACGGACACAGAGGACACCGTGGCGATCCGGGTCGGCGCGCCCGTCACCGAGCGCGAGACGGCGCCGCCGGCTCCGCCGACGGTACCTCCCCGCGCGCTCGACATTCCACCTCCCGTGGTGGCGTCTCCCGAGCTCACGGCCAGTAGCCCGCGGGCGAAGCTCCCGCCGCCTCCCCTGCCGCAGCTCCGGCCACCGCGTCCTGTCCGCGCCGTCGCGGGGGAACAGCTCGCCCGTCGCGCTGCCACCCTGACGAGCTTCCCGCTACGGCCCGACGAAGGGGGGACGAGCGCTGGCAATGCGTCCGACTGGGAGGAAGCAGAGCGCTCTCCCCTGAACACGACACTTCCAGGCGTAGGGCGCCATGGGTGAAAAGATCTCTGCCTCCGGGCTCCCTGGCCGGACGCCTGGTGGCTGGGAGTATGGCGGACCAGACAACGTGACATGCGCGCTGGCGCGGCTGGGAGACGGGTGACGTGAGCGGGAACTCCGTGACAACCGAGACGCCGGCGACAGACGCNAGGACAACCGAGACGCCGGCGACGGACGTACCCCTCCCGTCCCGCGCGGAGCGCGGGACTTGGGAGGGGCGGGCCGCGCGCAGGCGCGAAGCGCCGAGCACGGACCGGGGGTGGGCATCCATCGTTCTCCTGCTCTTGCTTCTCTTCTCTGCATCCATCGATCGTACGGATCGGAACGAGCGCGGGGAGC
>NZ_JEMA01000194.1 GCF_001589285.1 Sorangium cellulosum | reverse complement strand
GCACGCGTCGCGCCCGGCGGCGTGCGCGCCGGGACGCACGCGCCGCGCCGGCGCCGCCCGCTCAGCCGGCGAGCCGCTCCAGCTCCACGAACAGCGTGCCGAGCTCCGGCTTCGACCGGAGCGGCGCGCAGAAGCGGCTGGCCAGGTGGAGCAGCTCCGCGTCGAGCTGGTCGGCCCTGCGCCCCATCTCGGCGATGCGCTCCTGGGACTCCCGCCGCCGCGTCTCGAGCTGACGGTCGAGCTCCTCGAGCCGCTCGCGCAGCTTCTTGATCTGCGCGTCCACCTCGGCCACCTCGTGCTCGCGGGCGATCGCCTCGCTCTCCGCCTCATAATCCGCCTTGCGCGACGCGTACCAGCCCTCGACCAGCTCGGCGAGCTTCCGGTAGCTGCCGGCGAGCTCGAGGTAGGGCTCGGCGAACCCGCTCCGGCCCTCCCAGCGCACCGCCTCCTTGTGCGCGCTCAGCACCGCGGGGATGAACGCCTGCGTCGCCGCGGTGAGCGGCGCCACCCGGGCCCGGAAGGAGCGGGCCTCCTCGCGCGTGAGCGAGGCGTCGACCGTGAGCGCATCCATCGCCCGCCCGATCTGCAGGCGGCCGTCGCGCCACTCCTCGGCGACGCCCTCCAGGCGCCGCTGCTCGTCGAGCGCCCTGGATCGGAGCTCGGCGTGCTCGCGCACGAGGCCGCGCAGCCCCTCGAGCTGCCGATGGATGTCCGCCGGCGCCGCCGGGCCGAACGCGCGGGCCGTCATGCGCTCGAACAGATCGAGCCGGCTGACCCAGGGGTCGCGCCCGGCGCCCCTCGACCGCACCGCCGAGTCGCGCGGCATCGTCTCCGGCGGCGGCGGGAGCGCGATCCGGCTCGCGGCCGCGATCTCCTCGAGCTCCGCGAGCACGCGGTACGCGTCGACGGGGCGGTCCGAGGGCTCCTTCGCCATGAGGGCGCTGACCAGCCGGTCGAGCGCCTCCGGCATCTCCGGGGCGAGCTCCCGGAGGCGCGGGGGCTGCTCGTTCATGTGCTTCAGGATCCAGCTCGCCGGATCGGGCGCGTCGAACGGCAGCCGCTGCGTGACCATCTCGAACATGATGACCCCGAGCGAGTAGAGGTCGGCCGGGGGGCCCGCGTCGATGGTCGTGCTGCGCTCGNGGGGCCCGCGTCGATGGTCGTGCTGCGCTCGGGCGCCATGTACTGCGGCGTGCCGAAGATCTCGCCGAGGTTCGTGAGCCGCGCGTCCTGCGCGCACCGGGCGATGCCGAAGTCGAGGAGCTTCACCCAGTCGCCCTTCAGCAGGAAAACGTTCTCGGGCTTGAGATCGCGGTGCACGACGTCGAAGTCGTGCGCGCGACCGAGGGCGCGCGCCATCTGCACCCAGATGGGCAGCGCCCGCGCGAGCGGCACCCGGCTGCGGTCCACGACGTCGGCGAGGCTCGTCCCCTGGAGCAGCTCCATCACGAGGAAGGGCAGCCCGTCGTCGGTGTCGCCCTGATCGAAGATCTCGATGATGTTCGGGTGCGCGAGCCGCTGCGCGTGCCGCGCCTCGCGCCGGAAGCGCTCGCGCGTCGTCGTGTCCTGCGCGAACTCCCGGTTCAGGATCTTGATGGCGCACGGCGTGCCGATCAGCTTGTTGTACGCCCGGTAGACCGTGGCCATCCCGCCGATCCCGAGCCCCTGCTCGATGACGTAGCGGCCCGCGATCGACATCCCGATGCGGGGGTCCTTCTCGGAGACGAGCGACGAGCCGTCGATGAAGCAGAAGGCGCTGTCGGCCGGATAACGCTGGTGGCACTGCGGGCAGGTCTTCATGGCGGGCACGTCGGCTGCAAGGTTACACTCTACGAGGGGCCGCTCTCGAGGGTCAACGCTCGGCGCGCGCCGCGGCGCTTTGTTCGAGCGGCGGTGGTCTGCGCGGCGCGACGCGCGCGGCGCGCGGCCTCGCGATCGTCGACACGGCTTGCGCAACGTTGCGCACACGATAGACGACGTCGCGCGACGACTGCGGAGCTCGCCGCGTTATGTTGTGGGGACGTCATGGACGAGGTCCCCTTGCGCGCTGTGGTGATCGGCTCGGGCGTCGGCGGCGCCGCCGCGGCGCTGCTCCTTGCGCGCGCCGGCATCCCGACCGTCCTCGTGGAGAAGGAGCGCCGGCTGGGCGGCTCCGCTGCGGCGTACGAGCGGGACGGCTTCCGTGTCGATACAGGCACGCACATGCTCTGCCGCGGCGAGGACGGCCCGCTCGGCGACGTGCTCCGCCGCGTCGGCCAGGGCGACGCGATCACCTTCCGGCAGAGCAGCGAGCCCGCCGCGCTCTGCCTGGCCGGCGCGGGCCGCGTCGTCGTCCAGGCCGAGCTCCGGGGGCTCGCCGGGGCCGCGCGGGAGCTCGCGCGGGGCCTCGAGCTCACGGCCCTGGAGGCCGCGCGCGCCGCGCGCCTTCTCGCGCACGCGACGGCGATGCGCGACGTGGACCTGGCCGCGTACGACGAGCTCACGGCCGAGGCGTACGCGGCCCGCTTCCTCCCGCGCCCCGCGGCCGCCGCCCGGCTCGGCGGGCTGCTGGCGTTGCCGCTGCTGCTGCCCGGCGCCGAGGCCTCGGCGGGCGAGGCGCTCCTCGCCTGGCGCCGGCTCGCCCGCGCCGGCCAGCAGCGCTACCCCGAGGGCGGCGCGGCGCGGGTGCCCGACGTCTTCTGCCGCCTGGCCCGAGAGCTCGGCGCCGCCGTGTGGACGGGCGCGGCCGTGCGCCGCGTGGTGGTGCGCGATCGGCGCGTGCGCGGCGTGGAGCTCGAGGACGGGACCGCGCTGCCCGCGCGCATCGTGGTGAGCACCGCCGGCCTGCTGTCCACCGTCTCTGGCCTCGTGGGCGAGGCGCACTTCCCGGAGGCGTACGCGGCGCGCGCCCGCGCGCTCACGCCGCAGCCGCGGCAGATCCAGGTGAAGATCGCGCTGCGCAGGCGGCGCGTCGCGGCGGGCGCGCTCGCCGGCCTCGCGGGCGGCGGCGGCGCGCCGTCGTTGCCGTTCTACTGCCTCGTGCCGACGCGCTTCGACCCGTCGCTCGCGCCGCCCGGGCACGAGCTGCTCTGCGCGGTCGCCGTGTCCGGCGCGCGCGGCGGCGCCCCCGCCGCGTCGGTCGACGGGCTCCTGCGCGCGCTCGACGCCGCGGCGCCCGGTTTGCTCTCCGGCGCGATCTTCGTCGACGGATCGCCCGACGACAGGCGCGGCGACGCCGGCGCTGCGGGGGGCGCGCTCGCGGCGGGGGCCGCGCAGACGCCCGGCCAGGTCGGCCGCGCGCGCCCTGCTGTGTACACGCCCGTCCAGGGGCTCTACCTCGCGGGGCGCGCCGCGGGCGGCCGCGGCGCGGGGATGGAGCTCGCGGCCGCGAGCGCGATCGAGTGCGTCGATCGCATCCTCGTCGATCTGGGCCGCGATCTCGGCGCGCCCGCGCCTCCCGCGCTGCGCGACATCGCCGGCGCGCTGCTCGGGCGAGCCGCCGCTTCCACCGTGTCCTGGGTCACGCGACCCCGCGGCTAGGCCCTCTCCAGGGCGCTCAGCGCGGGGTCGAGGAGCCGCGGCTGGCGCGCGCGAGCGCGTCGAACGGGAGGTTCTGATCCTCGAACACGGCGTCGAGCTCCTCGCTGCCCCGCTCCCGCACGCCCGAGCGCGGGGACAGCTCGGGGCGCACCGACGAGGGCGGGGCCAGGCGCGCCGACAGCGGCGCCATGGTCCTGATCGAGGGCGGCCCCTCGATGCCCGAGGGCGCGCCGGGCGGGACGGAGCGCATCGAGGGCGGAGCATTCGCCATCGAGCGCAGGGACGGCGGGCTCGGCAGGCGCGTGGAGGAAGGCGGCCCGGCCTGCGAGCTCGGAGGCGGCATCGGCGTGGGCCGGTGCGACGAGGCCGCCGTCGCCGGGAGCGCGCGCGACGACGCCGGCACGCCGCCCGGCAAGCGCGACGACGGCGGCGGCGGCGGCGCGCTCGGGTGCGCGCGCATCGAAGGGGGCGGGGTCGACAGGATCCCGCGCGCCGGCGCGCCGCGCACCGACGGGGGCGGGGTCGACAGCGGGGCGCTCGCGGTCGGCTGCACCGATGGGAAGCCCGGGAGCGCGCGCGTGGAGGGCGGCGGTACCGAGCGGGGGACGCCCGGCGCGGCGTACGGGCTCGGCTGCGCGGTGCGCACCGACGGCGGGGCGCGGAACGACGGCGGCCCGCCGGACGGAGGCACGGGGGTGAGCGTGTGGCTCGTCAGGGGCGTCCGGGCCGAGGGCGGGGAGCCGGCGCGCGACGAGGGCGGCGGCATGGTGCTCTGGCTCGCCGCCGTGTCGCCGCGCCTGTGCGCGAGCCGCGGATCGGCGCCCGGGCCCTGCCGCTGCGCCGCGCGCGGATCCACGCCCGCGGCCCCCTTGGCGCCGACGGTCTCGCTGCGCTGCGCGCCGATCAGCGTGTAACGCCCGCTGCCCTCGTCGCGCCGCCCCGCATCGCGCTCGCGCTCGCGCTCGCGCTCGCGCTGCGCGCTCATCTCGCGCGTGTCGCGCAGCGCGCCATTCAGCATCGCCTCGAGCTCGCGCTCGCAGACCTCCTCGTCGAGCCGCACCAGCGTCGAGCGGACGTCCCGGGCGAGCGCCTCGAACTCGGCCGGATCCGTCGCGTAGACGCCGTTGGAGAGGATGATCGCGAGCGGCCGCCGCTCGGCGGCGATCGTCGCGGCGGTCGCCGCGTCGCAGCGGTGCAGGAGCACCCCGCAGCCCGGCGCCACCGTGAGGCACAGGCTGAAGAGCGCCGGCCACGCCGGATCAAGGACCACAAGAATGCTGGGTACATGAAGCGGGGTTGCGGTGATCTGCGCGCGACGGTCCATGGCAGATCGAGGATAACTGAAACGAACCGGTTGATCGTAGTTCTCTTTCTCTAGCTCGGTCATTTTCGCTCTGCTTGCGCGTGCTGCAATGTGGCCAGCAGCGCAGATCTCCTACAGCTTGATTGTCTGTGTGCCGCGCGGCGCGAATCGCGCGCCGTCGCCGCGCGCCTGCCGCCGCTGTCGTCACCGCGTGGTCATCGCCGCGCGTCCCAAACCCGCGCGACGCGCCGCCCTCTCTCCTCTCGCGTCCGACCGGTGCGCGGCGCGCTCGCTGGGCTCGGCGAGCGCGGGGCGACGCGCGCCCTCCGCCGGGATGAGCGGCGGGGGGCGCGCGTCGCGGAAACGCCGGTGTCGCGGTGGGCGCCGTGTCTCCGGTGGACGCCGGGCGATGACGTGGTGCGATGCGCGCCGCGCCGTCGCCTCGCCCGGCGGCCGAGGATCACAGCCCCGTGTAGATGGTGGCGAACGAGGCCGCCTCGCCGCGGAGCAGCAGGTTGAGCCGCGGGTTCGGGACCTTGAAGGTGTGAATCTTGGCGTTCCGCACGTCGAGCACCGCGAAGGCGCCGCCCGGCGTGCTCTCGGCGAGGCCGTTCATCAGCAGGTTCAGCACGACCGAGACGCGCTTCGACGAGAGGGGCTCCCCGCGGAAATACATCTTGATCACGTGGGGCGTCCCGTCGATGACGAGCCCGAGCTCCGGGTTGACGTTGATCTCGAGATCTCCGAGGCGGTACGTCGACGTCGGCGGCTCGAACCACGTCATCTTCGCCGACGCGAGGAACTTGCGGTATCCGTTCACCACCGACGGGTAAATCCGCCGGCGCCGCTCGTCGTGCTGGGCGGCGAGGAAGCCGTCGAGCACGCTGATCGGCTTTCCGCTCCTGTGCATG
>NZ_JEMA01000193.1 GCF_001589285.1 Sorangium cellulosum | reverse complement strand
TCCTCGAGCTCGTCCCACGCCTCGTCGCCCGCCTCCCGCGTCGANGCTCGTCCCACGCCTCGTCGCCCGCCTCCCGCGTCGACAGGTCGATCATCGACCACTGCACCTCTTCCGACGGGCCCATCTCCATGCCCCCGCGCCCCTCCGCGGCGGCCCTCTCCTGCTGGCTCCGGATCGTCTCGATGATCTCCCGCGCCCTTGTCTCCTCGCCCCGGTACAGGAGCACCCTCGCGAGGAGGAGCTGCACAACCGCCCGCGCCTCGTCCCCCCTCTGCTGGCGCTCGAGGGACACGGCCCGCTCCACATGGGACATCGCGATGTCCAGGTTGCCCATCAGGTAGAAATGTTCGCCGAGGTTGAACTCCCCCACGAGCTCCATCGTCCCCAGGCCGAGCTCGCGTGAGAGGGCGAGCAGGCGGCACGTGTCCAGGATCATGCCCTCATGGTCCCCGAGACACGCGCGCAGGAGCGCCCGGCTGTTGATCGCCGACCCGAGGTGCAGGCGATCGCCGCGCGCCTCGCACATCCGGATCGCCCGCTCCAGGACGGCCCCCGCCTGGTCCAGCTTGCCCAGCCCTGGATAGACGAAGCCGAGGAGCAGCAGCGAGATCACCAGCGTCTCGTAGCCGTCGTCGCCGACGGCCTCGGCCTGCGCCGCCGCGTCCTCGAGCGGCGGCGCCGCCGCGTCCTCGCGGCCCTCGTGGATGAGCGAGCGCCCCACCCCCATCGACAGGCGCGCCGTGAGCGCCGGCGGCAGCTCGCCCTGCGCGAGCTCCCTCGCCTGCTCCACCCGCTCCCTCGACCGCCCGTAGTCGCTCATCCAGTCGAGCGCCGTGGCCTCGTCGAGCAGGATCTCGATCTGCTCGATCCTGTCGCCCTCCTCGACAGCCATCGCCCGCGCGCGCTCGAGATCGCCGAGCGCGTCGTGGTAGCGGCCGAGCCGGTAGCGCATCAGCCCCCGGCCCCTGTACGCCGCCCTGCGCCGCGCGCCGCGCCCCTCGATCGGCTGCGCGAGCGCGCGGCTGTAGTGGAGCTCCGCCTCGACATAGACGTGGCGCGCCCTCGCCCGCTCGGCGAGCTCCAGGTAGGCCTCCTCCGCGACCGCCGCGAGCCCCGCCTCGGCGGCGTGGTGCGAGATCTTGAACCACCGCTGCTCCCGGCTCTCGTGGGCCGCCTGCCGGTGGTGCTCGTAGGCCGCGACGTGGATGCTCCGCCGCACGGCCTCGGCGACGCCGTGCGCGATCGCCTCCCGCATCAGCGCGTGCCGGAAGCCGAGCCGGCCCTTCCGATCGGCGACGAGCACGCCCGCCCTGACAAGGCGCTCGGTCCCGACCCGCGCGTCGAGGGGGAAGGCCGCGCCCTCGCCGCGCCGGTCCAGGTGGTCCAGCACGCCCGCGATCTCGTCGAGCAACACCTCGGCGCCGAGCAGCGCCACGAGCCGCGCGTGAGCGCCGAGCGCCGGCCCGAGCGCCGCGATCTCCCCCTGCGCCAGCGGATCGAGCAGCGGCAGCGTGGGCAGGCGATCGAGCTCGTCGGTCGCCAGGTACCACGCGTTGCCCCGCGGGTGCCGGCGCAGGATCCCCTCCCGCTTGAGCCCGTGCACGAGCTCCACGAGGAGCAGCGGCACCTGCTGCGAGCGCTCGAGCAGGCGATCGATCGCCTGCTCCGGCACGTCCCGCGCCGGCAGGAGCAGCCGGCGGCACAGCGCCCGCGCGCTCTCGGCGTCCAGGGCGCCGAGCCGGACGACCTCGCGCCGCGCCGCCCGCTCGCCCCAGGAGGGGTGCGCCTCGGCGAAGGCCGGGCGCCCCATCGCGCAGATCCACAGCGGCGCGGCCCCGTCCGCGAGCGCCGCGTACTCGAGCGTCGCGAGCGTCGCGTCGTGCGCGAACTGCGCGTCGTCGAGGAGGACGAGCACCGGCGCGGAGGCCGCGCGCCGGCGCAGGCACTCGCCGGCCGCCCGGATGCGCGCCGAGCGGAGCGCGCCCGGCGCGGCCCTGAGCGCCTCGATCTCGGGGAAGACATCGCTGCCCGTCCGCTCGTCCACCCACCCGAGCGCCATCGCCAGCCCCGCGCCGAGCTCCTCGCCGAGCGCGAGGCCGAGCCGCTCCTCGATCACCGCGCGGGCGGCGCTCTGCGGGGGCGCGTCGGGGACGTTGAGCGCCTCGCGCACGAGCTCCTGGAGCGTCGCGTCCTCGGCGCCGCTCGTGGGCTCCTGCGCGCGGAGATCGATCACCTTGGCCTGGGGAAAGAGCTCCCGGACCTTCTTGCCGAGCTCGGCGAAGAGGCGGCTCTTCCCGTACCCGGGCTCGCCGAGCACGGACACGACCGTGGGTTGCTTGAGGCGGACCGCCTCCTCGGCGGCGCGGACGAGCTGCTCGAGGACCTCGCGGCGGCCGATGAACGCGCCGGGATCCGTCGTGTCGCGCACCGCGCCGACGGAGCCGAGCGTCGGCGCGCACGCGAGCTCGTCCTCCGCGGCGGCGGGCGCCTCGGGGAGCGCCGCCGCGGCCGCGGGCGTGAGGAACGGCCCCGTCGGCCCGGACGCCGCGGGCCACCGCTCGGCGCGCGAGAAGAGCGGGCTCAGGAAGCGCGTCGCGCCGCCCGGCCGGACCTGGACCGAGACGGGCGCGAGATCGATCAGGACCCGCTCGCAAAGCCCCTCCCGCAGGAGCTCGTCGGCCGCGCGCTGCGCGTGGCGCGCGGGGCTCGCCGCGCCCTCGTGGCCGAAGACAGCCGCGTAGCGCGAGCCGGAGGCGTGCGCGAGCTCGCCGCCGAGCGCCCGGACCCGGCGCTGCACGACCGCGCGATCGGCAGCGCCCTCGAAGAACAGCAGCCCCGCCGCGCGGCGCGTGGCGCCGCCCGCCGCCCGCGGCCGGCCGCGCTCGCTCGCCGCCACCTCGTCCTCGAGCGCGAGCTCCAGCGCGGCGCGGAGCTCGGTCGCGCTGGCGAACCGCTCGCCCCGATCCTTGGCCAGGCAGCGGTGCACCACGTCCTCGATCGCCCTCGGCACGGCCGCGCGCGAGGACAGGCGCGGGGGCCTGCGGCTCCTGTGGTCCTCGAGCACCGCCGCGCGCGGCCCCCAGAACGGCGGCCGGCCGGCGAAGAGCTCGTAGAGGATGACGCCCATCGCGTAGATGTCGGCGCGCGCGTCGAGGTCCGCGCGCCCGGCGGACTGCTCCGGCGCCATGTATTCCGCCGTCCCGAGGGCGAGATCCTCGTCCTCGGCGGCGCCTCGCCGCCCCACGACGCGGGCGATGCCGAGGTCGATGAGGGTCGCCTCCCCTGCCCCGTCGACGAAGATGTTCTCGGGCTTGAGGTCGCAGTGCACGTACCCGCGCCCGTGGACGACATCGAGGGCCGCGAGCGTCGCGAGGC
>NZ_JEMA01000192.1 GCF_001589285.1 Sorangium cellulosum | reverse complement strand
CGCGTGGAGCTCGACGCCGAGGGCCGCGTGGTGCGCGCGACGGCGCCCTCCAACGCGGGCGGCGCGCGCGACGCGNGCGACGGCGCCCTCCAACGCGGGCGGCGCGCGCGACGCGGGCGGCTCGGGCGGCGGGGGCGGTGGCGGGGCGCAGGAAGTCGCGTGCATCCTACACACATCGGGCAGCACCGGGGAGCCGAAGCCGGTCCCCATCACCTGGGCAGGGCTCGACGCGTTCACCGCATTCTGCATCGATCTCATCGGCCTCTCGCCGGCGGACCGGGTCCTCCGCGTGGCCGAGCTCGTCTTCGATCTCGCCTGGTTCGACCACCTCGCGACGTTCCGCGCCGGCGCGACGCTCGCGACGATGACGCGGCGCGACCTCGCCTCGGGCCGCGCGCTCCGCGACGCTGTCTTCGCGCTCGCGCCGACTGTCATCTACGGCGTGCCGTCGATGTTCATGAAGCTCGCCGCGGCGCTGCCCGCGGCGGACGCGGGCGCGCCCGCCGCGGCGCTCTCCCCTCCGGTGCGCGCCGTCCTGTTTGCCGGCGAGGTGTTCCCGCCGCGCGAGCTCGCCGCGCTCGCGGCGCGCGCGCCCGGCGCGGCCCTCTACAACCTGTACGGGCCGACCGAGACGAACGTCTGCACGTTCCACCGCGTCGACCGCGCGGCGCTCGACGGGGCGAGCGAGATCCCGATCGGCGTCGCGTGCCCCTACGCCGCCTGCGCGCTGATCGCCGAGGACGAGGGCGGCGGCGTCATCGAGGGCCCCGGGACCGGCGAGCTCGTGGTCTCGGGGCCGACGACGGTCAACGGCGGCCCCTACCGGACGCGCGACCGGGTGGAGCGCAAGGCGGATGGGCTTTTCTATTTCCGCGGCCGCATCGACCGGATGGTCAAGGTCCGGGGCTACCGCGTCGAGCCGGGCGAGGTCGAGGCCGCGCTCGCGTCGCACCCCGCCGTGCGTCAGGCCGCCGTGATCGCCGTGGAGGACCCGCGCCTCGGCAAGACCCTGCGCGGCTTCGTCGCGCTCACGGCCGACAGCGGCGATGCGGACGACCGCGCGCTCAGGATGTACCTCGCGGAGCGGCTGCCCCCGTACATGGTCCCGGAGAAGATCGTCGCGATGGACGAGCTGCCGCGGACCTCGACAGGGAAGATCGATTATTTCGCGCTGCCCGGGTGAGCGTTCGCCCGCTCCCCTGCCTTGTAGGAGCCGGGCACCTTCCGGAGCGCGACCGCCATCCGGTTCCACGCATTGATCGTCGCCACGAGCCAGGTCAGATCCGTGAGCTCCCGCTCCGAGAAATGCGGGCGCACGGCGTCATAGACGCGATCGGGCACCTGGTCCTCCGCCACCAGGGTCACCGCCTCTGTCCATTCCAGCGCGGCCCGCTCGCGCTCGCTGTAATAGGGCGCCTCGCGCCACGCGCTGAGCCCGTAGAGCCGCTGCTCCCCCTCCCCCGCGGCCCGCGCGTCCTTCCAGTGCATGTCGATGCAGAACGCGCAGCCGTTGATCTGCGAGGCGCGGAGGAGCACCAGGTGCTTCAGCGCCTCCTCCAGCGCGGAGCGCTTCACGAGGGCGCTCAGCCCGAGCATCGCCCTGTACGCCTCGGGGGCGACGCCCGCATAGTCAATGCGCTCCTCGGTACGTGAACTGATGCCGGACTGCATACTCACCTCATCCTCCGTGATATCCCTCCCCGCGACGGCGCGCGGGCGTCCACAGCGCACGTCTAGACGGCCCGCGCCACGTCGACGAGAGCCACTTGGCGCCGATCCGCTGGATCCACCAGCGAGCAGGAGCGCTAGCGCAAGGCCGTCGCGAGCCGCCGGACGCCCTCGTCGATCGCGTCCTCCGGCACCGCGGCATAGCCGAGCAGCAGCGCGCCGCGGCCGGCGGCATCGACGCGGAGATCGGACAGCGCGGCGCACCGGACGCCGTTCGCCACGGCCCGCTCCGCCGCGGCGCGATCGGGGCGCCCGGGCGGCAGCCAGCCGAGGAGGTGCATCCCGGCGGGCGCCGGGAGGACCTCGAGGAGCCCCGGGAGCTCCCGCGCCGCCGCCTCGACCAGCGCGGCCTGGCGCCGCTCGTACAGCACGCGCATGCGGCGCACGTGGCGCGCGAAATGGCCCTCGACCATGAAGTCGGCCAGGACCGCCTGCTCCAGCGAGGGGGACGACACGTCGGCCAGCGCCTTGGCCGCGGCGAACGCGTCGACAAGCCCCTCCGGGACCACGACGTAGCCGAGCCGCAGCGACGGCGAGAGCACCTTGCTGAAGGTGCCGGCGTAGATCACCCGCGCGTCGGGCGACAGGCCCTGCAGCGCGGCGAGCGGCCGGCCCGCGTAGCGGAACTCGCTGTCGTAATCGTCCTCGAAGACCCACCCGCCCGACGACCGCGCCCAGTCGAGGAGCGCGAGCCGGCGCCCGAGGCTCATCGTGACGCCCAGCGGGAACTGGTGCGACGGCGTCACAACGGCGAGCCGCGCGGACGCCGAGCGCCGGACGGCCGCCGCCACGTCGAGCCCCTCCCCGTCCACCGGGACCGGGACCGCGACAGCCCCGGCCGCGACCAGGGCGCTCCGCGCCGCCGTGTAGCCCGGGTCCTCGACCCAGGCCTCATCGCCGGGATCGAGCAGCACCTCGGCCGCGAGCGAGATCGCCTGCTGCGCGCCGCTGACCACGACGACCTGCTCCGGCGTGCAGCGAACCCCCCTCGCCGTCACGAGGTAGTCGGCGATCGCCCGGCGCAGCGGCGCGTGGCCCTGCGGCTCGTGGCGCGGCAAGAGCGCCCGCCACGAGCGATCCCAGCGCCGGCTCATCAGGCGGCCCCAGGTGGCGGCAGGGAAGGCGTCGAAAGCGGGCACGCCCACCTGGAACGCCCAGCCGGCAGGCCCGAGCGGCTCGGAGCCCCGCCGGAACGGCGACGGCGCGCCGGCCACGAGGGCGCCGCGCTGCGACAGGGCAGCGCCGTCCGGCGCGGGCGACAGCGTCGGCGCGGGGTCGCGCCGGGCGAGCAGGAGGCGCTCCGGCAGCGCGTCGGCGACGTACGTCCCGGAGCCGATCCGGCCGCGCAGGTACCCCTCCGCGAGGAGCTGCGCGTACGCGCCCAGCACCGTGTTGCGCGACAGGCTCAGGTGCGCGGCGAGCGCCCGGGTCGACGGCAGCTTGCTCCCGGGACGCAGCCGCCCGGCGAAGATCGCGCCGCGCAGCGCCTCGTAGACCTGCCGGTGCAGCGGCGCGCTCGAGGTCGGATCGAGCACGACGGCCGTCACCGCGCCGGCGGGCGAAGCTCCCCGCCCTGGCCGCCTCGCCGAGGTCTTCCGCGTCACCTGTGCGCTCCCCGAAGTGGATCCATCCGATCGGCCAGGACCGGCCCTCGCCCGGGGCCACCGGGGATTCTACCGTCGCCCCGATCCCGAACGAGGAGGAACGTCGCCATGAGCTTGCGCCAGGACATCGCCGTCGTTGTCACGCTGACCGCTGTCGCGCTCGGAGGGTGCGCCGACGCCCCGGGGTCCGCAGGGACGCACGCCGGCGAGGAAGGCCACGAGGGCGGCGGGCAGGCGCGCGTCACGACCCTCCTGACGGAGCCCCTGGGCGCCGCTCCGGGGCTCGAGGCGCGGGTGCTGACGGTCGAGCTCCCGCCCGGCAGCTCGTCGCCGGCGCACCGTCATCCCGGCCAGATCTTCGCCTACGTGCTGGAAGGAACGGTGCTGACCGGCCTCGATGGTCAGCCGCCCGTCCGCTACACGCAGGGGCAGACCTGGTCCGAGGCGCCAGGGCAGCTCCACAGCGTCTCGCGGAACGAGAGCGCCACCGCGCCGGCAAAGCTGCTCGTCTTCTTCGTGACAGAGCCGGGCAAGCCCGTCGTCGAGCCAGCGCCCTGAGCGCCGGAGATCGCGCCTCCCGGCGCCCGGGGCGTCGTCCGGGGGAAGGGCCCGCCGGGCGACGCGCGCCGCCCGGCCCCCTTCCCCGCTAGCGTCAGTGCGTCCCGACCTTCGCGCCAGCGCTCGCGCGGGCCGACGCCGACGCCTTGAAGCTCGGCTTGGGGATCGAGATGCTGGGCGCCTTGATCTGCACGTTCACGCTCGGCGGCGTCACGCGGACGCTCGGCGCCTTGACGTGCACGTTGGCCTTCGCGTTGGCCCTGGCGGCGGCGCCGGACCCCGCGTGGACGTGGATCTTCGGGTCGATGTCGGCCCTCGCCTTCAGGTCGGCGTGCGCGTGGGCGTGCGCGTGCCAGTCGGTCTTCATGCGCACCTTCACGCGCGGGGCGCGCGCGTGGACGGCAAACGCCGCCCCGGCCCGGTAGCCGCAGAGGGCCACCGCCGAGCGGCCCGCGTTGCGCACCGCGATGGTCACCTTCAGCGGATCGGCGGCGAGCGCGAGCTTGCCGGTCAGGTACGCGCCCGCGGCCACGCCCGCGGTCGCGGTCGCGGCCACCGGCGTGAGCACGACCACCTGCGGCGCCTCGGCCACCACGCCGAGCGTGACCTTGCGTTCGCCGATGTCGACGGGCTTCAGGTCGACGTCGAGCACGTAGACGCGGACCTCGCCTGTCGCCTCGTCGACAAGGAGCTCCAGGCGGTCGTCGCCGACGATCTCGATGCGCCCGCCGTGCGGGCCGAGCTTCCCCTCCGGGAGCCCGAGATCCGCCGCCCCCTTGGCGTTGGCGTGGAGCTCGGCGGTGCCGCCGGCGGGGACGTGCAGCGTGCCGCTCCACGGCTTGCCGGCGACGTTCAGCGTGTAGCCGATCTGCGTGAGGTCCGCCTCGAGCTTGGGTCCGGCGGCGACAAGCAGGCCGGTCTTCGCGTCGAACGTGAGGGGCACGGTCTTCTCCTCGCCGGACGCGTCCTTCCACAGCAGCGTGCCGCCGATGTCCTCCTGGATCGGCTTGCCGTCCGGCCCGGTCACGGCCGCCTTGACGTTCCCGTCCGCGGCGACGTTGAAGGCGGCCTTGCCGCTCTCGTGCTCCTCGACGTAGGCGCCTTCGCCGATCGCCGACTCGGCGGTGGCGGTCACCTCGGCCGTCGCGTTCGCCTCGACCTGCTGCTCGCCCTTGCCGCATCCAGCCGCGGCGGCGATCAGCAGCATGGCAAACACTCCGGAAAGCTTGGTGATCTTCATGAAATCCTCCTCGGTTCGAGCGAACCCTCGGCGGGAGCCGCGACTTCGCTCGAGCCGGCGCGCCGAGGTTGAAACCTCCCCGGGCGCCCCGGCTTCGGCGCTCATCATACGACGAGATGCCGTCGGAGGCGCGGACGAGCGCGAATATCGGTGGGAATCGAAAGATCCAGGCGAACAGAGGTGGGATAAGGGGGCTCACGGCCGCTGAGCGGCCGTGACGCGCCTACCCGCAATTCGTTCAGTCGGCGAACAGTCGGCGTTGTCGCGCGCCGCTTCCTTCAGCCGCGCCGCCGCGCCGCGATCAAGGGCTCTCGGTGCCCTGCCCCTCGCCGTCGTCCGTGGCGACGATCTGCGGGCACTTCCGCGCCACTGCGTCGCAATCCGGAGGAGCGGTGTCCAGCGTGGTCAGCGTCGAGTCGCACGTGAGCGCCCGGATCATCTGGGTCTGGGCCATCAGGCAGACCTCGTACTCGGCCAGGGTGGCGGTGCAGCCCGCGCGCTGGTCGTCCGGAGGCAAGCAGTCGCCGTCGGGGGCCTGCCCCTGGGTCGACTCGTCGGCCGCGGAGACGCACTCGTCCTTCAGCTCGCTGCACGGCTTCCCGAGGGCGGGACCGGCCATGAGGCCTAGATACTCACAGGCATCTTCCTTGGAGAGCTTCACCCTCGCCTCGAGCGACTCGCACGTGGATCGGACGTCATCGGCCGTCAGATCCTTGAGCTGCTTGCTGCTCATGGCGGTGTCCGTCGGGGCGGCATCTGCACCTTCGCCGCCGCACGCGGCGAGGGACAGGACGGTCACAAGGGCCCCGAGATGAATCGTACGCTTCATTCGTTGTCTCCCTTTCTAAGTCCGGCCGCGTGCGCGGCCGTGGCGGCACTCGGGAGCAAGGCATGTACCGCGAGCACAGCTGTGCACGATCGGACCGCGCGGCGGCGCCGCGCGCCCGGCGAAGCAGGACAATCCCATCGGAGACGCCGGATCCACCAAGCGGGGAAAGCAAACCTTTCTTGGCGCGCCGAGCGCGCCGACGAATCGAGACGTTCTGGCCCGAGCGCCGCGCCGCCAGCCTCGCCGCGGATTCGCGGCTCGCCGCCCGCCGCCGGCGGCGGCTCACGCTGGCGGCGGAGCGGCGCTCCGCCGAGTCCCGGCTCCACCGCGCCTCGCGCCCCTGAACGCCCGAGGCGCGCTCTCCACCGGGGGCTCCCTCCCGTGCACGCGCCGCCCGCGCCGCGCGCCGGCGAGGGCGGCGCGCGCCTCGCCCCGCCGTCCGCGGGGCAATCACGGCAAGGCGCGCAAGGCGCGCAAGGAGCGCAAGGAGCGCAAGGCGCGCAGGCGGGACCACGCGATGAAGACAGGCACTCTCGCGCCGCGCCGCGTGTGGTCCCCTGTCGGTGCAAGAGCCCTTGACGCGGCGCCCGTGCGATGATCGGGGCTCGATACAGACTTGTTGTACGGTCGGCCGCTCCGTGACATCATGGCAGGCCGTACGGGTGGATGTACTCAGCCTCAGCGGCGATGTGGGGAACTCGCCTCGGGCCTACCACCTGGAGCGGATCCCGGCCCAGGCCAGGGACGCCTCGGTCCCCAGATGATCACGACGCCGAGCTCGTCACAGGCCAGGCCCTCCCCGGACGTCCCGGCTTCCGTCGGGCCGTGGCGGGTGCTCGAGCCGCTCGGCCGCGGCGGGATGGGGGTCGTCTACCGGGCCCAGCACAGCGCCACGGGCGCGCTCGCGGCGCTGAAGACCGTCTCGGTGGGCGACGAGAGCCTCGTCTCGAGCATCCGCCGCGAGATCCACGCGCTCCGCGGCGTCGAGCACCCGGGCGTCGTGCGGATCCTCGACGAGGGCATCCAGGGCGGGATCCCGTGGTACGCGATGGAGCTGCTCGAGGGGCGCACGCTCCGCGACCACAACCAGGAGCGCTGGCGCGGCGGGGCGAGCATGAACAGCGAGCCCACCGTGAGCGTGTCCGAGGGGTACGCGGCGCAGACCCTCGCCGCGACAGCGACGGCCGAGATGTCCCCCGTCTCGATCATCCCGCGCTCGTACCAGCCGTTCGCGCCGCGCCCGTTCCACCGCGCGGCCGGCGGGGCGCTCCGCCAGGCGCTGACGCTCCTCCGCGCGATCTGCCGGCCGCTCGCGTACGTCCACGGCCGCGGCCTCGTCCACCGCGACCTCAAGCCGGACAACGTCTTCATCCGCGAGGACGGCGCGCCGGTGCTCTTCGACTTCGGCCTCGCCTTCCAGTTCGAGGGCCACAAGGGGCGCGACGAGCTCCAGCCGGGCGGCCGGCTGATGGGCAGCCCCGACTACATGTCCCCCGAGCAGATCCGCGGCGACCTCGTCGACGCGCGCGCGGACCTCTACGCGCTCGGCTGCATGCTCTACGAGGCCGTGACCGGGGCGGTCCCGTTCCTCGGCGACTCGAGCTCTGTCGTGCTGTCCATGCACCTCTACGCCGAGCCGCTCCCGGCCTCCGAGCTCGTCGTCGACGTGCCCCCCGAGCTCGACGCCCTCATCGCGCGGCTCCTGAAGAAGCGCCCCGAGGAGCGGCTCGGCTACGCCGACGACGTCGCGACCGCCCTGGCCAGGCTGGGCGCGGACGACGCGCCGCCGCGCGGCGAGGCGCGCGCGCCCGCGGCGCAGCCGTACCTCTACCGGCCGCGGCTCGCCGGGCGCGGCGAGGCGCTGCGGCAGCTCAGCGAGGCGCTCGAGCGCGCCCAGGAGCGCCGGCAGGGCGGCCTCGTCTTCGTGGGCGGCGAGAGCGGCGTCGGCAAGACGCGCCTCGCCGTCGAGGCGGCGCACCAGGCGGCGCTCATCCAGATGACCGTGGTCGCGGGCGCGTGCGCGGCCGTGTCGGCGGCGGACGGGCGCGCGGGCGCTGTCAAGGCCGCGCCGCTGCACCCGTTCCGCCCGCTCCTGCTCGCGGTGGCCGACAGGTGCCACGAGCTCGGGCCCGGCGGCTATGACGCGCTGCTCGGCCCGCGCGGCAGGGTCCTCGCGCCGTACGAGCCGTCGCTCGCCCAGCTCCGCGGCCACGAGCGCTACCCCGAGCCGCCCGAGCTGCCCCCGGACGCGGCCCGCTACCGGCTGCGGACCGCGCTCGCCGACACGCTCGCCGCGTTCGCGGCGACGCGGCCCGTCCTGCTCGTGCTCGACGACCTCCAGTGGGCCGACGAGAACTCGCGCGGCGTCCTCGAGCACCTCGACGCCGATTACTTCGCCGCCCACCCCATCGTCCTGCTCGGCACCTACCGCACCGAGGAGACGTCCTCCGCGCTCTCGTCGCTCCTCGCGGCGCCGTGGGCCTCGCGCATCGCGCTCGGGCGGCTCGACCGGCCGTCGGTCGGCCGGATGGTGCGCGACATGCTCGCCCTCGACGAGCCGCCCGAGGCGTTCGTGCGGTACCTCTTCCAGCAGTCGGAGGGGAACCCGTTCGTCGTCGCCGAGTACCTCCGGGCCGCGATCCAGGAGCGGATGCTCTACCGCGACGAGGCCTACGTGTGGCGGATCCGCGCGGGCGCCGAGGGCGCCGCCGCGGAGCTCTCCCGCGCCGCGCGCGCGAGCCAGCCGCCCGCGGCGCTGCCGCTGCCGCGCTCGCTGCGCGAGCTCGTCGCGCGCCGGCTGTCGGGCCTGAGCCAGGGGGCGCTCGCGCTGGCGCGGCTCGCGTCGGTGCTCGGCCGCGAGCTCGAGGAGCGCCTGCTGCTCGGCGCCGCCGGCCTCGCCGACGTCGAGGCCATGGACGCGCTCGCGGAGCTCGCCGCTCGCTGCGTGCTCGAGGCGACCGAGCCGGGGCAGCTCCGCTTCGTGCACGACAAGCTGCGCGAGACCGTCTACGCGGGCATCCCCGAGCCGGAGCGGCGCGCCCTGCACGCCGCGGCCGCCCGCGCGATCGAGCAGCGGCACCGCGACGCGCCGGATCTCGCGCTGTCGTACCCGATGCTCGCCCACCACCACGCGATCGCGGGCGTCGTGGAGAAGACGCTCGAGTACCTCGACAAGGCGGGCGCCCAGGCGCTCGCGACGGGCGCGTCCGGCGACGCGGTGGATTTTTACAGGAGGGCGCTCGACCTCGACGGCGCGCTCCCGCCGGAGGAGCGCGCGCCGCCGCTCCGGCGCGCGCGCTGGGAGCGGCGGCTCGGCCAGGCCCACTACAACCTCGGCGACCTGCTCGGCGCGGAGCGGCACTGCGCCGCGGCGCTCGATCGGATCTCCCGCGACGACGCGGCGTGGCTCCGCGCGGCGGGCCGCGGCGCGCCGCTCCGGGAGCGGCTCCGCCCCGTGACGGCGTCGCTGCGGCAGCTCGGCCTGCAGCTCGCGCACGTCGCGGGCGTGCCGATCATCCCGCGCGCCCGGGATGAAGACGAGCGCGAGCGCCTCGCCGAGGCGTCGCTCGCGGCGGAGAAGCTGTCGGAGACGTACCTCTTCCGCAACGAGCCGACGCGCGCGTTCCTCGCCGCGCTGACCGCGACGAACGCCGCGGCGCGCCTCGGCCCGTCGCTCGCGCTCGCGCGCGGCTACGCGACCCTGAGCGTCGCGTTCGGGTACGTGCCGTGGAAGGCCGTCGTGGACGCGTACGCCGCGCGCGCGACGGCGGCCGCGGCGGCGCTCGAGGATCCGCGGGGCGTCGCGTTCGTGTCGTGCCTGCGCGGGATGACGGCGCTCGGCGAGGGCCGGTGCCGGGACGCGCGCGCGCTGCTCACGGAGGCGGAGCGGCTGGCGGAGGCGCTGCAGGATCGCCGCCGCAAGGAGGAGTGCATCGCGCTGCTCGCCAGCGTGGCGCACACAGAGGGCCGCTGGATGGAGGCGCTCGACCGCTACGGCGCGCTCTCGGCCGCGGCGCGGCGGAGCGACAACGCGCAGGGCCACGTCTGGGCGGAGAGCGGCCGCGCGCAGTGCCGGCTGCTGCTCGGCGACGGCGAGGGCGCGATCGCGATCTTCGACGAGCTGGCCGCAGAGGTGCAGCGGCTCGGCGACCACTCGCAGCAGATCACGCACGGCCAGGTCGCGCTGGGGCACCTGCTCGGCGGCGCGCGCGGCGAGGCGCGCGCGGCCGCCGAGCGGACGCTCCGCCTGATCCGCGGCGGGCAGCCGGCCGGCTATCACTGCCTGTACGGCTACGCGGCGACGTGCGAGGTGCTGCTCTCGCTGCTCGAGGACGCCCGGAGCCCGGCCGAGCGGCGCGACCTGTCGCGGCTCTCGGCGCAGGCGTGCCGCGCGCTGAGCCGGTACGCGCGCATCTTCCCGCTCGGCCGCTCGACGTCGCTCCGCCTGCGGGGCCTCGCCGCGTGGCTCGCCGGCCGCCGCGCGCGCGGCAGGCGGCTCTGGG
>NZ_JEMA01000191.1 GCF_001589285.1 Sorangium cellulosum | reverse complement strand
CTCCCCCCCTCTCCCCCGCCCGCTCCGCCGGCCGCGGCGGCCTCGCCATCGCGGGCGCCAAGGTCTCCTTCATCGTCTTCGGCTTCGTCCAGCAGCTCATCCTCCCCCGGCTGCTCGGCACCGACGGCTACGGCGAGGTCTCCGTCGTCCTCGCCGGCGTCAGCGTCGTCAACAACGTCATCGTCGCGACAGGGATCCAGGGCGTCTCCCGCGCCGTCTCCAGCGTCGCCGAGCACCACGCCGCCGAGGCCTTCCGCCGCACGCTCGCCCTGCACGCCGTGCTCGCCGTCGTCGTCTCCTCGGCCTTCGCGCTCCTCGCCGGCGCCATCGCCGACTTCTCCGAGGCGCCGCACGTCGCCGGCCCGCTCCGCCTCGCCGCCCTCGTCGTCCTCCTCTACGGCCTCTACGCCCCGCTCGTCGGCGCCCTCAACGGCCAGCGGCGGTTCCTCACCCAGGCCGGCTTCGACATCGGCTACGGCGCGCTCCGCACCGCGAGCGTCGCCGCCGGCGCCCTCCTCTTCCTCCGCGCCGGCCAGAGCGGCGTGCTCGGCGCCATCGCCGGCTTCGTCGCCGCCGCCGCCATCATCGCCCCCCTCGCGGCCCTCAAGACAGGGCTCGGCCGCCGCGGCAGCGCCGGCCCCTCGATCCGCGAGCACCTCGTCTTCCTCCTGCCGCTCGCCGTCTCGCAGACCTTCCTGAACTTCCTGCTCCAGACCGACTTCTTCCTCCTGCGCCGCTTCCTCGGCCAGGCCACGAACCACCTCGCCCTCGGCGCCAGGGCCGCCGACGACCTCATCGGCGTCTACCGCGGTGCGCAGCTCTTCGCGTTCCTCCCCTACCAGCTCCTCCTCTCCGTCACGTTCATCCTCTTCCCGATGCTCGCCCGCGCGCACGCCGAGGCCGACAGCGCCGCGGTCCGCCGCTACACGATGACCGGCGTCCGCCTCTCGTTCCTGCTCACCGGCCTCCTCTGCGCCCCCATCTCGGGCCTCGCGCCGCACGTCCTGCGCTTCGCCTTCCCCGTCGAGATCTGGAGCCGCGGCGGCGACACGCTCCGCGTCCTCTCCCTCGGCATGGGCGCGTTCGCCGTCCTCGGCGTCGCCTCGGCCGCGCTCACCAGCCTCCGCCGCGAGCGCATCGCGGCCGCGCTCACCGCCGCCACCGTCCTCCTCGTCGCGATCGGCTGCTCCGTCGCCGTCCCCCGCGCGTCCTTCGGCCCCGACATGCTCGTGAGCTCCGCGACAGCCACCTCGCTCGCGCTCGCCACGTCCGCTGTCGTCGCCGGCGTCCTTCTCCACCGCGTCGCCGGCGGCTTCGTCACCGCGAAGACGGCGCTCCGCGTGGGCCTCTCCCTCGCCGTCGCGGTCGCCGTCGGCGCGCGGCTCCCGTGGCTCGGCAAGGTCGCCGTGCTCGGCGAGGCGCTCCTCGTCGGCCTCGTGTACGTCGCGCTCCTCGTCGCCACGCGCGAGGTCGGCCGGGAGGACCTCGCCGTCCTCCGGCAGGCGTTCGGCCGCAGAGGTCGCCCGGCGTGAGCTGGATGTGAGCTGGACGTGAATCGGACGTGAACCGCACGTGAACCGCACGACGATCACCGNGTGAATCGGACGTGAACCGCACGTGAACCGCACGACGATCACCGCCCCGCCAGCTCCACCCCCGCCCGCCGCCGTCGCCGCCCCCGCCCCTCGCCGTCGACGCCTCTTGACCGACAGCCGGCAATCTCGCATACGCCGGTCTCCCTGATCCGGCCAGCGGCCGGGGCCCGCCCGGTCGACGCTCGGTCGATCGGGCGGCGCGCCTCCATCCCCACCCCACCCCCCGCCCGCCGGGCGCGCACACGCAGGAGAAACCGTGGCTCCTCAATTCATCTTCACGATGCAGGATGTCCGGAAGGTGCACCCCCCGAACAAGGAGGTGCTGAAGGGCCTGTGGCTCTCCTTCTACCCGGGCGCGAAGATCGGCGTCCTCGGCTCCAACGGCGCCGGCAAGAGCACCCTGCTCCGCATCATGGCGGGCGTCGACAAGGACTACCTCGGCGAGGCCAGGCCCGCCGACGGCATCCGCATCGGCTACCTCGCCCAGGAGCCGCAGCTCGAGGCGGGCAAGACAGTCCTCGAGCACGTCGAGATGGCCGTGCACGACGTCCGCTCCCTCGTCCAGCGCTTCGAGGAGATCGGCACCAAGCTCGGCGAGTCGCCCCCCGACATGGAGGCGCTCCTCGAGGAGTACGCCGCGCTCCAGGACAAGATCGAGGCCGCCAACGGCTGGGAGATCGACCGCGTCGTCGAGCGCGCCATGGACGCCCTCCGCCTCCCTCCGCCCGACGCCGACGTCACCAAGCTCTCCGGCGGCGAGCGCCGGCGCGTCGCCCTCTGCCGGCTCCTCCTCGAGAAGCCCGACATCCTGCTCCTCGACGAGCCGACCAACCACCTCGACGCCGAGAGCGTCGCCTGGCTCGAGCGCTTCCTCCACGACTACCCGGGCACCGTCGTCGCCGTCACCCACGACCGCTACTTCCTCGACAACGTCGCCGGCTGGATCCTCGAGCTCGATCGCGGCGCCGGCATCCCGTACGAGGGCAACTACACAGGCTGGCTCGAGCAGAAGAAGAAGCGCCTCGAGCTCGAGCAGAAGCAGGAGTCCGCGCGCAAGCGCACCCTCGAGCGCGAGCTCGAGTGGGTGCGCATGGCCCCCCGCGCCCGCCAGGCCAAGAGCAAGGCCCGCCTCGCCGCCTACGAGTCGCTCCTCGCCGAGGACAGATCGAAGAAGGTCGAGGAGAACGAGATCCACATCCCCGCCGGCAATCGCCTCGGGAACGTGGTCGTCGAGGCCGATCACCTCCGCAAGGGCTACGGCGACCGCGTCCTCATCGACGACCTCACCTTCTCGCTCCCGCGCGGCGGCATCGTCGGCGTCATCGGCCCGAACGGCGCCGGCAAGACAACGCTCTTCCGCATGATCATGGGCCTCGAGCAGCCCGACGGCGGCGCGCTCCGCATCGGCGAGACCGTGGAGCTCGCGTACGTCGACCAGTCGCGCGACGCGCTCAACCCGAACAACAACGTCTGGCAGGAGATCTCCGGCGGCGAGGACCGGCTGCTGGTCGGCAAGCGCGAGGTCAACTCGCGCGCCTACGTCTCCAGCTTCAACTTCGCCGGCAGCGACCAGCAGAAGAAGGTCCGCGACCTGTCCGGCGGCGAGCGCAACCGCCTCCACCTCGCCAAGCTGCTCCGCCGCGGCGGCAACGTCCTCCTGCTCGATGAGCCGACCAACGACCTCGACGTCGACACGCTCCGCTCCCTCGAGGAGGCGCTGCTCAACTTCGCCGGCTGCGCCGTCGTCATCAGCCACGATCGCTGGTTCCTCGACCGGATCGCGACCCACATCCTGGCGTTCGAGGGCGACAGCAAGGTCGTCTGGTTCGAGGGCAACTACGCCGACTACGAGGCCGACCTGAAGCGCCGCCTCGGCGCCGACGCGGCCGAGCCCCGCAAGATCCGCTACCGCAAGCTCACCGCGAGCTGACACGCGCCGCGCTCCGCCGCCCGGCAAATTCCAGCCTCGAAGCACGTTTCCTGTCTGGTGCGACGCGGGCGCGCGCAGTAGCTCTCCTCTCATGCTCCGGAGCTCCCTTCGCGCGGGGCTCGCCGCTGCTGTCGCGGCGGGCGCGCTCGCCACCCTGGCCGCGGCCGGCTGCCGGGACGCCGCCGAGACCCGCTCGCCGTTCGATGTCGCCTCGTCCCACGCCGGCGGCGGGACCGCGGGCGGCCTGGCCGCCGGCGGCTCCGGCGGCGCGGG
>NZ_JEMA01000190.1:133-3598 GCF_001589285.1 Sorangium cellulosum | reverse complement strand
AGCGCTGCGCCGAGCGCTGCACCGAGCGCTGCGCCGAGCGCGTCGCCGGCCGGCGACGCGGCGCCCAGCGCCCGCCCGAAGGCCACGGCGTCCGGAGCGCCGCTCAAGCCAGCCCCCCCGCCGAAACCGCCGACGTCGACCAGCGAGGACGATATGCTGAGGAGCCGACATTGAGACCGTCACGAGCGCGACACGCGGGCGCATGGCTCGCGCTGCTCTCCGGGATGAGCCTGACCTCGCCGCTCTGGGCCCAGGCGACCCCGGCGGACAAGGCGCTTGCCGAGGGGTTGTTCCAGGACGGCAAGAAGCTCATGGAGGAGGGCAAGCTCCAGGAAGCGTGCCCCAAGCTCGCCGAGAGCCAGCGCGTGGACCCCACGGTGGGGACGCTGCTCAACCTGGCCGTCTGCCACGAGAAGGAGGGCAAGACGGCGAGCGCGTGGGCCGAGTTCAAGGAGGCTTCCGCGCTCGCGGCGAGCGCGGGTCAGCAGGATCGCTCCCAGTTCGCCGCCAAGCGCGGATCCGAGCTGGAGGCCCGCCTGACGCGCCTCGTGCTGGAGGTGGCGCAGGCGGCGCCGGGGATGGCGATCACGCTGAACGGCAAGGACCTCAGCGCGACCGCGGCCACGGGCTCGGGCATCCCGGTCGATCCGGGCACGGCGACGATCGAGGCCAGGGCGCCGGGCAAGCAGCCCTGGTCGCAGCAGGTGACGCTCGAGCCCGGGCCGAGGACGACGCGGGTGACCATCCCCCNCTCGAGCCCGGGCCGAGGACGACGCGGGTGACCATCCCCCCGCTCGCCGACGTCGCCGCCCCGGAGCCGGCGAAGGTGGCCCCCCCTGCCCCGCCGCAGCCTGCGCCGCAGGCTCGCCCGGGGGCCGCGAGCTCCGGGTCGAGCGGCGCGGGCGGCGGCGCGATGCGCACGCTGGGCTTCGTCGCCGGCGGCGTCGGGCTCGCCGGGATCGGCGTGGGCGCGGTGTTCGGGGTCCTGACGATGCAGAAGGCCAGCGACGTCGAGGCGGGCTGCAGCGGCAACTTCCGCTGCAGCCGGGCGGACGTCGATCTGAACGAGAGCGCCCAGACGACCGCGATGGTGTCGAACATCGCGATCGGCGCAGGGCTGGCGTGCGTCGGGGCCGGCGTCGCGATGGTGCTGATGTCCCGGTCGCCGGAGAAGGCGGCCGCGGGCGAGCGCGTGTGGGTCGCGCCCAGTGTCGCTTCGGACGGGGGGCGCCTGATGCTCGGAGGCCAGTGGTGATGCGAAGCTCGAAGGGTTCTGCCGTGACGCTCGCGCTCGCGCTCTCCGGACTTGCGCCGGGCCTCCAGGGCTGCGCGCAGATCGCGGGGGTCGAGGACCGCGAGGTCACCCCGCTGATCAGGATCGCCGAGGGGCAGGCGGGGCCGCGCGCGATCGCGCTCGACGAGGAGGCGATCTACTGGGCCAACGAGCGGAGCGACGGGGCCCAGGGGAGCGCCACGGGCGGCGCGCTCCGGATGCAGATCAAGGATGACCGGGCGGTCATCGACCTGCTCGATCCGTCCATCGAGTCGCCCGAGGCCATCGCGGTGGACGCGACGCACATCTACTGGTCGAGCACCGACAGCAGCCGTGCCGACGAGAGCTGCGAGGGCAAGATGACCGACCGTGACAAGCTGCTGAAGATGCCGAAGGACGCGAAGCTCCCCGTCGCGCCGGTCACCGACGAGACGACCCTCTGGGTGGGCTGCGGCAGGATAAGCGCCATCGCGCTCGGTGACGCCCGGGTCTATGGCGTGCGGACCAGGGGCCATCGCATCACCTGGGTAAGGAAGGACGACACCGACAAAGACAATTACCCGACGGGGGTCTCGAGCCCGACCGGGGCGCCCGCAGGCGTCGCTGCGGACGGGGACATCGTCTATTTCACCGACCAGAGCACGGGAGAGATCTTCTTCGACGACACGGGCACTGAGGAGAAAGAGACGGTCCTCCTCGATGGGCTCACGATGCCGGGCCTGATCGTGGTGGACGAGGCCAACCTTTACTGGCTCACGCCGGACGGCGTCCTGAGGTATCCGCGGAGCGCCTCGACGGGAGAAGCGCCGGTGGCCCTCCTCGGAGAGCTGTCGAGCGCTCCCACCGGGATCGCCGCCCACGGAGACTTCGTCTACGTCACGGTCAGGGAGGCGGGGAAAGTCTACCGGATCCGCAAGGACGGGACCGCCAAGCCGGAGGAGATCGCGTCGGCCCAGGGAGGCCCGACGGGCATCGCCGCGGACAGGTCGGGCGTCTACTGGACGAACAGCGATTTCGGACAAATCGTCCGGTTCAACGACGAGTGACGCGCAGCGGCTCGCCCGACAGCGCCTAATCGATCTGCAGGTGGTAGTGGGGCGGCCGCGACTCCTCGAGCGCGAGCACGCCGCCGACCTCCTCGACACCATCGAGAAAGGCGCGCTTCTCGGCCGGCGTCATGTCCCGGTTCCGGACGTCGACCGCGCCCTCGCGCAGGTGCGCCGAGATGAACACGCCGCGGTCGATCTGGGCGCGGATCACGTGCTCGAGCGCCTCGATCAGCGCCTCGGGAGGCTGGTCGGCCGACAGGCCCTCCTCGTAGGCGCTCTTGATCTCGCGCGCCGCCGCCTTGTCCTTGTAGAGGCCGAGGACGTCGGCGCCGTGCCGGAAGAGCTCGTGCATCGCCTCGGCCTGTCGCTCCGGGTCCCGCGTGCCGCTCGTAACAACGAGCTCTTTCCCGGTCCGCCGGAAGTAGGCGTCGGCGATCTCCGCGACCTTCTCCTCCACGACGGGCGCGAGGGCGACGCCGGGCAGGAGCACGTAGCGGCGCTCCTCGTCCGGATCCGCCGACGTCGCGCGCCGCGAGGCAGCGGTCGCCGGCGGGGCGTCCTCGGCCGGCTCGCCCTCGTCGCTCTCCGGGACCTGCAGCGAGAGCACCCTCGCCGCGGGGCCGTCGGGCACCCAGAAGTTGAGCCCCACCTGCTCGCCGGCAGCGCGGGCGACCGCAGGCGCGCGTCGCGGCCCGGTGAGCCCGGGCTCCGGGGCGACGCGGGAGACGCAACCTCCCGCGACGAGCGCGAGGACGAGGACGGCGGCGCGGCGGGCGCGCCGGTGGACGGCAGGGCGCGAGCGGAGCTTGCAGACCACGGGCGTCTCCTACTTCGTGATCGTGAACGAGGCGCGCGCGAGCTCCTTGCCCGCGGCGTCGCTGACCACAACCGACCAGAGCCCCGGCGCGCGCGCCTTGCGCGTGGCCGCCCACGTGCGGAAGCGCCGCTGCGCGCCGACAGCGAGGGGGATGCGCAGCGGAGCGCTGCCGTCGGGCGGCGCGAAGGTGACGCTGATCTCCGAGGAGGCGCGGTCCTTGTTCGCGAGCTCGACGAAGGCGTAGATGCGGTCGATCTCCGCGCTGGCGAACGAGCTCGCCGGCTCGAGCGGCTCGCGGCCGGCGATGCCCTTCGAGACGACGAGCC
>NZ_JEMA01000190.1:0-103 GCF_001589285.1 Sorangium cellulosum | reverse complement strand
GGAGCCGCACCACGTGGAGCTCGGGCGCCGCGGCGGCGTGCTCTTCAGCGTCGCCGCCCTGCGCCGCCCGGCCCGCGCCGTCCGCCACCGACGCGCCGACCGC
>NZ_JEMA01000189.1 GCF_001589285.1 Sorangium cellulosum | reverse complement strand
CGAGCGCGGCGCCTGCGGCGGCGCCTCACGGCGGGCGTCATCGCCGCGCTCGGCGCGGTCGCGCTCGTCGTGTCGTACTCGGCAGCCCGCGCGCACGACGAGGCGACGCGCGCGCAGGCCGAAGCCCGGGAGGCGCGCAACGCCACGCGCATGGCCGCGGCCCGCGAGATGGAGGCCGATCCCACGATCGTGCTGGCGATCGTGCGCGAGGTCGAGCCGNACGATCGTGCTGGCGATCGTGCGCGAGGTCGAGCCGCCCAACCTGCCGCGAGGGTGGGCCAGCCTCGCGCGGTCGGCGCTGAACAGCAGGGTCTCGCGCGCCGTGCTCAGCCATCCGGATCTCGTCGTCCAGGCGAGCTATAGCCCGGACGGCAAGCGCATCGTCACGGCGTGCGCGGACGCGACCGCGCGGGTCTGGAACGCCGATGGCACGGGCGAGCCCGTGGTCCTTCGTGGCCACGGGAGTCGGGTCAACACAGCGTCCTTCAGCCCTGACGGCAAGCGCATCGTCGCCGCGTCCCAGGACGGGACCGCGCGGATCTGGAACGCCGATGGCACGGGTGAGCCCATCATCCTTCGCGGTCACGAGGACGCGGTCCGCGGGGCGGCGTTCAGCCCCGACGGCAAGCGCGTCGTCACGGCGTCCAACGACAGGACCGCCCGGGTCTGGAACGCCGATGGCACCGGCCGGCCCGTGGTCCTCCGCGGCCACAAGGACGTGGCTTACAGGGCGGCGTTCAGCCCCGATGGCAAGCGCATCGTCACGGGATCCTATGACAGGACCGCGCGGGTCTGGAACGCCGACGGCACGGGTGAGCCCATCATCCTTCGCGGTCACGAGGAAGCGATCTATTCAGCGGCGTTCAGCCCCGATGGCAAGCGCGTCGTCACCGCGTCCTGGGACAAGACCGCGCGCGTCTGGAACGCCGACGGCGTCGGCAAGCCCGTGGTCCTCCGTGGCCACGAGGAGGGGCTCACCTGGGCGGCGTTCAGCCCCGATGGCACGCGCATCGTCACCGCATCGTGGGACAAGACCGCGCGGACCTGGGACAGCGATGACGCGGAGGACCCCCTGAGCCTTCGAGGTCACAAGGATATCGTGTATTCGGCAGCGTTCAGCCCCGATGGCAAGCGCATCGTCACGGCGTCGCGGGACCATACGGCGCGCATCTGGAATGCCGACGGCACGGGTGAGCCCTTGGTCCTCCTCGGTCATGCGGATACGGTCCCTTCCGCGGAGTTCAGCCCCGATGGCAAGCGCGTCGTCACCGCGTCCTTTGACGGGACCGCGCGCGTATGGAACGCCGATGGCAAGGGCGCGCCCCTGATCTTCCGCGGTCACGAGGAGGAGCTCTCGTCGGCGGCGTTCAGCCCGGATGGCCAGCGCATCGTCACCGCGTCCCAGGACAGGACCGTCCGGGTCTGGAACATCGATGGCAAGGGCACGCCCCTGGTCCTTCGGGGTCACGAGGATAAGGTCAACTCGGCGGCATTCAGCCCCGACGGCAAGCGCATCGTCACGGCGTCACCCGACCAGACGGCGCGGGTCTGGAACGCCGATGGAACCGGCGAGCCCCTGGTCCTCCGTGGACACGAGAGCTGGGTATCTTCGGCGGCGTTCAGTCCCGATGGCAAGCGCATCGTCACCGCGTCCTTTGACAGGACCGCCCGGGTCTGGAACGCCGACGGAACCGGCGAGCCCCTGGTCCTCCGGGGGCACGCGTACGGCGTCGTGGCGGCCGTGTTCAGCCCCGACGGCAAGCGCATCGTCACCGCGTCCCAGGACAAGACGATACGGGTATGGAACGCCGATGGGACGGGAGAGCCCCTGGTCCTCCGCGGCTCCGACTCCCCGGTCAACGACGCGGCGTTCAGCCCCGATGGCAAGCGCATCGTCGCGGCTTCCGACGACAAGGTCGTGCGGGTGTGGTCCGACATCGAACCGCTCCACGGCGCCGACGACCCGAAGCTGTGGACCGCGACCACCTACTGCATGCCCATCGATCGGAGGATCGATCTGTTCCGCGTGCCCGAAGCCATGGCCCGCGCGAACCGGGAAGCCTGCCTGCGCCACGTGGAGCTGGCCCGCGCCGCGGCCGCGGGGACCCCGCCCGACCCGGCAGCTCCTCCAGACGCTTCACAGAACCGGTGACGAGCATGCCCCGCTGCCCGCCCCGCCCGCATCCATCCTGTTTCGTGGACTCCGGTCGACCGCCGGGACGGCAGCGGCGGACTCGCGCAGAGGAGCCTCCTCGGCGCCGCCAGCGTCGCAATCCTGCGCCGCTGCATTCCGGGCGTGTCCTTGCGATCTCCTGCGCCCCTCCGGTACTCCTGCTGTCATGCAAACAGGGTTCTTCCGCTCCATCGTGCTCCTCGGCGCGTTCCTCTCGTGTCAGCCGGCGCCGCCTGCTCCCGGCGCCGACGTCGGGGAACCCGATGACGGCGTTGCAAGACCGGACGCCGGCGAGGACCCCGAACCAGGCGTTGAAGAGCCCGAACCGGGCGTTGAAGAGCCCGAACCAGGCGTTGAAGAGCCGGATGTCAGCAGCGATCCGCGCTGTCCCGCCCCCGTCGAGCCGGGCACCAGCGAGGTCCCGATGCTCGCGATCCCGGCCCGCGCGCGCTCGACGTTGAACGGCCACAACCTCGCGAGCATCGACCGGTCGACGCCGACGCGCATGGTCGTCGAGGGCAGGGCCGCGCTCGCGTTCGGCCCCGAGTATCCAGCCTCCGTGACCATGAAGCTCAATCCCGTGATCGATCCGCGCTGCTGCTGCGACCCGCTCGGAACCGCCGTCACCATCGATGAGATCAGCGCCGTTCAGGGGGCTATCACCGTGATGCAGACGGGGCCCACGACCTTTGTCGTCAACGTGCTCGAGGAGGGGCCGTCGTCCTTCGAGGTGTCCGGCGTGCTCACGGTGCCGGTCGGCGGCCTCGACCTCTGCTCCGCGTACGACGACACCCGCGAGCTCCCGGTCACCTGGTTCATGACCGTCCGGGCCGAGCGGCCACGCTGGCGGCTCGAAGCGCCCGCGGAGTGCGGCGCGCGCACCGTCATCCAGTCAAACCGCCCTCTCCCGATCACCGCGGTGGCCCTCGACGCGATGGGCAAGCCCTTCTCTCCACAGAACGTCGAGCACCCGGCCGTCACCGTTGTCGGCTCGGGCGTGGGGCTCCGGGTGCCCGAGGGGGGCGCGCCTTCCGACATCGTCGCGACCGGGGACGGCAAGGTCGTGGTCACCGCCACCGAGGACGGCGCATCTCATGAGATCTCGGTGATCCCCGCCGCGAGACCTGCCCCGTCGACGGGCCCTTCTGCGACAGCGGCCTCGTGCTCCCACAGGGAGACGTGCTGACGCGCTCCGCGGAGGTCATCGCCGACGGGGTCTGCGCTGTGCGCGTGGAGGCGCCGGCGTTCGCCGGCGGGGCGGGCCTCGGCGCGGAGATCTCCGTGACCCTCCTGAACATCGAGGGAATGATCGACATCACCCCCTAGCCGCGCCAGGACCGTCAGCGCGCCCGGAGCGCCTCGTCGAGGTCGGCCCAGAGGTCGTCGACCGACTCGAGGCCGATCGAGAGCCGGAGCAGGTTCGGCGGCGCCAGCGTATTCGGGCCCTCGACGGTCGCCCTGTGCTCGATCAGGCTCTCGACGCCGCCGAGCGACGTCGCGCGGAGGAAGACCTTCACGCGGCCCGCGACGCGGAGCGCGTCCTCGGCGCCGCCCCGCACGAGCAGCGAGAGCATCGACCCGAAGCCGCCCTTCATCTGCCGCGCCGCGACCAGGTGACCGGGGTGCGACTCGAGCCCCGGATACAGCACCCGCTCGACGCCCCCGTGGCCCGCGAGGCGCCGGGCGAGCTCCAGCGCGGTGGCGCTCGCCCGCTCCACGCGCACGAAGAGCGTCCGCATGCCGCGCAGCAGGAGCCACGCCTCGAACGGGCCGGGGACGGCGCCCTGCAGGCGGCGGACGCGGCGGATGCGCTGCCATGCCTCGTCGTCGCGCGCTGTCGCGAGCGCGCCGGCGAGCACGTCGCTGTGGCCGTTCAGCGCCTTGGTCGCCGCGTGCATCACCAGATCGGCGCCGAGGGCGAGCGGCCGCGTGTGCACGGGCGTGGCGACGGTCGAGTCGACGGCGAGCCGCGCGCCGCCCGCGCGCGCGATCTCCGCCGCGGCCGCGATGTCGACGACGTCCCACGTGGGGTTCGCGGGCGTCTCGATCCAGACGAGGGACGTCGGGCCGCGCTGGACGGCCGCGCGGAGCGCGTCGAGGTCCGTCGCGTCGACGAGCTCGAGGTCGACGTTCCACGTCGCGCACCACTCGGTCAGCCAGAGGCGGAGGCCGCTGTACATCGCCCGCGAGGCGACGAGGCGCGCGCCGGGCCGCGCGAGCGCCTGCACCGCCGCGGTCGCGGCCGCCATGCCCGACGCGAACAGGCGCGCGTCGACGCCGCCCTCGAGGGCCGCGAGGAGCCCCTCGGGCGCGCGGTACGTCGGGTTGTCGTCGCGCGTGTACTCGTGCGCTGCGGGCAGGCGATACCCCTCGTCGCGCGCGTACGTCGTGCTCGCGTGGAGCGGCGGCACGACAGCGCCTGTCGCTTCGTCGATGGAGTGGCGCGCCTGCGCGGCGATCGTCTCGGGAGAGGTCATGGGCCCGATGCTAGCGCGGACGCCGGCGCGCGCGGTCGCCGGTGATGGGCGGCGTCATCCGAAGCGCCGCCCTCGTCCGGGTGCGCCCGGGGTGCCCTCGTCGTCCCGGCCCATCACTTGGCCAGCATGCGCACCGAGGGCGGCGATGCGTCGGCGCGGGCCGTCGTCCAGTAGATGGCGCGGCAGTCCTGCGCGACCCCCAGGGCGTACGTGCTGTCGGCGAGCAGCTCCGGCGCGCCGCCCGAGAGGCGCACGCGCCGGAGCTGCTCGCCGCCGGCGCCGAAGTAGTAAACGAAGGCGGAGTCGGCCAGGATCCTGCTGGGGTAACCCGCCGCCGCGAGCACCCCTGCGCCGGATCCATCCTTGTTCGCGGCGTAAACATCGCCGGCGGCGACCCAGTAGATGCGATCGCCCACCGTGATGTCCCCCGGCCTCTCGCCGCTGCCGACGCGGATCGACGCGACGAGCTCGGGCGCGCTGGGCTCGCCGATCGCCATCCGCTGCACGGAGATCTGCGTCGCGCCGACCGCCATTTCGCTCCAGTAGAGATGGGTGGAGTCCAGCGCGAGGCCTCCCACGTAGGCGTCCTTGTCGAGCACCAGCAGGCCTGTCTGGTCCGACTGATCGGCCCGCGCTGCCCAGATGCGATGCGGGGCGTCCGGCGCGTCGGGCGCATCGTCCTCCTGGAACGTCTCGGTGACCCAGTAGAGCCAGCCGTCGCCGGCCACGGGCTGCCAGCCGCGCGACGCCCCCTCGGAGGTCGCGACCGTCGGGACCGTGATGTTCCCTTGAAGCGGCACCCGCAGCACGTCTGGCAAGTTCCAGTCGGTGATGAACAGCGAGCTCCCGTCGCGCGCGAGCATGGTCACGGTGGAGTCCAGGACCACCAGCGGCTCGGTCAAGCCGCCGGCCGCCTTCTCTGTCGCGAAGACAGTGCCTCCATAGCCGCTGCCCCAGAGCACGCGCGCGCCGGCCCCTTCCCCCTCGACGGCGATGCCGATCGTCTCGTGCTCCTCGGGGACCGTGGTGGTGAGGATGACTGGCGTGCACTTGCCCTCCTTGCACGCGCCGCCGAGGCAGCTCCTGCCGGGGACACAGCAGTTCTCCGGATCGGAGAGGTAATCGATGTCGCCGTCGGCGGCATGGCACCCTTCCGGCGCGCGCGCGGTGAACGGCTCCGGCGGGCACGCCGACGGGTTTCCCCCGGCCTCGCCGTTCCCGGCGGCGCCACCGGCCCCCCCGGCGGCCTCGCCACCGCCGGCCCCTCCGGCGCCGGTCAACGCGGGCTCCGCGGTGGGTTTTCCGTCGGAGATCCCCCAGATTGCGTTGCAGCCCAGCGCTGTGCTGAAGGCAGCGCACACAGCGAGGGTCATCGATTCGCTCGATCGCATCGCCGTACTCTACCGCCGCGCACCTCCGGACAGGCGAGCCGGCAGCACGCCGCTGGTTTTCATTGGCGCGAGAATCATTCACCGCAACGCGCCCCTTCATCCGAACCGGGTTGACCGCTCGGGTTCGATCCGACGCGGATGTGCGCACCCGCCGGAGCTGCCTCGCGCCGGGGGTGTACCAGTCGATGAAGGTGGAGTCCGCAAGGAGCAACCTGGGGTAATCCGCCGCTGCGAGCCCCCCTGGGCCGGAGCCGTCCTTCTCCACGGCGTAGATGTTCCCGCCGGTGATCCAGTAGATGCGCTCGCCGACCTCGATGTCTCCGGGCTGCTCGCCGGGTTCACCGCGGATCATCGCGACGGTCTCGGGCTCGCTGGGCTCGCCGAGCGCCAGATCGCGTTGCAGCCCGGCGCTGTGCTCAGAGCAAGGCACGCCGCGAGAAAAATCCAAGCACGCCATCGCATCGGGGTACTTTAGCAGCGTGAGCCCAACGATCTGCCGGCGAGCTGAAGAGCCCGCCTTTGCACCTCGACCCTGCGAGAGCTCATCCAGACCGCGCGCGCGGATTGCCACCGTCCTGGCGCTCGTGATGGCGGCCTCGTGCAACAGCATACGACCCCAGGAAGGCCGAGGCGGCGAGCCCGCGGCTGCCTCGAGCGGCCAGCCCGCGCCGGCCGAGCTGGCCGCCGGGCACGGCGCTCCGCCGCGGTCACCGGCAGTTGCGGGGCCTCCGGGCCTCGCGTCTCCCCCGGGCGCCGCTGCGGGACGCGCCACGGCCGAGGCGATCGCGGCGTCTGCCGGCGCCTTCCTGGAGGGTCTCTCTCGAGGATCGCGCGGCCGGGCGCAGCTCGCGTTCGAGAGCGGCGAGCGCGAGGACTGGCACTACGTCCCGCGCCGCCGCGCCGGCCTTGCGCTCGGGGACATGGACGATCGCGAGCGCGGCGCCGCGCACGCGCTGCTCCGGGCCGGGCTGAGCCCGGAGGGGTATCGCAAGCTGGAGGGCGTCCTGTTGCTCGAGGGCATCCTCGGCGGCATCGAGGGCAGCCCGGCGTTCCGCGACCCGGGTCGCTATCACGTCGCCGTCTTCGGTCAGCCCGGGCCCCTGGGCCCCTGGGGTTTTCGCTTCGAGGGTCACCACGTCTCGCTCAACTTCACGTCGGCGGGACGTGCCGTGGCCACGACACCGGCTTTCCTGGGCGCCAACCCGGCCGAGGTGCCCTCGGGTCCCCGGAAGGGCCTGCGTGTGCTCGCGGTCGAGGAGGATCTCGGCCGCGCCTTCCTGGCCTCCCTCACCCCGGCGCAGCGTCAGCGCGCCGTGATCGCCCCCACGGCGCCGCCCGACCTCGTCACCGAGGCCTCCCGCCGCGCCGCGCTGCCGGGCTTCGACGGCCTGCCCGCAGCCGAGATGACCCCGGCCCAGCGCGCCGCGCTGATACGCCTCCTGGAGGTCTACGCCTGCAACTTCCCGGACGACGTCGCCCAGGGGCACCTCCGCCGCATCGAGCGCGCCGGCGTGGAGCGGCTGCACTTCGCCTGGGCGGGCAGCGCCGCGCCGAAGCAGTCGCATTACTACCGGATCCACGGCCCCACGCACCTGATCGAGTACGACAACCGCGGCGGCGATCACATCCACACGGTGTTCCGCGATCTGCAGGACGACTTCGGCGACAGCCTCCTCGCGCGGCACCTCCAGCAGGGCCACGGCGCTCCCGCCGGCCGGCGGCCCTGACGCGGCGTCCTCGCCGTGCGTCGCTGGTTCCGTGATGAGGAAGAGATTGAACCACAGAGGCACAGAGGGCACAGAGGAGAGAGGGAGAGGAGAGAGGGAGAGGAGAACTCTCACTCCCCTTTTTCTCTTTCTCTCCTCTGTGCCCTCTGTGCCTCTGTGGTTCAAATTCTCATGAACCAGGAACTATCGTGAGCGATTTGGCACCAGGCCGTGCGAGCGCCCGCAGGTCAGCCGCGCTCGCGCTGTCGCGTCAGCGCTCGGTCAGGCAGTCGTCGAGCGTCGGCGAGGTGAGGACGCGCTCGGTCCACCCTTCGATCTGCGCGGCATCGGCGGCGCGGACGCGCGCCACGACCGGTTCGGGCAGCTCGCCGAAGCGCAACCGGAGCTGCTTGAGCAGCGTGCTTCGTTGCCCTTCCTGGCGGCCCTCCCGCTCGCCCGCCTGGCGGCCCTGCCGCCCGAGCGCCGTCATTGCCCGCGCCCGCAACTCGATAGCAGCCTCCGCCCGCGCCTCAATCCACGCGGACGACAGCGACCTGCGATATCCTGCCGGGAGGCTCGACGTCGACGGTGACGAAATGGCGCCCGATGCCGTCGAGCCGCTCGGGGATGGCGCCGCCGCCGCCCGAGATGTACGCGGGGATGCCCGCGTTCTCGAACGCGTAGAACGAGTGGATGTGGCCGTAGAACGTGAGGTCCACGCGCCCGTCCGCGAGCATCGTGAGCAGCTTGTTCGCCTCGGCCCGGCTCGCGAAGGCGCCGTTGCGGGAGCCCACCGGATCGAGCGGCGCGAGGTGCATCGTGACCACGTGCAAGAGGTCCCGCCCCTCGGTGAGCCAGCCGGAGAGCCACCCGTAGGCGAGCGGATCGATCGTCGCGCTCGCCGAGTCCAGCATCGTGAAATGCACGCCCCGGAAGACGAAGCGGAAGTTCCCCCGGCCAAACCACTCGTGATACAGGTCGTCCCGCGTGCCGAGCTCGTGGTTGCCGAGCGTCGCATAGCAGGGGAACGCGAGGGTCTTCATCTCGCGCTGGAACCGCTCGAGCTGCTCGGGCGAGCCCCGCGAGGTGAGATCGCCGCTGATGAGCGCGAAGCGGACGCCCTCGGTCTCGTTCATCTTCGCGTAGATGTCCTGCACGCGGTCGATGTCCTCCTGGACATCGGCGAAGACAGCGAACCGCCACGGCTCGCGCCGCGCCGCGTCCGGCGGGCGCAGCGAGAGCGTGGCCTCGGCGCCCGGCGGCAGGGCGAACCGGAACGTGCGCTGGGTCGGAAAGGGCGCCTCGACGAGCTCCACGGGCACGCGCTCGCCGCCGACGTCGGCCGAGAGCTCCGCGTCGGCGAGCAGGTTCTCGATCGTCACCGTCCACGGCCCGCCCGCAGCGTCGGTGAGGCGGAACGAGAGCACAGGCGCGCTCGCCCAGAGCGAGAGCTCGCCCGGCGCGAGGCGGCGGATCGCCGCGAGCCCCTCGTCCACGACGACGCGCGCCTCGCCCAGAGAGGCCTTTCCCACCTCCAGATCACGCCGCGCGCGGCCCTCGGCCGCGTCGAGGCAGGAGAGCGCGAGCGGCGCTGTGAGGGCGAGGAGCACGAGGAGCGGGCCTCTCATGATCATGGCGATCCTCCGGGGCGCAGGAGCAGCGACAGGCGCCCGACGTACGCGGAGCCCGCCTGCACGTCGGCGAGCACGCCCCAGCGGGGCGAGGCATAGAGCCGGCCCTGAAGGCCGAGGTGCCCCGGCACGCCGCTGCCGAGGCCGGTGATCTTCGCGCCGGCCGCATACCCGTCGTGCCGGTGCTCGTAAACCACCTTGGCCTCGCCGCGCGGATGCCCCTCGTGCCCAAGGTACATCCCGAAGGCGAAATGCGGGGTCAAGAGCTCGTTCCCCTCGAACGGCCGGCGGCCGTTGCGATAGGCCTCCACCCCGATCCCCCAGCCCATCTCCGCGAACGAGCCCCGCAGCGTCGGACCGACGCGGGCGAGATCGAGCCGGCCCTGGAGCATGACCTCGCCGGTGGTGATCGAGAAGCCGTCGGAGGTGTAGCGGTGATGGGTGAGCGCGGCCTCGAGCTCGAGGAACGAGCCGTCCGCCGCGCGCGGGCCGTCCGGCGTGCCGGGGCCGAGGAAGCGATAGGCTGTCTCGGCGCGCAGGCGCGCGTTGTCGTCGTTCAGGGCAAACCAGCCAGAGCCGGAGAGCCGGAGTCGGCGCAGGCGCAGATCCATGCCCGGCACGACGAACGTTCGGTAAGCGAACGTGGGGTCGTAGACGTAGGCCATGCCGAGCTGCGTCTCGACCCAGGGCAGCGCGGAAGGTGGGCTGCCCGTGCCGCCCTCGGGGGCGAGCACGCCATAGAGGTCCGCGAGGAGGGTGATCCCGAACAGGCCCGCGCCCGTCACCGTGGTGAGCACGATCGGAGCGATGACGCGCCGCGAAGCCCCGGTGACCGCCGCGCCCCCGAGCCCACCGATCATGAGCCCGGTCCCCGCGCCGCCGAGCGCCAGGAGCGACAGGCCCGTGCGCCCCTCGCCCAGGAGAAAGTGCCCGCTGCCGTGCACGAGGAGCCCGGGGATCACCGCGCCTGTCGCGGCGAGGGCGCGCCGCCGGGGGGAGATCGCTCGCCCCTTCGTCGCCGCGCTCGCGGGCGGCGTCGCGCTCGCCACCGCCGCGCTCGCGGCGCTCGGCGCGACAGCGGGCGCGGCCATGGCTCGCGAGACAGGTGAGTCGTTGCCCTCGTCGGCCTGGGCCGGCGCGGCCGCGAAGAGCGCGAGCAGGGCGACAAGGTGGCCTGTCGTACGCGGGGGCCTCAGCATCGAGCTCTTCGTGGAACGCGCCTACCGTGGCACGGCCGTACGGACTTTGCACGCCTCGCGTGAGCCTCTCGCGCGACGCGACCAGCGCACGCCGGGCCGATCCCGCGCGCTCGTATGGCAGACACCTTGCGGCGGGACGCGCCGCTCGAGCGCTGGTCCCGATCACTGCTCCGAGGGCGACGGGGCCTTCACCGGCGCCGGCGGGTCCACCGGAGGCTTCTTGATGCTCTGGCTCATCCCGGGCCGCTGGTCCCGCTGGAAGGGGGGAATCGCCTCGGCCCTCCCGCTCGCGGCCGAGCTCTGGAGCGCGCGCATCACCCGCACGTCCGCGAGCCCTTCGAGCCCCGAGGGCTCCGGCTCCCTGTCCTCGAGGATGCACCGCGAGAAATAGACGAGCTCCGGGGCGAACTGGTCGCGGCCCTTGAAGGTCTTCTCCTCGGTCTTCCCCCCGACCGTCATGTAGTGCTTGATATCGGACGAGTAATCGAAGGCCGGCTCCACGCGGAGCTCGCCCTCGGTGCCCGCGATGCGGAACGACGACACGCTCGCGAGCCCCTGGCTCACGGTGAACTGGGCGACGGCGCCGCTCGGGAAGCGCAGGATGGCCGAGGTGGTCTCGTCGACGTCGTCGGCGCGCCGCGCGTCGAGCCGCAGGCTGACGGCGAGCGCCTCGCTCGGCTCCTCGCGGAAGAGGTAGCGCGCGGCGTTGACGCAGTAGACGCCCAGGTCGAAGAGCGCGCCGCCACCCTGCTCGCTCCGGGTGCGGATGTCGCCGGCGCGCACCACGTGCGTGAACAGGGAGGAGAAGGCGCGCACCTCGCCGAGCTCGCCGGAGCGGGCGATCTCGACGGCCTTGAGGTTCCCCTCCTCGAAGTGCAGGCGGTAGGCGATCATCAGCTTCACGCCGCGGTCCTTCGTGGCGCGGATCATCGCCTCGCAGTCCTCCTCGGTCATGGCCATGGGCTTCTCGCAGAGCACGTGGACGCCCGCGGCCGCGGCGCGCTCGGTGTACTCGCGGTGCATCGTGTTCGGCAGGGCGATGTACGCCGCGTCGACCCGCGCGCGCTTCAGGACGTCCTCGAGCTCGTCGTACCCGCCGAGCTCCGCGACGCCGTAGCGCTCGCCGAGCGCCGCGCGCTTCTCGGCGTCGCCCGAGACGATCGCGACGAGCTCGGAGTTCTCGGCGGCGTTCTTGAACGCCGGAAGCACGGCGACCTGCGCGATGTTGCCCGCCCCGACGACGGCGTAGCGGATCTTCCTGGGCTCATTCGACGCTGTCCTGGCCATGGTCCCTCCGTACGCGGGCAACCCGCGTTCCCGGGAAGCATGGAGAGATGCCCCTTGGCGTCAACCGGCGCGGCCTCCCGGGGCAGCGGCGCGCTGGCCCCGGGCCGGCCTCCGGCGGGCGGACCTAGGCTCGCCGGCGCCGCCGCGCGAGCGCGAGGCCGGCGATC
>NZ_JEMA01000188.1 GCF_001589285.1 Sorangium cellulosum | reverse complement strand
CGGGCGCGGCGAGCAGCGCCGCCGCGGCGACGGCGCCCGAGGCAAGCCGCAGCGCTGCAGTGCACCTCAAGGAGCGGGCCGCGCGATCAGAAGTCGGGGTGGCCGATGACGAGGAACTCGAGCGGCCCGGCGCCCGCGTTGCGCAGCCCGTGGTGCACGTTCTTCTCGACGTGCATCATCTGGCCGGGGCCGAGGGGGACCTCGCGGTCGCCGATGATGCCGAGCGCCTTCCCGGCCAGGATGTAGATGGTCTCCGTTGTCTCGGTGTGGAGCTCGCGCGAGATCTCACAGCCGGGCTCCATCTTGCCCTTGTAAAAGCCGAAGCCGTCCCCGCGGTGCTTGCCGAGCAACTGCGCGAAGAAGACGCCTCGGTTGGGCAAGTACTCCATGACGTCTTCCTCGGCCGCGGTCAGCACCACGGCCCCGTCGATCTGCTGCCTCATGGCAACCCTCCTTCCCGCGAGTGAAGCTGCTGGAGAATCCATCAGTTACAGAAGCGTACCGCGTCCTGTCAACGGCGGTCGCGGCGGCCGCGGCCTCGTTTCAGAACGGCAACACGACGCTCGCTCCCACGCGCAGCTCGTAGCTGAACGACATGGTCGTCAGGCCCTTCGGGGGCAGCTCGACGCGGCTGCGGAGAAACCCGTCCTTCTCCTCCAGCGTCCATCCGAGGGCCTCGACAAGCGCGACCTCCACCTCGGCCACCTCGCTGACGGGGATGCGCTCGGTGACGAGCACCCGCTTCGCGATGCTGGAGAGGTTGGAAAGAGAGAGCTTCACGCAGCGGCGGATCTTGCGGCTGCCGGTGATGGCCGAGGTGTCCTGCTCCTCGTCCACGGTGCGCCGCACACGCACGGCGTCGTCCACGCCGAAGCCGAGCTCGAACGGCTCGCCCGCGCCGACGAAGTCGAGCCGGCCGCGGCCGACGAGGCTGCCGCCCCGCGCGATCCGCACCGGGCCGGCGAGCAGCGGGCGCGGCCTCCCGGCGCCGCCGCCCCTCCCGGCGCCGCCGCCGTCAAGCGTCGCTGTCGCGCGCAGGTGCGCCGCGGGGTGGGCCTCGGGGTACAGCACGAGCGCGAGCTCGGCCGGGAGCGCGCGCCGCGCGATCTCGACGCGGAGCGGGCGGCCGTCGGAGGGGAGGGTGACCGGCTCGGTCGCCTCGAAGACAAGCGGCTCGCCCCCGTCGTCGACGCCGGGCATCTCGTCGACGGCGCGCGCCCCGCGGTCGAGCCCGGCCGCCGCGATCGCCTGGTCGCGCGCCTCGACGACGACGCGGCGGCGCTCGACGTCCGTCTTGCGCCGCAGCCGGAGGACGTCGTCCGCGAGGAGCGGCGCCTCGGCGCTCCGCGCTGGCCGCGCTGTCGAGAAGCGCGCGGCGACGTTCTCCCAGGCCTCGCCGGTCGCCTGCCACGCCGTCGCCCAGGTGGTGANGCCTCGCCGGTCGCCTGCCACGCCGTCGCCCAGGTGGTGAGCTCGACCGAGCCGCGCGTCGCCTGCGCCGCGGCGTCGCCCGCGCCCGCGGCGTCGCCCGCGCCGTCCACGGCGAGCCGCGCCAGGTGCTCGGGGCGCCAGACCGCGCACGCGACGCGGTAGGTCAGCTCGATCTCGACGGGCTGCGGCGCGGGGGCGTGGATCTCCACCTCGATGACCGCCTCGTAGCGCGGCTGCTCGACCGACCCCTCGCGCAGCCGCGCCGTGGCGCGCCGGGCGTCGTCCTCCGCGTGCGCACGCGCCGCGCGCGCCTCGGCCGACGCGGCGAGGGCCTCGTCGAGCGCCGCGCGCAGCGCCTCGACGCCGGCGCGCCACGAGGCGAGCCGCGCGGGTTCGCCCGCGTCCTTCGGGACCTCGCCCATCGCGTGCGCCCACGTCGCGAGGAGCTGATCGAGGTGCGCCTCGCGGCGCGACGCCCGGTCCCGCGCGAGCTCGGCGGCGGCGGTCCGCCGGGACGCCTCGCGGTGCTCGCGCTCCAGCGCGTCGATCGCCTCGCGCCCGAGCGCCGCCTCCCGGTGCGCCCTCCACCGCACGCGCGCCGCCGTCACCCGGGCCGCGCCCGCGCCTTCCGCGCCCCCCGCCGGCGCGACGCGCGCCTGCACGGTGCGCTCGTCGACGAACACCGACACGCCGCCGATCGCGACCCACTGCGCCCCGGCCGCGACCTCGACGCGCGCCGCGCGCACGACCTCGGCGCGATCCTCGAACAGCGTCACCGCGCGCGCCGCGCTCGGGTGGGGGGCGCGCTCGGCGACGCTCGCCCCGGCGGCGTCTCCCGCGCCCGCGCTCCCCTCGCCGGCGCTCTCCTCGCCGGGGCTCCCTCCGGCGGCGCCCCGCTCAGCCCGGCCCGAACCGTTCGCATCGCTTGCCATGGCGCGCTCGTTTCCCCTGTTATTCCCGACGGTTACCGCCGACGACCTCGCTCTTCGAGGAGAACACCACCCGGTACGTGAAGGCCACGGAAGCCTTGCCGCCGGGCGCGAGCGGCACGCGCCAGCGCAGCCCGCCGCGCACGGGCTCGCCGAGCTCCTCCTGGCTGTACGGCTCGGCCTTCGGCTGCGACGAGAGCAGCTTGATCTCGACGTCCTTGTCGTCCGTCACCGGGATGCGGTCGAGGACCTCGACCTCGACGCTCATCCCGAGCGACGAGGAGAGGTCGATGGTGACCGCGTGCTCGACGGCGAGCGAGCCGCCGAGCAGGCCGGCGCTCGACTCGTCGACGCGCGCGTTCCTGGCGACCCGGATCCGCTCCTCGACGCCGAGGCCGGCGCGGAGGACGCCGCCCCGGTCGACGTGCCCGAGCGTGGACTGCGCGGCGAGGGCGCCGTCGACGAAGATCTCGACGGGCCCCTCGAGGAGCGGGGCGTCGAACGGGTTCTCGACGCGCGCCTCGCGGTAGACCTCGGCGGCCTCGCGCGGCGCTGTGACGAACCGGGGCGTCGCCGGGGCGCGCGCGGCGCTCAGGGCGACGCGGTGGAGCCTGCCGTTCGACGGCACGTCGGCGGCGCCTTCGCCGGCGTAGAGGTGATCGAACTGCCCGCGCGTGTCGCGCGGGTCCACGGCGCGGGGCGGGGCGGGGAGGTTCGTGACGTCCGCCTCTGCCCGCTTCGCGAGGCGCCGCGAGCGCCGGGGCCTCTCGCGCGTGAGCCGGCCGCGCTGCGGGCCCGCGCCGGGGAGGCGCAGTGCGTCGAAGTCGAGCCACCCTTCGACGAGCGCCGGCTCGAGCGGCGCCGGGGCCGAGCCGGCGTCCTCGGGCCCCTCGGCGAGCGCGTCGTCGGCCACGCCGGCCGTGAGCTCGGCGGCCTGCGCGCGGGCGAAGCCGCCCCTGGGGGCCGCGGGCGCGCTCGCCTGGGGCGCCGGCGGCCGAGGCGGCGCCCCGGAACCCCCGCCGAACGACGGGAGCGACAGCGATAACCCGCGCGACTTGCGCGCCGGCGCGGGCATCGGCATC
>NZ_JEMA01000187.1 GCF_001589285.1 Sorangium cellulosum | reverse complement strand
ACGGGAGACGGGAGACGGGGGCGGGGGTTATACGTCGAGGTCTTTCCACCTCTTTGACCGCTGCGTGAAGATCAGCATTCCCACCAGCGACGCGACCCCTATCGCTGCAAACGCGTACCATATCTCGTAGGGGCGATACGTTTCCCAGAGCAGCTGCGTGGCATCGACCGCGTCGAGGTTCAGCACCTCCTGCAGCTTCCTGAACGCCTCCTGCCGCGAGACCCCGACCGCCTCGGGAAGCGAGGACACGTCGCCGTTCCACCCCTTCCCATGCTCGGTCTTCTCGGCGAGGTACTGGAGGGCCAGCGTGGCCTTCTCGCCCCGGGTGCCGTACAGGATCCCCGCGAGCTGCGCCCCGACGGCAGGGCCGATCGCCGCCGGGATGTTGATGTACCCCAGGTACAACGCCTTCTTCCCGGGGGGCGCGATGAGCGCGAAATACTCGCTCTTCTTGGGGCCGGTCAGCATCTCTCCGATGGAAAAGAGGAGGATGCCGAGGAAGAGCACGTAAAGTGAGCTCGTCGTCCCGGAGACGATGATCCCGCCGATCGCGACGAGGATGCCCAGCGACATCGCCGAGAGCACCTTCATCCTCGCCACGAGGTACGAGAACGGCACGAGCAAGAGGACGATGCACACCGCGTTCAGGTTGAGCACGTTCTCCTGCTTGAGCTGGACCCCGCGCGCGTCGCCCGCGTTGAGCCACGAGGCCGGGAGCCAGGGGTTGTTCTGCACGAACGAGGTGCTGCTGATCCAGTCCGTGTAGAAGTTCGGCATCAGATCCCAGAGCTGGTACATCATCAGCCAGAACCCCGAGAGCAGCAGGATCACGGTGATGAGCCGCGCGTCCCAGATGTTCTTGATCGTGTCCCTGAAGACCTTCCACGCGTCCGAGGTCTTGTCGGCGCCGGAGTCGACCTCCTTGTACGTGAACAGCATCAGGAAATTCAGCGAGATGATCGCGGCGCAGCCGTAAAACACCCACGGCCAGCCCTTGCCGTGGAGATAGCCGGCCAGCGGCGGGCCGATCGCGGCGCCCACGTTCACGAGCCAGTAGAAGAGACCCCAGCCCACCGAGGAGTTGGACTTGTCCATCGACTGGGCCAGCGTGCCCTGGATCCCCGGCTTGAAGAGCGCCGTCCCCGTCGCCAGGACGACCACGCCGAGCAGGAAGCCGGTGAAGCTCCGCTGCGTCGCCATCAGCAGATAACCGATGATCTTGAGCCAGACGGTGATGAAGATGGTGCGCTTGTAGCCGTATCGATCGGCGTAACCACCCGTGATCATCGGCAGCAGCGACTGGATGAGGGCCCAGACCATGTAGATGGTGCCCTTGTCCCGCTGGCTGAAATGCAGGCCCCCGGGCTCGTCGGCCTGCGCAATGTAGATGGGCATCACGACCCGCACGCCGTAGTAGGCAAGTCGCTCCCACATCTCCATGGTGCAGCCCATCCAGAAGGAGCGCGGAAGGCTCCTGATGGTCTGAGCAAAAGAGAGCTTCGGCGGCCCCTCGACAGCGGGCTCGCTCACGGCTGCGTTCGTCATTTCATGCTNCGGGCTCGCTCACGGCTGCGTTCGTCATTTCATGCTCCTCGCGCGCCCGCGCCCCCGGGCGAGCCCTCGTACCACACCGAATGCGGCGCACATATCAGGATCATGGGCGCAGCAAGCCGCAGGCTGTCGCGGGCACAGGAGATCGCGTGCCCGGACCGCCGCAAGCGAGCTCCCGCCGCCCCCGCGCCGGGTCAACCACGCAAGATCACGCGGGGCCGTGCCCCGGATCACGGGTCGCCGCGCCTGCCGACCGCGGCCGGCGCGGCCGGACATGATGGAAAGGCGAGGAGATGAGCGGGCTCATCGGTGGAGCGCGGCCGCGGACAGAGAGCCGTGGACAGCGGAGGATCCGAATGGCACCTAGAGTCCATGGACAACCGAAGATCAGATCGCAGGTGGGCCCGGCTCGGGGTGGCTCAGGTGCTCCTGGTCGGCTCGGGCGCGCTGGCCTCGTGCTCGCCCAAGCGCGCGGAGATCACACCGCAGCCAGCGCCCACCGACAAGATCCTCACCGGCGCCGATGCGCTGGGCGACTGGACCACGGACGCGCCGGGCGTGAAGCGCAAGATCACCGGCGCCGATCTGCCCGCGCCCAACGAGGATGAGTCGGTGGTCAACAGGCCGAGCAAGGCAGATCGTCAACCGGGGATGTTCCCCAAAGTCCCGTCGGGGTTCACCGTCACCGAGCTCGCCACGGGGCTGGAGGAGCCGCGCGTCGTGCAGGTGGCGCCGAACGGGGACGTGTTCGTGGCCGAGAGCGGGGGGGACCGGGTGCAGGTCCTCCGGGACACGGACGGCGATGGGAAGGCCGACCTCCGCAGCATCTACGCCGAGGATCTCAAGAGCCCTTTCGGCATCGCCTTCTATCCGGCCGACACCGATGCGCCGACGCACGTCTACGTCGCGAACACCGACAGCGTGGTGAGGTTCCCTTACAAGACGGGCGACACAAAGGCCGGCGGGCCGGCCGAGACGCTGGTCGATAACATCCCCTCGGGCAAGGAGGCGGTGGGCGGCGGCGGCCACTGGACCCGCGATATCGTCTTCAGCAAGGACAGCCAGCGGATGTTCGTTTCCGTGGGCTCCCGCTCCAACGTCGACGACGACGAGTCCGAGAACCGCCGCGCCTGCATTCTCGCCTTCACGCCCGACGGCAAGAACGAGACGCTCTATGCGTCCGGCATCCGCAACCCGGTCGGCCTGGCCATCGAGCCGGCGACAGGCGCGCTCTGGACCAGCGTGAACGAGCGCGACGAGCTGGGCGACAACCTGGTCCCCGACTACGTGACACGCGTGCAAGAGGGCGGCTTCTATGGCTGGCCCTGGTACTACCTCGGCCCGAACCAGGATCCGCGCCACGAGGGCAAGCACCCCGAGCTGAAGGACAAGGTGATCGTGCCGGACGTGCTGATCCAGTCGCACTCGGCGTCCCTGGACCTCTGCTTCTACACGGGCCAGCAGTTCCCTGCCGACTACCAGGGCCACATCTTCGCCGCGGAGCACGGCTCGTGGAACCGCTCGCGGCGAACCGGATACAAGGTGATCCGCATCCCGGTCAAGGACGGCAAGGCGGCGGGCTACTACGAGGACTTCATGACCGGCTTCGTCACGAGCACCGGCGACGTGTGGGGACGTCCGGTCGGCGTCGCCGTGGCCAAGGACGGCGCGCTGCTGGTGACCGACGACCAGAGCAACACAGTGTGGCGCGTGGCCTACGGGAAGTGAGATTCCCCTGCCCCCACGACCTCTAGAGCGACAAACGGGTTGAAACCCCGAGAAAACGAACCACAGAGGCACAGAGGGCACAGAGGAAGAGAAAAGAAAGATAATTTATTCTCTCTTCCTCCTCTGTGCCCTCTGTGCCTCTGTGGTTCAAATCTCTTCATTCCTGGGTGTTTCAAGCTGATCGGCGCTCTAGCTCGCTCCTCCGCCCCAGCCGGTACGTCCTCACCGGCGCTCCCCGGACGATCCGGTCGTGCTCGCTCCAGCGCGCCGCCTCCCCCTCGGCGAGGCGCCGGGCGGCGCGATCGGCGAGCCGCTCGGCGATGCGCTCCACCCCGCGGCGGACGTTCGCGCGCTGCGAGCGCTCGTCGGCGACGCGCACCGTGATGCCGCTCGGCCGATGGTGGACCCGCACCGCCGATTGGGTCTTGTTCACGTGCTGCCCTCCCGGCCCGCTCGCACGGCAGGCCGAGATCTCGAGCTCGCGCAGGTCCACGCCGGCGCCCGCCCCGGCGCCCGTCTCGGCGGGGTGCACCGCCACCCCCGCGAACCACCGCTTGCGCGCCGCCCGCCCCCGCTCCGCGCTCCTCTCGACCAGCGCGTGCGTCCCGACCTCGCCCTCGAGGCAGCGCCGCGCGTCGCCCTCCACCAGGATCTCGACCGAGGCCGGCGCGCCCTCGTCGCCGTGCACCGTGACGTCGATCACCGCGAGCCCGCGCTCCTCGCAGAGCGCCTCCATGCGCTCGGCGAGCCGCGCAACGAACCGCCGCACCTCGATCGGCCCCCGGCCCGCGCTGATCTGCACCCAGGACCGGCTCATCGCTTCACCGTGAGCACCGGCACGAGCGGCGCGACGACGGTCGCCAGGCCGGCCTCCACCAGGCTCTCGACAACCGGCTCGATCGGCTTGTACGCGTCCGGGTGCTCCTCGAGCAGCAGCGCCGGGTCGTCGCACACGACGCGGCCGCCGAGCTCGGTGCGGGCGAGCTCGCGCCGCCGGTACCTGGCCGCGATCTTCTCGCGCGCCTCGCCGCGCCCCATCTTGCGCCCCGCGCCGTGCGCGACAGAGCGCAGCCCCGCCTCCGCGTCGCGCGAGCGCATCACCCACGACGGCGTCCCGCGCGAGCCGAGCACGATCGTGAGATCGTCGCCCCGGGCGGGCGCGGCCCCCTTCCTGTGCACCCACGCCGGCTCGCCGCCCACCGCCTCGCGCGCGACGTCGTTGTGGAGGATGTCGAACCCGCCCGCGATCTTCGACGCCCGCGTGGCGCCGAGCGCGCGCAGCATCCGGTAGGCGAGCAGGAACCGGTTCGCCTGCGCGAAGCGGCACGCGCCCGCCAGCTCGCCGAGGTACGGCTCGGCCGCGCCCCCCTCGAGCACCGCGCCGCCCCAGCGCTCCCCGAGCGCGCCGCCGAGCCTGCGCGATCCCGAGTGCGCCAGGACCACGAGATCGCCGGCGGAGAGGCCGACCGCCGCCGCCGACGCCGGGTCCCGCAGGGCGCCGGCGCGGGCGATCTCGACGAAGTGGTTCCCGCCGCCCACCGAGCCGAGCGCGCCCTCGTAGCCCGCGCTGTACGGCGCGGGATCGCCGCTCGGACGCAGGCCGTCCTCCGGCTCCGCCGCCGCGAGCCGCGCGAGCGCCTCGGGCGCGCCGTCGAGCTCCGCGAACCCGCGCGCGCCGAGGCGCCAGACCCGATCGAACACCTCCGCCGGGTCGCAGCCGGCGAGCGGGTCGTCCTCCATCGCCTCCCGGGCGCGCCGCTCGAGGACGTCCGGCGCCATGCGGCCGATCGACGTCGCGACGAGCCGCACGCCGCAGCCGGCGTCGCCGCCGATGAGCTGCGGGACGACGCGGTCCGCGAACGCGAACGCCGCGCCGACAGGGATGCCCCGGCCCGCGTGCAGGTCCGGCATGCCCACGGCGCGGACGCAGCCGGGGAGCGCGGCGACGCGCGCGAACTGCTGGACGGCGTTGCCCTCGAGCCAGACATCGTCGCGGGCGATGACGCGGGCGTGGGCGGGAAGAACGACGCTGTCGGCGGGCGCTTTCATGAGGATCTCCGTGGCCCGCGGCGCGGGCGAACGCCGAGGAGATATGCGGATCCCGTGCCAGCGCGCGATCCCGCGTCCGCGCCGGCAGAACGCTTCAACATGGTGCGCCGTGCACCATATAAGATGGTGCACGGCGCACCAACGCTGGTGTACAGTGCACCGGTGAATCGCCTCCTGCTCACCTGGTCGGACGCGGGCACGCTCGGGCCGGCGCCGGCGCACCAGGGCCGGCGGCCGGAGGGCGATCGCGGGCCCGTGCTGCGGCTTCTCGACCAGGAGGAGAGCCGCTACGACGCGATCGTGGTCCTCACCATCCCGGCGGGCGAGGCGCCGTCGCGGGCGCTCGTCGAGCGGGCGCGGGGGCGCGCGCCGCGCGTCGAGCTCCGCGTGGTCGACGTCGACGATCCGTCGGATTACGCGAAGCTCTTCCGCGCGCTCGGGCCGCTGGCGGCGAAGCTCAAGCGCGCCTTCCCCCCGGCGGCCTGGGCGACCGACGTGCTGCTCTCGGCCGGCACGCCGCAGGCGCAGACGCTCTGGGTCATCCTGGTGCAGGCGGGGCTCCTGCCCGCGCGCATGCTCCAGGTGATCCCGGCGGCGTTCGTGCCGCGGCCGCACCCGCGCGCCGTGCGCGAGGTCCGGCTCGACATCGAGGGGTTCCCCGAGATCCGCGCGCTGCGCGAGGAGGTCGTGCGCCTGCGGGCCGAGGCGCGCACCCGCGACGCGGTGCTCGTGGGCGAGAGCGAGCCGATGCGCCTCCTCCGCGCCCGGATCGCCCGGGTCGCCGCGACCGACGTGCCCGTGCTGATCCTCGGCGAGACGGGGACCGGCAAGGAGCTCGCGGCCAGGGCGATCCACGAGCACAGCCCGCGCGGGCGGGGGCCGTTCATCGCGGAGAACTGCGGGGTCTTCGCCGAGGGCGTGCTCGCGAGCGAGCTGTTCGGCCACGAGGCAGGCGCCTTCACCGGGGCCGCCGGGCGGCGGCGCGGCGTCTTCGAGCAGGCGCACGGCGGCACGCTGTTCCTCGACGAGATCGGCGAGCTGTCGCCCCGGGTGCAGGCGTCGCTGCTGCGCGTGCTCCAGGACGGGGCGCTGCGCCGGGTGGGCGGCGAGGCGACGATCGAGCTCGACGTGCGCGTCGTCGCGGCCACGCACCGCGATCTCGCGGCCATGGTCGCGCAGGGGACGTTCCGCGAGGATCTGTATTACCGGCTCCGCGGCGCGACCATCGAGGTCCCGCCGCTCCGCGCCCGGGCGGGAGATATCGAGATCCTCGTCGACGCGTTCCTCGACGAGGTGGGGGCGCGGCGCAAGGGGCGCGGGCTCAAGGTGAGCCGCGAGGCGATGCGGCGCCTCCACCAGCACCCCTGGCCGGGCAACGTGCGCGAGCTGCGCGCCGAGGTGCTGAGGTGGGGCGTCTTCTGCGATCACGCGGTCGACGTGGGCGACCTCGCGCCGGAGATCGCGGCGGCGCCCGGGACAGCGGGCGGCGGCGCGGGCGGGGCCGTGTGGCCGGCGGAGCCGGGGGCAGGCGGCGACGAGGTCGCGCCGCTCGCGGACGCGGTGGCGTCGGCCGAGCGCGCGGCGATCGGGCGCGCGCTCCGGGTGCATGGGGGCAACATCTCCCGCGCGGCGCGCGCGCTCGCCATCGACAGGAACACGCTCAAGCGCAAGATGGCCGCGTATGGCCTCCGCGTCGACGGGGCGGCCTGATGTCTCCACGCTGTCGTGCGGGCGCTTGTCCGGCCGGGCGCCTCCCGCACCAAAGCAGCGTGTCTTCACAGGGCCAATCGCTCGACGACGTGCTGTTCCAGCCACCGCGTCGCGCGACGAAACCGCCGCGGTGGCTCGCTTCCATCCTACCAAGGAGCGTTCATGCGACTGTCAGTATCTTCGGCACATTGCGTCCTCGCCCTCGTCACCGGGCTCACGGGCATGCTCGGGTGCTCGGACGACCCTGGTCCCGGCAGCAGCGCGCCCGACGCGGGCGCGCCCAGCGATCCCGACGCGGGCGCGCCCGACGGCAGCCCGCCCTCCTCCGCGACGTTCGGCCCGCTCGGCGATCGGCCGGATCTGCCCGTCGACGGGCGGCTCACCATCGACGGCCTGCTCTCTGCCGTCGATGTCGTCCAGGACAGGGACGGTAGGCCCCATATCTATGCCGGAAACCTCGTGGACGCGATGCGCGTCGAAGGGTATCTGACGGCGCGCGACCGCGCGCTTCAGCTCGAGATCTTGCGGCGCACCGCCGAGGGGAGGCTCGCAGAGCTCTTCGGCGACCTCGACCCCACCACCATCGATCAGGACATCGCTCTCCGCCATGTCGGGCTCGGTCGGATCGCCAGGGCCCAGTACGACGCGCTCCCCGAGGGGGAGCTCCGCCAGATGCTCGACGCGTACGCGGACGGGGTGACCCAGGTGTTCAGGAAGATCCGCTCCGGGGACATCCTCTTCCCCGAAGGCGCGACGGGGATACCCGCCAAGGCGTTCACCGACTGGAGCGGCGTCGACTCGCTCGTGATCAGCCGCTTCCAGAGCTACCTCCTGTCGTTCGACGCCGAGCTGGACATCACCCTGCAGCAGCTCTTCGACGCCGCCCGGACGACGTTCGCGTCGAGCAGCGCCGATCCGCTCGCGCAGAAGCGCGCCGGCTTCGAGCGGGACTTCCTGAGGTTCGCCCCCGCCGAGCCCGCGGTGACCAGCAGCGGCTACCCCGCCTCCCCGGCGCGGGAGAAGGCGCAGAAGGCGGAGGACAAGGCGGCGAAGAGAGCGCCTCGCGCGCGACGACCGGGCCGCGCCGCGCCGGGGCGCGCGAAGCTCATCTCGTCGCTGACCGGCTACCTGAGCGCGGTCCAGCGCGCCAGGAGCAAGGTCGCCCCGGAGGGCTTCGGCTCGAACAACTGGGCCATCCACGCGAGCCGGAGCGCGACGGGGCACGCGCTCGTGGCCAGCGATCCCCACCTGTCGCTGAGCGCGCCGGCCGTCTGGTATGCCGTCTCGATCCATGTCACCGCGCCCGAGGGCAAGGACGCGAGCCGCGATGTTCACGTCGGGGGCGTCACCTTCCCCGGGATTCCGGGGATCATCCTGGGCCACAACGAGCACGTCGGGTGGGGAGCGACTGTCGCGATGTACGATGTCACCGATGTCTATGCCGAGAAGCTCACGCCCGACGGCAAGGCCGTGCTCTTCAAGGGCAATCCAGTGCCCCTCCAGACGGTCGAGGAGGTCATCGCGATCGCTGGCAGGGAGCCCTATACCTACCGTGTCCCGATCGTGCCCCATCACGGCCCGCTCCTGCCGACCATCGTCGACCACGCGGTGGTGGATCCGGACCCGGCCGTGGGGGCGCTCAGCGTCCGCTGGACGGGGCTGGAGCCGACGAAGGAGCTGGAGGCCATCTTCGGCCTGCTGCGCGCTCGCTCGGTCGATGATGCGCAGGAGTCGCTCTCGAAATTCAGCGTCGGCGCGCAGAACTGGGTGATGGGCGACGCCGCGGGCGACATCCTCTGGACGACGCACGCGGCGATCCCGACGCGGTCTCGTGAGGCGTTCGCCTGGGACGCGGCCACCTATACGGGCGTCCTCCCCTGCATGGTGCTCCCCGGCGACGGGACCGCGGAGTGGACCGGGACGCTCCCCGAGCACCTCATCCCCCGGGCGAAGAACCCGCCGGCGGGATACATCGCCACGGCGAACAACGACCCCATCGGCGACTCCCTGGACAACGATCCATCGAACGGCGCGCTCCCCGACGGCACCCCCATGTACCTGGGTTGCAGCTTCGACATCGGGTTTCGCGAGGGCCGCATCCAGGAGCGGATCGATGCCCACGAGGGACCTCTGTCGCCCGAGGATTGCGCGGCGATCCAGGGCGACATCAAGTCGGCGCTCGGCGCGAGGCTCGTGCCTCACCTCCTCCGCGCCATGGACCGCGCCGACGAGGAGCGCGCGACGCCCGGCACTCACCCCGATCTGACCGCGATCGTCGCGGACGCCGCCTACGACCCGCAGCGCCTCGCCGCCCTGCGGGCGCTCCTCGACGGCTGGGGCAAGGAGGCGGACTACAAGGCGGCCGCCGGCATCGATCTCGATACCGCCATGCCGCTCGCGGACGAGGGCGATGGCCCCGGCGCGATCGACGCCCGCGCCTCGGAGGCGACCCTGGTCTTCAACCTCTGGCTCGTCCGGGTGGTGCGCCGGGTGCTGGGCGACGAGCTCGGCCAGATGGGCTTCTCGTCGTTCTCCCGGGAGCTGTCGGCGAAGGCGCTCCTCCACCTGTTCTCCGCCGATCGGGAGCAGCTCGCCACCTTCGATCCGGCCGTGCAGGACAGCGCGCTGTGGGACGACATGGGCACGCCAGCCGTCGAGTCCAGGGACGAGCGCGTGCTGCGCGCCCTGATCGACGCCGTCGCCTGGCTCGATCGACAGGGCGGCTCCGGCGCTGCGGCGCCCCGCTGGGGCGCCTTTCACACGGTCACCTTCGACGCGCTCGTCCCTCTCTTCAGCAGCCACAGCATCCCTCCGCCGAACGATCCCCTCTGGAGCGGCGGCTTTCCGCGCGGCGGCGACCAGTTCGCGGTGGACTCCTCGGATTACCGCCTCTCGTGGGCGCTCGACGAGTCACCGGATTTCCGGTACGTCCACGGCCCGTCGCAACGGCTCGTCGTGGAGCTCGACCCGGCGGGGCCGAAGGCGTGGAACGCCATCCCCGGAGGCAATGTCTGGGACGCCGAGAGCCCACATTTCCGCGATCAGGCGGAGCTCTGGCGAAAGAACCAGACGCACCTGGTGCCGTTCCTGCTCCCCGACGTGATCCAGGCGAAGGAGTCGCGCACGGTGGTCGAGGCGCCGTAGCCGGCGCGTCCTTCCGAGGCCCGCCCCGGGCCGGCATCTGTCACGTGACGACGGATCGCCCCCCTCAGGAGGTATGGACCCAACCCCGGCCCAACCGCCGAGCCCTGGGCCCGGAGAACTCGCGACGGTCGATCCATCGCCTCGAGCCGCCGTGGTTGCGTCGCTCGCCGGCCCCCTGAGCCGAGCCGTCGCCATCGGGGACGCGGCGGCAGCCTGGGTCGTGCACGAGGCGATCGGTCAGCTGCTCGGGCTGCCGGTGGCACCGGAGCGGTGAGCAAGCTTGGGCCGAACGTCGAGCCCGCCGCTCGCGTCGACTCGCTGCCGGAGCCTTGCCGCTCGCCAGTGCCCGCAGGCTCTACTGGGTAAGCGTGGCGGCTATCGACCGTGGGCCGAGCTCTTGCGCCGCACATTGGCGCTCGATGTCCTCGAGTGCCCAGCTTGCAAGGGGCGGGTCACGGGCAGCTTCCGGCGTGTCCTGCGTCCCAGCCGAGCGAGGCTGTCGCTCCGACGACCAGCCAGGGGGCCCACCTGTAGCCATGGCGGAGCGACGAGCCCTCGATGAAGCCGATCAGGGAGTCCGCCGCGAGCGCGGCGCTCACGACGTGGGCGCCGTGCGGCGTCGTCGCCTTCGAGACCACGTCCATCAGCGCGGCGCTCCAGGCGCTCGCGCTCTCCCTGCCCAGCGTGATCGCGAACGCGTGAGCCCTGGCGGCGAGCGCGCCATGGAACGAACTCGGCCACGAGGCAAGGATGGGCCCGAACTTCGGGACATGCGCGACCGCGGGCTCGCGGAGCTCGTCCCCATTGACATCACGCGTGTCGAGGACGGCAGCTGGCGCGACGTGTACGGAGCTCGGGCCGTGGCTTGCGACGTCCCGGCCGGCTGCGCGGCCTTGCCTCGCTAGCGCCTGGCCGCTCCGGCGGCAGCCGTGGCCGCCAGCGTGTATAATCATGGTGTTCGCCGATGATCTCTTGATCAGGGCAGAATCCGCGCGAGGCATTCCTGCAAGTGGGGTACACATGGCCGTCGGGCAGCAGCAAGCGAGTCAGCAAAGCCTGTTCACCGATGATTTTTTCTACTTCATCCTGAGGCTCCGAAAATCACGTATCCAGTCCGTGGTGGCCCGCGTGCGGCGCATGTATCCAGACGAGTCGCCGGAGCAGCAGGCGCGCCGGCTGATCGCATCGACCAAGGCGATCTCTTTCGCCGCGGGCGGCGTCGTCCATGTGCCCTCCATCATCCCTGGGTTCGGCATCGTGTACGAAGGCGTGGGGTTCGTCGCCGGCACATCCATCCTTACCAGGATGCACCTTTACCTGGTTCTCGAGATAGCGCTGCTCTTCGGGAAGGACATCGACGAATCCGAGCGCGTCAAGGAGCTCGCGGCCGTGGTGGCGGCTTGTGCCGCCAGCGTCGCCGCGCCGGTGGCCGTCCTCGCGGTGAGCTTGAACCCGGCCTTCGCCGTGGCGACGGGGGCGCTCGCCGCGACGGCCGTCTCCCGGGCGATCGGGGAATCGGCGATCCGCCGCTACCAGCGCTCGACGGCGCCCGAGGCGGCTGTCCCCGCGCCCGCGAAGGGATAGCCGAGGAGGAGCTCGCCCGGGCGCGCGAGCTCGCGCACGCGCGGGAGCTCACCGAGAAGCTGACGCTCATCGAGCACCAGCGCGCCGCGATGCGGGCGCTGTCCATGCCCATCCTCGAGGTCTGGAGCCGGGTCCTCTGCGTCCCGGTGATCGGCTCCGTCGACGAGGAGCGGTGCGCGCACCTGATGGAGCGGCTCCTCGCCGCCGTGACGGCCAGGCGCGCGCGCGCCGTGGTCATCGACGTCACCGGGCTCGACCGGATGGAGGCGAGCGCGCTCGCGCTGTTCCTGCGCGTGGCGACGTCGGTGAGGCTGCTCGGCAGCGCCTGCGTCCTCGCCGGCATCGGCCCGGAGGTCGCCCGGGATCTCGTGCAGGAGGGCGTGCCGTGCGGCGACGTCGCGACGTACCGCCGCCTGCACGACGCGCTGCGGGCGCTGCTCCCCGCCGCGCGCCGGTGATCCACAGCGGCCCGCGCGCGCGCGCGGCTCACTCGACGGCGGAGGGCATCGAGGAGATCACGTGAGGCCGCCCCGAGCTCTCACAGCGGCTCGATGCTCAGAAGATCGCCCGCCAGGTGATACACGCGGTAGTGGGCGCCGTGCGTCGTGAGCTCCCACGCTTTCTGCGAGACGACGAAGGCGACTCCGCCGATCACGTAGCGCCACTGGCTCGGCATGCCGCCGCGGCCGTCGACGTGCACCTTCTGGAGCGGCCCCTGGGCGACCAGCGCGGGGCTCTGGGCGTACGCCTTGCGCCTCGCGCTGACCTTCCAGAACGTCGACAGCGCGCCGATACCGAGCAACCCGCCCAGCACGACGCCGCCCCCGCCGAGCGCGTAGAGCCCGTTCATATCGATGTCGGAGATCGGCTTCGCGTAATCGTCGTGGAGGTAGAGCGCACCTCCGACCCCCCCGGCGGCGACGAGCAACCCCAGCAGGAGCAAGAACACCCCACCGCCGATGCCGGAGCGCTTGCCGCGCTTGACCTGCGCCGGATGAACGCGCCCTCGCCGGTTCATGTCGAGCGCTTCGAGCGTGAAGCCGTGGGCCGCTCCGAGGTCTCGGAGGTACGCCTGCCGCGGGTCGGAGGGCGAGGCCATCATGCGAGCCTCGAGTGACCCAGGGCGACCAGGGCGTCGATGGGGGCTTCGAGCTCGGCGGGCTTCAGCGGCTGACCGCCGTAGGAGAGACAGAGCTCGCCGTTGTCGTAAGAGAGCCCGACCTGATTCATGGGCAGCTTGAGCAACGCCGCCTGCACCGCCGAGTTCATGAGCGCACGAGAGAGGGCGGGCGCGTCGCTCCTGAGCGAAATCATGCGATCGAAGCTCGGGTCGCCCGTCGGCACCAGGTGGTGCTGCGGGCCCCCCGCGCCGCGCGTGATCTGGAGCGAGAAGCGATACGGCGCCGGATACAACGAGCGCGCATAGAAGGCCGTGGAGGTGGTTCTGGTGTTGCCCACCATGCTCCAGGTGGAGATGACCCGGAGCGGCACGTTCTGCACGGCGCCGGTGAGGGACTTGACGCGGCGCTGTGACGTCATCGCGTTGCCCTCGTTCTGCTGATCGAAGGTCAGCCCGTACCTCGTCGCACAGTTCGGCCAGACCGCGTCCGTCGCGCGCGAGAGCTTGATCGCGCCCGCCACGATCGCGACCAGGACGAGGGCGCCCGCCCCGAGCCCCAACCACTGGAGAAGTTCGTACGTGCTCATCTCGTGTTCGCCATCTCAGCAGGAGACTACTCGCCTTTGGAGAGGCGCGACAACGGGCCGCTCTCGCACCGCGAATTTTCCGTTGACTGAATTTTGCATCGGGACTGTTCCACCGGGGGGGCGAATCGCCGCGATCCGTCGCTACCCGAGGGATTCTGGGAGGGCGTGACGACGGATCGCACCCCCTCGGGAGGCATCGGCCCGACCGTGGCCCAACCGCGGAGGCCTGCGCCTGGGGAGCTTGCCCTGACCGACCCGTCGCCTCGAGCGGCCGTGGTTGCCTCGCTCGCCACCGGCGCGCAGCAGGCGTGTGCCGGGGTGGCGGGCGCGAGGGCGTACGCGGCGATCTACCACGCGCCGCGATGGCGCCTGGCAACGCCATGGCGGACCTGCGGACGCCACAAGGAGCGGTGAGGACAAGGAGCGGCGAAGGGGCTCCTGCATGTAACAGTCAATCGCCAATCGTATTCGCGCCGCTCGCGAGGCGAAGCCGCTCACTCATCGCGAGCCCTCCGCGCCTGCGAGGGCGCTCCCGAACAACCGGGGCTTCCTGCGCCTCGTGACGGAGCCGACGAGACGGTCCTGCCCGGGCAGCTGAGCTTTCCCTACGGACCGGAGACGGTCTTGGCGGTTGACGGGGAACTCCTCGTCCGGCCGGACCTCGATCGGCCCGGAGAAGGGCGTCCCCCGGCGTGGTCCCGAGGCCCAGGGGTGCCCCCAGCCCCGCTCCGAGCTTCAGCCGTTCGGGCCGCGGCGGCTCGACCGGCCGAGGCGACACGGGCGCGGCGCGATGTGCCGGCGGGGGCGGCGGCGGCGGGCTCCCGTACTTCGCACGATACCGACGGCTACGGCATTGCAATTGCGAACGGATCCGCATATCGGTGCACTATTGGGAGTGCCATGTGCGCCTAGAGCACCGACCATGTTGAA
>NZ_JEMA01000186.1 GCF_001589285.1 Sorangium cellulosum | reverse complement strand
GTCGACGCGGCGGCGCCCGCGGCGGCCATCGACAGGTGCGCCGCCTCGAGCAGCACGAGCGCGCGCTGGTCCGCGGCGCCGAGCAGGTCGATCCGCGGGACGAGCGCGCGGTACATCGCGAGCGCCTCGTCGCGCTTGCCGGTGCGGGCGAGCGACCGGGCGAGGTCGTGCAATGTGTGCGGGTCCTCGACGCTGCGGGGGTCGATTTGCCGCGCGCTGTCGAACGCGCGCGCGGCGTCCTCGGCCGAGCCGAGCGCGAGGGCGGCGCGCGCGAGCAGGACCTGCGGCGCCGCGTGCCCCGGGAGNGCGCGCGAGCAGGACCTGCGGCGCCGCGTGCCCCGGGAGGATCTGGGCGGCGAGGCGCGCCGACTCGCGCGCCGCCTCGGGGTTGCCGCCGAGCTGCGCCTGGCCGCGCGCGAGCAGGTCGCAGTAGCGCGGGAGCTCCGGCGCGCGCGCGCGCTCCCAGACGGAGGGCCCCCGGGCGATGGCGCGGCGGGTCCGCGCCGAGCACTCGGGCGGCCTCCCTGCTGCCGCGGCGGCGGCGACGAGATCGCCGCTGCTCTGTCCGCCGTGCGCGGCGAGCGGGAGAGCGAGCAGGGCCGGGAGCAGCAGCGAGCCGAGGTGCACGCGGCGAGTGTACCAGCGCCGCGCTCCGGAGGCTCACGCCCGGCCGGGGGCGCTGCGATCCGGTTGATCGCGCGGTCGATGCTCCGTTATGGTGCCCGAGGTGACAGCGCCACGGGGGGCGTTCGCGGGTCGTGTTTCGCCGGACTCCGCAGCCTTGGAGCCTCGTGAGGCCAGAGGAGGATCGACATCATGGGCGAGGTGATTCGCAAGGATGCGCCAGCGGACGACATCATCGGTGACGTGCGCGCGACGCTCCAGAGCGCTTCTGCGAAGGGCGGATCCCTCCGGGAGCTCGCCGAGCAGCGGCTCGTGCCCGTGCTGACGCTCTTCGACGGCGTGGAGGCCCAGCGCAACGCCGCCCGGTCCGAGGCGGAGCCCCTGCTCGCCAAGGTCGAGGCCGAGTCCGCGCGCGCCGACGACGCGCTCGGCAAGGTGGCCGACGACGTCTGGAACGCGGTCGGGCGCCCCACGGCCGATCCGGCGCTGTCGATCCTGTTCCCCGGCGGCATGGCCTATTTCGCCGACCATGAGGACGGCGACATCACCGGGCAGCCGGATCGGCTGGAGGTGCTCGCGCAGCTCCTCGGCTCGGGGATCCACCCGAAGCTCAGCCTGGACAAGGCGCAGGCGGCGGCCGCCGAGGTCAAATCCGCGGCCGCGGCGCTGCGCTCGACGGTCGAGGCGACCCGGCTCCCGCTCGAGCGGCTCAGCGTGCTCGACCGCATTCGCGCCGCGGTGGCGAAGAGCGCGCACATCGAGCTCGTGCACCTGAAGCGCCTCTACAAGGCGGCTGGCTTCAGCGAGGCGGAGATCCACGGCGTCATCCCGGATCGCGGCCGCGCGCGGCGCCGGCTGTAGCGCCGCGCCGCGCCGTCCGCGTCGCGCCGTCGCCTGTGGGCGCGACGGCCGCTCCCGGGAACGAGGTGGGAGCGCCGCGGCGCCCACGCTTGCCCACGTTTGCCCATGCTCGATAGAGCGCAGGCGCCGTGGCGCGCCCGCGCCGCGGCGCTGGCGAGCGCGGCGCCCGATCTCTACCTGGGCAGGCTCACGGGCGACGGCCCCCGAAAGGCGCGTTCGGGTCCTGAGCGCCCGAGCCGAACGACCCGCTGCGCCCGTGATACCAGGGGTACGAGGGGCGAGCGGGAGAGTAGAGCCCGCTCGCGCCGGAGTAAACGGGGCCGTAATAAGGCGTGTTGTAACCGTAGTAGGATGCGCCGGGCAGGGTGCCGTAATCCCGGACATAAGGGCTGCCGATCAGCGAGGGCAGCGACGTGGCGAACGCGAGGTGCCGCGAGGTGGCGTTCCGGATCTCTGGAACGAGGTGGGAGATCCCCGGCTGCAGCTCGGGCCCGACGACGGAGATCTGCTCCTGGAGATGGGCGAGGAACTCCCGGTGTCGATAGATCTGGATGTCGACGAACGTCCAGTCGAAGTGAGACCCCGTGAGACCATCGAGCGTCAGCTGATCCGACGCGCCCTGCTCGGCCAGCGCCAGGCTGATCTGGTTGTCCAGCGGCCTCACGCCCGTCTGCCCGAGCGCCGCCAGGAGCCGCTGGTTCGAGAGGGCATGATAATCGAGCAGCTCCTGAGCGAACTCGAGCACGTGCGGGTCCGTCGCGTGGCTCAGCGCGAGCTGCGCGATGACGATCTCGTTCGCGTCGAAGGCGCCTAGCACCGCCGCGAGCTCCGGCATCGAGAGCGTGAAGGCCTGCGAGGTGGACTGGACCTCCTCTCCCGACGTGCCCTCGTCCGCCGCCGCCAGATCACCGTCTTCCGCCGCGACGGAGCAAGCGCTGGCTCCCGCGAGCGCCAGGGCTGTCATCCATACAAAACGAAGAGAATTGATTCGAATGCTCATGATCCCCCCATGTCATTGACGGAAGCGGGTCCGGCGCTGAAGCGCTTGGCGGTGATGCCTGGCCCGCCCCGCCATGTATCTTGAGCCGGCGCCGGGAGACGCAAGCGCGATCTCATCGAAATAGCCAATGCTCACCATCGCACAGGATCGGTTGAACCCTCCGCGCCGCGCGACGGACCGGCGCGCAGGTGCCACATCTTCACGCCGATGAACGGACGCGCGCGCGCCCGGGCGGCGGCGCCGGCCCTCAGGGCAGGGCTGGCCTGGCCCAGGGGGCGCCGCGTCCGGAGGGGCGGCGCGCTGCCGTGTGCGGGCGCGACGGAGGCCGCAGGATGGATAGGGTCGCTTTGCTGGAGGACGGGTCCAAGCCGGGTATAGGGCGCCCGGCGGCCCGGGCGCGGGCGGCGCGTCAGTCCGCGGCTCTGGCCGGCTTGCGGGCCACGACGCCGACGGTGCCGTAGTAGATGCCCCACGCCGCTGGATCGGACGCGAACCGGGCGTAGCCGGCGAGATCTTCTTCGCTGATCTGCCCCGTCGCGAGGTACCTGTCCTGGAGCTGAGCGGCCGACAGGCTCATGATCCCGGAAAGCGGGTGGCCCCCCGGGCACAGCGGCACCTCGTTCTCGACCGCCTCGATGGCGAGCCCGCGCGACATCAGGATCGCGGGCAGGCGCAGGCCCAGGCCCGGGTCCTGACCGCCGGCCTCGTACATCGCGAGGATCGACTGATTGACCCGGTTGAAGGCGTCGATATCCGCCCCGGAGGCGCCCCTGGCGGCGGTGAAGTCGGGCTCCTCGAGGACCAGACGCCCGCCGGGCTTCAGCGCCGCCAGCATGGCGTCGAGGATCACCTGGAAATCCGGGTTGTGGATGAGCACGTAGCGGGCGTGGACCAGGTCGAACCGGGCTGCGTGGAGGTCGAGCTGGCGGATGTCGCCCTCGATGATCCGGACGCCGGGCAGCCGCGAGGCGTCCAGGAATCCTACATCGCGATCGACCGCGACCACCTCGCCCTCGTGGCCGACGCGCTCGGCCATCCAGGAGGCGATCGACCCGGCGCCTGCGCCTACTTCGAGGCAGCTCCAGCCCGGACCCATCCCCGCCGCCTTGAGCAGGCGCCAGCTCCCGGGGTCGAAGAAGCCCTCGATCCGCCGCAGGCGCTCGAGCTCTCGCGCGCGCTCCGAACCAGCAAACACGTAGCTACTCTCGGCCATAGAGATGGAGATAATAGTCGAATTTCATGGGCGAAAAGTGAACTTCTGCCTGTCGGGCCCGCTCGGGCTCCCCTTGAACGCGTCGATTTGTTGAGTGACACACAACCCCGAGCCGTTCGGTCCAAGTTGAACAGCCGCGCTCTCTCTCGGATATGTCCGGACGTGGATCTGCGAGGGGACGCGGGCGCGGCATCGGGGGGGTTGGCGGCCACATCCCTTCAATGTCATCAACGTCGTGAGGGGGTGGCCGAACCCGAGTGTCCTCGACGCGGCAGGCGCGGGGCGCGCTCGGCGACATTGCCGGTCACGACCACGGCGCCGCGCTCATCGATCCGTTCATCGAGCCGTGGGTCGCGCGCCTGCGCTCGCCGGGCGCGATCCTGGAGGTGAGCGCGCCACCCGTCCGGAGCCCGCCCTTACGCGATCGCCCTTCGCAACGCCATCACCGCGAGCCCGCCCACCGCCAGCGTGGCCACACCGCGGAGGAGCCGCCGCCCCGTGGAGGGCGCTGGCAGGAACGCCGTCGCGCTGAGCGCCGCCAGCGGGGGCGACGTGCGCGCTGGCGCCGACTGGACGGCGAGCGACGACGCCGCGGCCGCGTGGAGGGGCGCGGTCTCGGTGAACAGATCGAGCATCTCGCGCACGAACGCCGGCAGATCCTGCGGCCCGCGGCTCGACAGCCAGTTGCCGTCCCGCACCACCTCCTCGTCCCGCCAGACGCCGCCGGCGTGCACGACGTCGTCGCGGATCCCGGGCCACGACGCGAGCTGCCGCCCGCTCACGAGCTCCGCCGACGCGAGCACCCAGGGACCGTGGCAGAGGGTCGCGATCGGCTTGCGGAGCGCGTCGAAGGCGCGAACGAACTGGCGCGCCTCCTCGCTCTGCCGGAGCAGATCCGGGCTGATGAACCCTCCCGGCAAGAGCAGGCCGTCGTAGTCGGCCGGGTCCGCCTCGCCGACGATCCGGTCCACGCGCACCCTCGCGCCGGGCTCGTGGAGGTTCATCCCGCGGATCTTGCCGTGGCGCAGCGAGATGACGTCCACCTCCGCGCCGGCGGCGCGGAGCGCCTTCATCGGCACCGTCAGCTCGATCTGCTCGAACCCGTCCGCCACGAGCGCTGCGATTCGCTTCCCTGCGAGCTTCTTTCGTTCCCTCATGCTGCCCTCAACGGTTGTTCGATGGGTGTCGTTGCGGCCGCCGCGGCGCCCTCGTCCGCCGGCCCTGCGCGCGGGCGACGTGCCGTGTGAAACCCCCGGCGACAGGCGCGCCGGAAGGGGCCTGTTCGTACAACCCGGCGTCTCCTTCGGACATGTCTCCTCCGACCCACCCTAGAGCCGGCGCCCCGCGCCGCAACCGAGGCCAGAGCAGATTTCGTGGAGTCCGCGAGCCCATCCGCAGGCGCGGCCAGTGTGTCTTCTTGCGACAGGCGGACCATGGCCCGAGGACGCAGCGAGGATCATGAAAACGGAGAGCGCGCCGTCACCGCAACGCAAGGAGCCTCGGGCGGAGCCACAGCAGCCCCAGCACGGCCGGCGCGAGGGCAGCCAATCCGACGATCGCGGCGCGCAGGAGCCGCTTCTTCCCGCGCGGCTTCCACCCGCCGCTCGCGGTGGTCCCTTCCGGCAGCGGCGTGAACAGGTTGCCGTTCGTCGCGTACGCTGTCCGGTCGTGCTGCAGGTGCAGCCTGTCGACGCTCCGCGCGAGCAGGCGCTCCGCGAGGCCCGGGGCCAGGAAGGACAGCAAGGCGAGCTGCCGGGCCGCGTTGCCCACGAACACCTCCCGCCGTGGTGTCCGTGCCAGACGAACGATGGCGCGCGCCACGCGTTCCGGTGGGTACACCGGGGGCATGGCCCGCGGCGTCCGCCCCGTGTAGTTGCCGGCGTGCTGGAAGAACGGCGTGTCGATCGTCGCCGGCATCACGGTGCAAATGTGGAGTTGGCGGGCCCCGAGCACCGCGAGCTCCTGCCTCAGGCTCTGGGAGAGCCCGCGGATCGCGTGCTTCGAGGCGACGTAGGCGCTGACGTAGGGCTCCGAGAGCCTGGCGACCATCGAGGCGACGTTGATGAGCACGCCATGGCCCTGCCGTCGGAACTGCGCCAGCGCGGCGCGGGCGCCGTGGACGTAGCCGAACAGGTTGGTCTCGATGACGCGCCGGTAGGGCTCGGACGGCGTCTGCTCGAACAGCCCGAAGAGCGTCACCGCCGCGTTGTTGACCCACACATCGATCTGGCCGAACGCCTCGGTGGTGCGCCGCGCGACCTCCAGGACGGCGGCCTCGTTCGTCACGTCGGCGAGCACGACGAGGGCCTTGCCCCCGGCCTGCTCGCACTCGGCGGCGAGCTCGCGCAGCGGCTGCTCGCGCCTGGCTGTCAGCGTCACCGCGGCTCCGCGCCTGGCGAACTCCAGCGCGGTTGCGCGGCCGATGCCGCTCGAAGCGCCCGTGATGACGACGACCTTGTTCCGGATGTTTTCGCGCATGCCTCACCCCCTCTCCTGCCCCCCGGACGCAGGCGGCCGCGCGCGGCGCGCAGCGTGCTCCGCGGTCACAGGTGGTCGTGACCTCATGCAAGCGGCGGGCAAGCCGGGTCGAAGCTGGAGCCGGCCGCCGCGAGGGGCGCGCGATGGATCGACGCGTGATCGAGCGACGCGCTCGCAGCGTGTCCGGCCGGCTGCTCGCCGTCGAGCGCGCCTGTGGGCGATGGCTCAGCAGGCCTGTTTGCGTGCGAGAGCGCAGCGGTGCTCGATCGGGCGTGGCCCGACGTGCCGTTCCGGCCTCGTCTCGATCCCGAGGTCTGGGTCCGGCTCCAGCATGTCGAGCGTGGGACGCTACGCGGGCCCTGGGCGGCCTCATGCGCGTGGACGCGTCCGCATCGCCGGCGGCTCGGCACGAGCCGCGAACGCAGACGACCTGGGAGACACAAGATGCGAAGCATGTTTCTGGTAGTCGTGGCCGCGCTGCCGCTCATGGCTTGCGGGGGAGGCAGGAGCGGCGAACAGACGACCTCGCCCGGGTCCGGGCAGACAGGCGGAGAGACGACCGGCGGCACCGAAGGAACGGGAGCTCCGGAGAGCGGAAGTCCCGGCACAGGCACGATGCCAGGCGACGGTATGGGGTCGCCTGAAGGAGGCGCTCAGGGCGGGACAGGCACGCAGGGCGGCACGCACGAGTGGGGAAGCGGCACGAGGGGCGGCACGAGGGGCGGCACGCCAGGCGGCACGATGGGCGGCGGCACGCCAGGCGGCACGCCGGGCAGCGGCACGATGGGCGGCGGCACGACGGGCGGCACGCCAGGCGGCACGCCGGGCACCGGCACGACGGGTGGCTCGGGCACGCCCGGTGGTGGTTCCCTGACGCCGCCGACCGGCGGGACCGGCACGCAGGGCGGCGGGACCGGCACGCAGGGCGGCGGGACCGGTACGCAGGGCACCGGGACCGGTACGCACGGCGGCGGCTCCGGTCGGTGAGCCGTCGCGGCAGGGACTGAAAGGCAAGACTCCCCCGCCGTTTGGGCGCGGGCGGTGTTCACGGCGCTCGCTCGGACGCCGCCCTGGCTTCGTCGAGCGGAGCTTCTCCACCCGTGGAGCGGCTCCGCTCCGGCGTGAGCGCGCCAGGTCCACCCGGACAAACACCCACGGGTACATGCGTTCACGTTCTCCTCGGCTCATCTCCCCTCGCAGGACCGGGCGTTACGCAAGCTCCTGCGTGTTTGCGCAACGGGCAGCGAACCCCGGACGCGAGCGCTATGACAGCGACCGCTGCATCCAGGGCGCTCCGGCGGTCTATCCACCTCGGATCGCGCGCCGATCCCGGATGGCGCGGTATATGCCTGGGATGACGGCGGCGATGGCGGCACGGTTCGCCATCGGGCGAGCTGTCCTGTCCGGGCCTGTCGGCAGGAAGCTCAGGGTGGTGCCTCGCAGCACCATCCTCTCCACTCGCTGCTTCGATCGAGGGTGACGCGTCAGGGGCGAGGTGCACTCCGCGTGTACAGCCCGATGTGTGCGCGCTGAGCGCTGAGCGCAGGAGATCATCGCATGAGCACTCACGACACCGCGCCCCTTCAGCCGTCGCACCACATGCTCCCCGTGGCCGGCACGATCGAGGTCGACATCCCCGTCGACGTTCTCTGGGGCTTCTTCACACGCCCGCGCGACTGGCCGCGCTGGAGCCCCTGCTTCCTCTGGGTGCACAACGAGCGCCTCGCCCCCGGTCAGCGGCTGACCTGGTGCTTCCGGCCGATCCACCCCTTTCACCCCTACGTGATGCCGGCCGTCGCGGACATCGTCGAGGTCGAGCCGGGCAGGAGGGTCACGTGGGAAGTCACGGCCCTGCCGGGTTTCCACGCGCGGCACCCCCCGGAGCTCCTTCCGAGCTCGCATCCATCGCTCCGCGAGGCCGCGTCGCCCGTGGCGGCGGCCCTCTCGTTCTACAGCTCTCACGTGCGCCAGTCGGTCGTCGAGCTCGGCCCAGGCGTCCACGTCGTGCTCGGCGGCGGCGGCAATTCGCTGGTCGTCGAGGGGCGCGGGGAGTCGCTCCTCGTCGACACCAAGTTCTTCCCCGGCTCGCACATGCTGCGGCGCTGGACCCGCAACCACGTCTCCGCGCCGGTTGAAGACGGTGGTCAGCACCCATTACCATTACGACCACACGCGGGGGAACGATCTCTATCCTCGCGCCGCGATCGTCGCGTACCGCACCGTCCCCGCCTCGATGCACGCCGAGGACGGCAATTTCTGGTCATCACGTCATCATGGGGGCCCTGCGATGAACGACCGCATTCCTCGTCGATGATGGCTACATCCACAACGGTCCACGCCCACACGCCGGAGCGCGTGTGGCGCGATCGAAGAGCGGAGGAGACGCTACAATGAACGTGATGACTCGCACGGACGAGCCGAGGACTCATTTCATCCTCGTGCCGGGGTTCGCGGGCTTCGATGCCCTGGGCTCATTGCACTACTACCACGGCGTGACCGAGGTGCTGCGCGGATGGAAGGGCGCCATGTACGAGGCCCCGCTCACGCTGCACTACTTCCCGAACCTGCCCACGGCGCGCATCGAGACGCGCGCGAAGCTCCTCCTGGACTGGCTCCTGCAGCGGTACAAGCGGGGGCTCCTCCGCCTGGACCGCGGCGATGCCATCCACTTCATCGGGCATTCCACCGGTGGGATGGATATCCGGTGGATGATGAAGTACCTCCACGAGCACGCGGTCAGGAGCGAGCCGATCGAGAAGTTCCCCGCCGAGGCGATCATCAAGAGCCTCTGCTCCGTCCAGTTCCTCTCCACGCCCCACCGCGGCTCGAACCTGGCCCACGTCGTCGGCGGCTGGTCCGGCAAGCTCCAGGCGCTCGTGACGGTGCTCTACGAGGCCAGCCGCACCCTGCGTCAGCCGGGCGCGCGCCTCCTGGCCAGCTCGCTCAAGCGGCTCGGGTGGTCGGCCGGCTGGGTCCACGCGATCCTCGACACGATGACCCTGTTCAGCGCCTGTGATGAGCAGGACGGCCTCGCCCGCGCGCGGGCGAGGGGCGTCTATTTCGACACGCTGAAATGGCTGAACGACGCATCGGACGATTTCGGCGCCGTCGCGGACCTGGATCCGGCCCGCTATGCAGCGGACGCCGCTCACGCGGAGGATCTCTTCAGGACGACGTACGCGCACGTGCGCCTGCGCTCGATCGTGACCAGGGCCGAGCCGCTCCCGGGCGCGCCGGATCACGACCTGTTCAAGCTCTTCCACCGGTGGACCGCGTTCGAGCCTGGACAGGAGCTCGGACCCGACTGCTCGGTCCGCAGGCTCGACGCCGCGGGGAGCGTGGCGCTCGACCGCGCGCACAACGACGGGATCGTCAACTGCGTATCCATGGTGTGGCCCACGCCGGACGAGAGCGTCTTCGTCGACGCGGATCACGCGGACATCCTCGGACATCACGGCGGGCCCGGCGCGCCGGACGAGGACGTCGTGAGCCCTGCCCACAAGCGGTACGACATCTTCCTGTCCAGCTCGGGCTTCAACCGCGACCGCTTCCTGCAGGTGTGGCGGTCGGTGCGCAGCTTCGCGTTCGCCTCCGAGTCGAGCCGGGACCGCCGGGCGCCGCTCTCCCGGGTCGTCCTGCCCGCGTTCGCCGCGCGGATCCCCGACGCCGAGGCCGATCACGCCGCGGCCGCGGACAGCGCGCCTGCGCCCCGCGCCGAGGCGGACGCGCCCTCGCCGATCCTCGGCGCGGAAGGGGCCGTCCAATGAGCGCCCTGCGGGGCGAGCGCCCGACAAAACGGTCGCTGATCCTCGCCGGCGGCGGGATGAAGGTCGCTTTCCAGGCAGGCGTCCTCGAGGTGTGGCTCGACGAGGCGGGGCTCTCCTTCGGTTCTGCCACCGTGTCCTTCGGCGTTGGCCCCGGCGGGACCGTCACGGCGACCGTCACCAACATGGTGCTCCGATGACCTCGCTGTCGCCGACGCTCATTGAGGCATGGATCGCTGACTTTCTCGTGTCGGCCGACCCGAAGCTGGAATGGCTGAAGGCGCCCGTGCGCGCCCATCGGTTCCTGCCGCTCTATGTCGGCTGGTCCTCGACGCTCGGGCTACGGCCAGACGGTTCGTTTGTTCGATGGGACCAGGAGGCTGCGTCGCCCGGCTTGAGGCCCCTTTCGATCGGCTACTGGCAGCGCATGGCCATTTGCCAGGCGGCCAAGACCCGCCCGGAGCTTGCGTCGCTCCTGCCGCCTCGGCCTGTCGACGCTGTGACCTGCTCGGTCTGTGGCGGCGGGGGCACGATCGCCGGTGCACCTCAGATCGTCTGCGAATGCGGCGGGGCCGGCTGGTCGATCCCGGCAGAGGACAAGAGCGATCCCCCAGGCTGACCGCTCACCCCCACGCCCCGCCCGCTCGCCACGTGCCAGGTGCGGGGGTGCCATTCGCTGCAGCCATGAGCGGCGCCTCGACGAATGCTCGCACCGCTGCGATCGTCTCGGCGAGGGTGCCGGCGTCACGAACGCCTGCCTTGCGCACGAAGCCGGACCACTGCTGCGTCTTCTTCGTGGCGTCCTCGGTGAACGCCGCCGTGAGCGCCACCGGTGTGGTTGTCGGCAGGGCCGTCTTCCGGCGCTCGAAGGTCGCGCGGATCGCCCGAGCGAGCACCTCACCGTCGACGTCGAAATCCCCCCTGTGCCAATGACGCGTGAGACAGCTTTCCTCTCGAAATCTGTGTAGCGAGGGCGGAGAATGGACGCGACCCGTGCCGAAGCCTTCCCATCTCCGATCGATCAACCCTACCCCCGCCCCAGCGGCGCAGGGCGCTGCTTCCGGCGCGAGTGGCGTCTCGGTGGAGGCCATGCCGAAGCCGGGCAAGAGGCGGTCGTTTCCGGCGTCCGAGAAGCTGCGCATCGTCCGCGAAGCCGCTGCGTGCACCCAGCGCGGCGAGCTCGAGGCGCTCCTGCGGCGCGAGGGCATCTACAGCTCTCACCTGGCGGCGTGGCGCAAGCAGCTCGCGCTCCACGGCAGCGAGGCCCTCGCCGGACGCAAGCCCGGCAGAAAGCCGAAGCTCGACGCCAAGGACCGCCGCATCGCCGAGCTCGAGAAGCGCGCGGCGCGGCTGGAGGAGAAGCTGGAGCTCGCAGAGAAGCTCATCGAGCTCCCCAAAAATGGTCTCGGCCATTCTGGGGATCAACCTCGCGAGCGACGAAGAGCGCTGATGGACCTCGTCGAGGAACTCGATGACCCGGGCGTTCCGATCGCACAAGCGTGTCTGGCGCTCGGCCTCAGCCGTGCCACGCTGTATCGCCAGACGCACCCGCGAAGCCGGCGGCCGTCGTACCGGCAGGCGCGCCGAGCCCGCGCCGGCTCAGCGAGGCTGAGCGGCAAGCCGTGCTCGACGTGCTGCACAGCGAGGAGTTCGTCGACCAGCCCCCTCCGGAGGTCTACGCGCGCCTCTTGTCGCGCGGCGTCTATCTCGCTTCGATTCGCACGATGTATCGGCTGCTCGCTGAGCTCGGCGAGAGCGCAGAGCGACGTGCGCGGCGAGCGCCAGCCAAGCACGCCAAGCCGTCGCTGCTCGCGACGGCGCCGAACCAGGTCTGGACGTGGGACATCACCAAGCTGCGAGGCCCGCTGCCCGGTGGTTTCTACTCTGCGGCGCCCGAGCACGAGGAGGCGACGGCCGCTGAGGCCGTGGCACCCGCGCACGAGGTCACGACCGTCACCGCGTCGCGCCTGCGGCGGCCTCGGCCGCTCGGAGATGTGAACCGGAATGCAGTCGTCCATGCGGACGGCTCATCGATTTCTCGCACCCTCTGTCTCACTCACGTTGGCACGGAGGGGCGCCGCCGCCGCTTGCGGAAGCGCCGCTGCAGGGGCGGCGCCTTCTGCAGTTCCGCTGTTGACGCCCGGGCCCGGAGGGAAGATGCTGGGAGAAGCTCTCAACATGCTGAAGGGCGCACCTGCTGCGCAGCGAGCTGGGCTTGCGCGAGATTTCCTCAGTCAAATCGAGGCACGCGCCGTCGGCGGTGCATGGCGTGCGACAGAGATGGGAGCCGCCGGTGGAGGCGAGGCCGAGCGTGGGTAGGCGAAACGCATACGCTCGTCATCGATGCTGCTGGCAGGGTATTCACTGGTGCGCACGTCGGCGGAGCGGTGCAGTTCGGTGTCGTCGAGGGCCAGCTCGGAGTTGCCGCCTGGGCGGGGCTTAAGCAGCTCTTCTGAACCATAAATGGAATGATGTATGGATGCCTTTCTGAGACAGCCCGAGGCTTGGGAATAGATAAAATCGATCGCCGATGCGAAAGAACGCTTGCTGACGGAGATTGCCGTCGCGAAGGCGCTCTCATTTCTCGCGACTGATTCGGAGTATCGGCGGACCTTCGAGAAGGCTCCCGTGGATCTGCTGCTCTACGCACGGACCGTTCACGCTTTGTTTCGGCACTCAGATGTCCTGAGGGGCGTCCTCGATGGCGTCATTACGAGCATCGGCGACCTGGATCCATTTCCTCGAAGCACCTGAACGAATCGGCCTTGCGGTTCGTGGCCGCCTCGAGCGTGACTGGTTCGAGGCGCGCCATGACCGCGTTTGCCGCCGCCGCCATCCCGCACCCGCCGCGCCCGCTCACCGCGCTGGAGCGGGCCATGCTGCTGAAGGCAGGGGGGGCATTCCTCGTTCGTGCCCTACCGGGTCAGGGGATACAGGTCCTCTCAAAGTCCCCGTGAGGCTTCGCGAACGGTTGATGAATATGAAGATTCTACACATTTCACCGGGATCGTATGGTGACGCAACGAGCCGCTTGAACGATGTGCTGCGCCTCATCGCGCGCACGACGTTGTTCCCGCGGCATGAGAGTATCCCCGGCTCGATCGTCAAGTTGGCGGAAGAACACGTGAAGCAATACGAGCAGTTCGTCGATCCCGGATTTGTTGCTGCGCCGGACATCGTTCTGGGAGGTGAACGAAGATTGCGCGAGCTACAGGCCCGCATCGCGAGCGAACCTGGCGGGGAGGAGTTCGCCGATCGATGGAGCGCCAAGCTCGGCAGGTTCCTGCAGCGGGTGACCGACGAAGCGATGCAGGACGCCGTCGTCCGAGATCGGATCGGCCCGCCTCTATGGCCCGTGCCTCAGTTGGTCAACGTGGTGCAGCAGCTCATCATCGATGAGCCCGAGACGTTGCTGGCCAACACTCCGACGGCCGATCGCCAGCTCTGGTGGGAACTTGCGGGTAGCGTCGAGAAGAATGCGTGGAACGCGCTGATCTGGGAGGTCGTTGATGGATCAGGAGCAGGGAAAGGCCCCAACCCGTTCATCTCGCTGGTTCGGCTGCAGGCGGAAGGGTTCTATCCGCTCGGACTCCTCGGGCAGCACTTCATCGTGTTTGCGATCTCGAGCTCGCCATCCGACGAATAGTCGCGCTGCGCGTCAAGAGGGCTCACGCGACTTCGCGTGCCGGGGAGCGTCCTATGTAGTCAAACTGGACGCGCTCTTGTGACGCTCCACCGGTGAAGGCCGGCGCCCGTCGGCTCACGTCACGGCGCCGGCCTTCTCTTCATCTCCTCGACGTGGGGCGTCGCGCTCGCCCACCCCCTCAGGCGAACGCGTTGCGCCGGACGATGGTCGCCTCGCGATCCGCGCCGACCGAGACGACGTCCACCGGCACGCCGGTCTCCTTCTCGACCAGCTCCACGTACTGCCGCGCCGCTGCCGGCAGCTCGGTCATCGAGCGGGCGCTGTCGATCGGCTCGCTCCACGCGGTCACCTGCTCGAGCACCGGCGTCGCCGTCCCGAGATCGTCGATCGGGAACTCCCGCGTGAGCCCCGAGGGCGTCTCGTAGGCGACGCACACCTTGAGCTCCGGCATGCCCGTCAGCACGTCGAGCTTCGTGAGCGCGATGCCGTCGAGGCCGTTCACCCGCGCCGCGTAGCGCAGCGCCGGCAGGTCGAGCCAGCCGGTCCGCCGCGGCCGGCCGGTCACCGAGCCGTACTCCCCGCCGACCGACCGCAGCCGCTCGCCGAGCGGGCCGCCGAGCTCCGTCGGGAACGGGCCCTCGCCCACGCGCGTGCAGTACGCCTTCGCGAGGCCGAGCACCCGGCGGATGCGCGTCGGGCCGACGCCGGCCCCCACGCACGCGCCGCCCGCGATCGCCGACGACGACGTGACGAACGGGAACGTGCCGTGGTCGATGTCGAGCAGCGTCCCCTGCGCGCCCTCCAGGAGCACGCGCTCACCCCGGCGGAGCGCCCCGTCGATGAGCTGCGACGTGTCGGCGAGCAGCGGCGTGATCCGCTTCGCCAGCGGCGCGAGCTCCTCGAGGATCGCGTCGAGCGACGGCGGCTCGCCGCCGAGCGCGCGCAAGGTCGGCGTCCACGCCTCGATCGCGCGCGAGACGAGCTGCCCGAGACGCTTCATGTCGCGCAGATCGCCGAGCCGCGCCCCGCGCCGCGACGCCTTGTCCTCGTAGCAGGGGCCGATGCCGCGCTTGGTCGTCCCGAGCCGCACCCCGTCCGCCGCGCTCGCCTCGCGGAGCGAGTCGACGAGCGGGTGGAACGGGAGGATCAGGTGCGCGCGATCCGAGACGAACAGCCGCCCCTCCGTCGAGCAGCCCCGCGCCTCGACAGCGTCGATCTCGGAGACGAGCACCCCCGGGTCGACCACCATCCCCTGCGCCATCACGCAGCGGGCGTTCGAGCGGAGGATGCCGCTCGGGATGAGCCGTACGATGAGCTTCTCACCGCCCACCACCAGCGTGTGTCCAGCGTTGGGTCCGCCGGCGTAGCGCACCACGAGGTCGGCGCTCTCCGTGTACAGGTCGACGACTTTTCCCTTGCCCTCGTCGCCCCACTGCGCGCCGACGATCACGATCGCGGTCATTCCGAAGCTCCTCCCGAATCACGTGGCCCGTCCTCTGCCCGCTCGTCATTCCGAGCGGCTCCGTCCGGGTTCAGGTTCGCCTTTACCCCAGGCTCGCGCGCCGAGCGAGCGTCTACTTTTCGCCCGGAGGGGTCGCCCTCGTCTTCAGCACGATCGCCTGGGCGATCGCGGCGTCGTCGAGGGTCGCCGGGACGGCGGCCGCCCCGGGCACCTCGCAGCCGGGCGGCGCCTCCAGGACGATGGCCCCGTCCCGCTCGCGCACCAGGTGGGAGAAGCGCCAGGACAGCGCGTACCCCTCGGGATCCTGGTCCGGCGGGTGCGCCACCGCCGGGACCCCGAGCCCCCGCAGCGCCGCCGCGAGCGGCTCGGCCCGCTCCGACCCCACCGCCACGAGCACCCGCGGCGCCGGCTCGTCCGCGGCGCCCGCCGCGTCGCGCGCCCAGGCCACCGCGTCGAGGTACAGGGCGAAGCCGACGGCCGGCATCGGCAAGCCGAAGCGCGAGAGCAGCATGTCGTAGCGCCCGCCCGCCGCGATCGCCTCCCCGGGGCCCTCGGCGAACACGTGGAAAATTGCACCCGTATAGTAGGCGAGGCCGCGGAGCTCGCCGAGGTCGATCCGGAGCGCCGGGCCGAGCTCGGGGCTCGCCCTGGCCGCGTCCCAGAGCGCGCGGAGCTCGGCGAGCGGCGCCTCGGCGGGCGTGCCGGAGAGCAGGCCCGCGGCCCGGTCGAAGACAAGGGACCCGTCCGGGTCGGCCTCGCCGCCGCCCGCGAGGTCCGGGAGCGCGGCGATGGCCGCGACGATGCGGCGCGGGACGTCGGCGGCGCGCGGGCTCGCGAGCACGGCGGCGAGGCGCGACGCGTCCTTCAGCTCCAGCACCTCCGAGAGCTCGGCCGCGAGCCCGGCCGGGACCGCGTCGAGCAGCGCGCGCGCGATCATCGCGTGGCCGAGGTCCACCACGAACCTGTCGAGGCCGGCCTCGCGCACCGCGGAGGCGGCGAGGCGGAGGATCTCGAGGTCGCCGCCGAGCGTGCCGACGCCGTACAGCTCGACGCCGGCCTGCGGGATCTGCCGGTGGCGGCGCGCCCGGCCCTGGCGGCGGCGGAGGACGGTGCCCTCGTAGCAGAGGCGGATCGGGCGCGGCGCGTCGGCGAGCCGCGTGGCCACGAGCCGCGCGATCTGTGGGGTCATGTCGGGGCGGAGCGCGGCCACCTCGCCCGACTCGGGCTCGATGAAGCGCAGCACGTCGGTGGCGTCGAAGGTGCCGAGCCCGCGCTCGAGCACCTCGGCGAACTCGAAGGCAGGCAGCGCGACCGGCTGGTAGCCGTACAGGACGAAGTGGTCGAGCACGCGCTTGGCGAGCGCGCGGCGGCGCCGCGCCTCCTCGGGGAGCAGGTCGCGCATGCCGGCGGGCAGCGGGTGCGCCAGCGCGCGCGACGGCGCCGCGGGGGGCGCTGTGCGCTCCAGCTCGGGCATCGGAACGTGGCGGTCTCCCCCTCGGGGGGCTTCCCATCGCGGAGCGTCGCTGGACATGATGGCCCCGCTTATACCGGCTGAGCACGCGGTGCGCACGCGGCGCGCACGTCCGTTGAGCTTGCCGTGGCAAGGCGTTTGCTGATCGGAGCGCACCACCGGGCCCGTGGGCCGGAAGCGCACGCGGCGCCCTCGACGGAGAGATGGCTCATGGCTCTGACCGCCGTTCCGACCGATGTTCCGAGCGCCAGCACGAGGCCCGAGACTCCTCTGGCGCCGTGCGGTCTCACCCCGCCCGGCGCGGTCGGGTCGCGCCCGTCGTCCCGCGCCGCGAGCGCGGGCCCGCTGGCCGAGGTGATCGGCAGGGCGAAGGAGGGCGACAGGGAGTCGCTCGACGAGCTCACGCGGCTCATCCGCCCGCACGTCGAGCGGCAGCTCGCGCGCTACCCGGTGTCCGACGAGGATCGGCTCGACCTCGTGCAGTCGACGCTGCTGCAGGTGGTGCGGACGATCCGCTCGTTCCGGGGCGACTCGAGCTTCACGACGTGGCTGTTCCGGGTGACGGCGAACGAGGCGCTCATGCTGATGCGGTCGCAGCGCAGGCAGCGCGCGCGCATCGTCGAGGGGCTCGATTTCGAGGAGCTCGGCCTCCTGCCGACGATGCGCAGCACGATCGGCGAGGACGACGCCGCGTCGGCGGCGGAGCGCGAGGCGTACGTCCGCGAGGCGCTGTGTGAGCTGCCGGACGACTACCGCGACGTGGTGCTGGCGCACTACCACGAGGACCTCGGCCTGCAGGAGATCGCGCAGAAGCTCGCCGTGAGCGAGAGCGCGGTGCGCTCGCGGCTCCACCGCGCGCGCGTGCGCCTCCGGGCGATCCTCAACGCCACCGCGTTCGGGCGGGAGATCGCGGAGGGCGTCGCGGCCTGAGGGCGGGGCGGGAGGACGAGGCTAGCGGACGGCGGAGATCCTGACGGTCGCGTCGCGCCAGCGGCGGAGGACGTCCCAGAGCTCGCCCAGGGTGTGGAGGAGCACGTCGGGCCGCGCGTCGACGAGCTCCTGGTGCGAGCCGAAGCCGCCGAGGACGGCGATCGACCGCACGCCGGCGCGGCGCGCGCACTCGACGTCCTGGGGGCCGTCGCCGACCATCACCATCCTGCGCGGCGGGACCCCGAGGCGCTCGGCGAGGTGGAGCAGCGGCGCCGGCGACGGCTTCTTCTCGGCGATGTCGCCGCCGGCCATCACGGCGTGGAAGAGACCGCGGACCCCGAGCGCGGCGAGCACCGCGTCGGTTGTCGAGTGCGGCTTGTTCGTGCAGACGCAGAGCGAGAGATCGCCGAGGTCCGAGAGCCTCTCGATCATCTCCTGCGCGTCCGGCATCCAGCGGGTGAAGTCGAGCGGGTGCCGCTCGTAGTACGCGAGGAAGTGCCGGAGGAGCACCTCGACGTCCTCGGACGACTCGGGGAGCCTGGCCGCGCGCGCGACAAGCGCGCGCGCGCCGTCGCCCACGTACCGGACGATCACCTGGCCGGGCAGCGGTGCGCGCCCCGTGACCTCCAGCGCGTGGTTCACCGCCGCCACGATGTCGCCTCGGCTGTCGATCAGCGTGCCGTCGAGGTCGAACACAATTGCGGTAGGAGAGACCATCGCCCGGGAGCGTACGCCGGCGCCCTCGCTGACGGAAGGTGCGACGAGCACCCAGATCGCACGTGGGGGCGTGAACTGTGAGGAGGCGGCTCGAGCACCCCGCCACAGCAGAGCTCGTACAGGGCTCGTACAGGCTAGGCCGGCTTCATGCCAGGAGTAGAATGCCAGGCACGATGGACGGTGCGGAACGCCTGCTCGCGTGGTTCCACAAGACCCTCGCGCGCCACCAGCCCGACGACGCGCTCTCGTTCACGGAGGCGCAGGCGCGCTTCATCTCGGTGCTGACGGGCCTGATCGCGGTGGAGCGAGGCGGCGGGATGGTGTTCGGGATGGTCCTCTCCGGCGAGCACGTCGACGCGCTCGTGCGCGCGGCGCTCCCGGCGCTCGCGGAGGCGGCGCAGGCCTGGCGCGCGTACTTCGAGCGGCGCCACGGCGCGCGCGGTCGCCAGGAGGTCGCCCGCATCGCCGCCGACCTCCGCTACGCGCCGTTCCTCGACCGCGACCCCCTCCGCGCCGACCCGGCCGTCGACGAGGCGCTCGCGCAGCTCGTCGACGCTTGCCTCGACCCGCGCGGCGCCGCGCCCGGCGCGGCGCGCCTGGACGACAGGCACGATCGGCTCGACGACACGCTCCGCAGCGCGCTCGTGCGGGGCAGCTTCGCCTCCTCCGCGCCGCGCGCCGGCTGGTCCGTCGCGGTGAAGGCCCCCTCTGCGGATCGCCGGCGCGAGGTGGCCGAGGTCGAGGCGCGCCACGGGGCGCTCCACCCGCAGATCGAGGCGCTCTATGCCTCCATCGACGGGCTGGCCCTCCTCGATTCGGGCGCTGCGCCCTCCCGGGTGCCGTGGCCCGCGGCGCTCCCGCCGGCGGCGGTCGTCGTCCTGTCGCCGCTCGAGCGGGGGAGCGTCGTCCGCAAGTCGAGCTCGTCGAGCAGGATGGGAGAGATGCAGCTCCTCACGCTCGGCCAGCTGCCGGGGCACATCGTGTATACGGAGTCCGACCGCGGCGTCGAGCGCGAGCACTCCGTGGCTCTGTATCTCGCCGTTCGCGTGGGAACCGCGGAGATCTACATGACCGCCGGCGACTATTCGTCTCCAGTGCACTCGCTGGCGCCCGACCTTGTGAGCTTCCTGCGCGCGCTCCGCGGCGCGGCGCCCCGGCTCGACGGCGTCCTCGCCGCCCTGGTGGAGGTGCTCGGCGGCAGGGCGTGGAGCTCCAGGTGAGCTCCGGCGGCGCATTCCTCGCCGCCCGCTGCGCATTCCTCGCCGCCCGCTGCGCATTCCTCGCCGCCCGCTGCGCATTCCTCGCCGCCCGCTGCGCATTCCTCGCCGCCCGCTTCGCATTCCTCGCCGCCCGCTTCGCATTCCTCGCCGCCCGCTTCGCATTCCTCGCCGCCCGCTCCGCGGAGGACAGCCGGACAGGGCGCCGGCAGATCCGTTATGTTGCGGGGACGCCATGGCGCTCGACACAGCCCCCGACGCGTCCATCCCCTCGGTGCTGCCAGAGCTCGACGAGATCCGGCAGCGCATGGCCTCCCACACCGACAGGCGAGACGAGCGGCGGATCCTCGAGATCCTCGCGGGAGCGAGCGCCGTCGGGCTCGAACAGCTCCTCCTCCAGATCGATCTCCGCGCGCTGCTCGGCGATATCGACGATCGCCTCATCGGCCCCGACAACCGCACAGCGCTGCTCGATCTGCTGACCGCGGATCGCCTCGGCGACCTCGGCATCCCGGCGCGCGCGGCGCTCGCCTCGGCGCTTCAGCGCGGCCGCACGGGGCGCCTCGATGAGCAGGCGTTGCGCCGCATCTGGCTCGGCACGCGCGGCGCCGACGTCACGCGGCTCAAGAACGCGCTCGACGGCCTGGGCGGCTACCACGACCTTCACCAGCTCTTCTATCACGACATCGACGACGACGCGCTGCGCGAGGAGCTCCTCGCGCACATAGCGCGTGAAGCGACCGCGGTCTCGACGCGTGAGGTGAAGATCCTCTCCGACATCGACGATACCTTCTATGCGAACTGGACGGACGCCCGGTACCCGAAGAAGACAGTCTATCCCGGCGTCCTGCAGCTCTACGCGGAGCTCGACCGCGGGCCGGACCTCGAGCCCGGCCGGCCCGGGGACCTGACCTTCGTCACCGCCCGCCCCGGCGACCGCCTCGGCCTCGTCGAGGGCGCGACCCTCAAGGCGCTCGCCGAGCGCGGCCAGCTCACCGCGACCGTCCTCGCGGGCTCGTTCCTGCGCCTCCTCGGCAACCGCGCCATCGCGGAGAAGAAGCTCGAGAATTTCCTCGAGTACCGGCGGCTGTACCCCGAGTACGGCTTCGTCTTCGTCGGCGACAGCGGGCAGGGCGACATCCACGTTGGCCAGCGGATGCTCGAGCTCGCGCCGGAGGCCGTCAAAGCGGTCCTCATCCACGACGTTGTCGCGACGCCCGAGGCAGCGCGGCTGGAGCTCGCGGTCGGCGGGGTGCGCCTGTTCGACACGTACATCGGCGCGGCGCGCGAGGCGCTCGAGCTCGGCCTCCTCGGCCCCGAGGGCGCGGCGCGCGTGGCCGAGGCGGCGCTCGCGGCGTTCGACGCGGTCCCGTTCCTGTCGCACGAGGACCGCGAGCCGCGCCGGCTCGAGATGGTGCGCGACGTCGCGCGGTTGACGGAGCTCCTGCCGGCTCCCTTGCGGTTCGAGACAACCCTGTGAGCAGCTCCCGGGGGCCTCGGGAGGATGACGCCTGAAGGCGGGAAGGGCAGACCGAGGAGCTCGCCGCCTGCAGAGGCGTGATCAGGGGATGTTGAAATACTCCGTCTGACAACAGCTCTCTTTCACGCCGCACGCGGTGGCGCTCTCTCCTTCACACGTCCCGACCTCGACGTCGTCCACGAGGCACACGCAGGTCGTGTCTCCGCCGGCAAGCGTGTCGCATCGCGTCTCGTACCGCTTGCCCTGGCACGTCGACACGCACCCGCACGTCTCGCCTTCCGCGCCGCCTCCGCCCTGGCAGAGCTGCCCGCCGCACCCGTGGAGCGCGGTGCACGCCTCCAGCGCGTCGATCTCGTCCCTGCACGCGTCAGGCGGCTCGAAACCACACTGGACCGTTGCGAGGGGCAGGAAGCACGCGAAGGCCGCGCCAAACTCGTCCTCACACTCGGCGCCAGCGCGCTGGAGCTGGTCTTCGCAGAAGTCGTCGGCGCAGCTTGCGCCGGGATCGTCGCATTGGCTCACCTCGTCGCAGTAATCCAGGCACGCCTGCAAGGCGTCCGGGCTGCCCGTGTCGTCCGAGCCGCCGGCGCCGCCACCATCGGTCGAGCCGCCAGCGCCGCCCGAGCCAGGGCCGCGCGGGCCGTCGCCACCCCCAGCGCCGCCCGAGCCGCCACCCCCGTTGTCCCCGTCGACAGAACCACACGCGGCGAGCAGGCCCATCGCGCCGAGGAACAGCGTTCTACCAAGCACGTTCAAGAATCTTTGCATCGCTCGATTCTAGCTCGAGCCACAGTCGCCCAGAACGGCGAGCAAGAAGCAGACGCCGCGCCGAGCCTCGCTCTTCAGGCCGCCGCGAGCGCCGCGACGAAGCGGTCGATCTCGGGTTCGTCGTTGTAGTAGTGCACCGACGCGCGCACGAGATCGGGAATCCCGCGCGCCTCGAAGTCGAGCAGGGTCCCGGACGCTGTCGACACGCTGACGTGGATCGCCTGCGCGCCGAGCCGCGCCTTGACGGCCGTGGCGTCCTCGCCCTCCCTCGTGAAGGTCACGATGCCGCAGCGCCGCTTGCCGAGGTCGCGCACGGCGACGCCGGGGAGCTCGGCCAGCCGCGCGCGGAGGCGCTCGGCCAGCGCGCAGACCCGGTCGCGGATCGCCGGCAGGCCGAGGCGAAGCGCGTAGTCGACGGCCGCGCCGAGGCCGAGCCGGCCGGCGACATGGCTCTCCCAGCTCTCGAAGCGCCGGGCGTCGGGCCGCAGCTCGTAGCGGTCCGGCGCGGTCCAGCAGGCAGCGTGCAGATCGAGGAACGGCGGCTCGAGCCGCTCGAGCAACGCGCGCCGGACATAGAGAAAGCCCGTGCCGCGCGGCCCGCGCAGGTACTTGCGCCCCGTCGCCGACAGCATGTCGCAGCCGATCGCCTCGACGTCGATCGGCAGCTGCCCCACCGACTGACACGCGTCGAGCAGGAACGGCACGCCCGCCGACCTGGCGCGGCGGCCGATCTCCTCCGCTGGGTTGATCAGCCCGCCGCTCGTGGGGATATGGGTGACCGCGATCAGCTTGACCCGCTCGTCGAGCAGGCGGTCGAGCTCGTGCAGCGAGACGGCGCCGCTCTCATCGCTGGGAATGGGGACGATCTCGGCGCCGGTGCGCCGCGCCATCTGCAAGAACGCGATGTAGTTCGACGCGTACTCGGCGCGCGCGGTCAGGATGCGATCGCCCGGGCCGAAGCGGAGGGAGTAGAACGCCATGTCCCAGGCGCGCGTGGCGCTCTCGACCTGGGCGATCTCGTCCGGCGCCGCGCCGATGAGCCGCGCGATCGAGCCGTAGACCGCCTCGAGCCGCTCGCCCGCCTCCGCCTCGGCCTCGTAGCCGCCGATGGCCGCCTCGCGGCGCAGGTGATCGACAACCGTGTCGACCACCACGGCCGGGGGCAACGCGGCCCCCGCGTTGTTGAAGTGCACGACACCGGCGCAGGCCGGGGTGTCGCGGCGCAGCGCGGCGATATCCATCGTCATGAGCCCCTCTTCCTCGCGAGACCGATCCGCCGCCGGACAGCAGCGGCGCCGGCAGACTCTACGTCAAGAGCCGCCCGCTGCGCAGCTCGGTCGGGGAACGCTTTGCTGAGGCCTGCCTGTCTGATGCCCGCGGGCCTCACCCCGCCCCCCTGC
>NZ_JEMA01000185.1 GCF_001589285.1 Sorangium cellulosum | reverse complement strand
GGCAGCAACCAGGGCGCAGGGCCGCCCAGCCCGCCCGCGGCGCCGGGGGCCGACGGCCAGGCCGACGCGGGGCACCCCGTCGACATCGTCACCGGCACGATGTTCACGCCGCCGGAGACCGACTTCCTCCTGCCAGGACCCCTGCCGGTCAGCTGGATCCGCACCTACCGCACCTCCTCGGTCCAGCGGGAGTGCGGCATCGGCCGCGGCTGGTCCCACTCCCTGTGCTGGCAGGCCGAGCTCCAGGGGGACCGGCTCACCCTGCTCGACGAGACCCTCCGCGCGACGACCCTCGTCGCCCCGGCGGGCGACGTCCAGGCGCTGCTCCCCTTCGGCCGGCGCGTGTACTGGGAGGGCGACGCGCTCGTCGTCGATCTCGACGACGGCATCCTCCGCGTCCTCGCGCGCGGCCAGGCGCCAGGCACCTTCCGGCTCGCGCAGCTGCGCGACCGGTCAGGCAACCTCGCGGACATCACCTGGGATGAGCGCGAGGTCGTCCAGATCGTGGATTCGGTCGGCCGCCGCGCGTGGCTCGTCCGGGAGGGCCAGTACAGGAGCTGGTGGGTCGCCGCGACCGGCGCGGACGGCGTGGAGCACACGAAGCGCCTCGTGACCTACGAGCTCGACGCGAGGGGCGACCTCGCCCGCACCATCGACGCAGGCGGCGTCGAGACACGGTATTCGTACGACGACGAGCACTACCTCCTCCTGGAGCAGCAACCGGGCGGGCTCCGGTACAATTTCGTGTATGCCGACGTCGCGGGAGAGCGGCGCTGCGTGGAGACCTGGGGAGATCTCGAGGGCGCCGACATCCTCCAGGAGATCGGCGCGCCGGAGGCCTCGATGGCGCCGGCAGCGCGGCCCAGAGGCCTCTTCCACATGCGCTTCCAGTACGGGCCCGGACCCCACGAGACCACCGTCATCGACGGCCTCGGGTACAGGTTCCACTACAAGGGGAACGCGCTCGGCCTCGTGGAGCGGTACCAGGATCCGGCGGGCCAGCAAAAGCACCTCTCCTACAACGCCGTCGGCCAGGTCGTCTCCTCCACCACGCCGGACGGGACCGAGCGGAGCACCTACGACGCGATGGGCCGACTCGCGTCCCTCACCGACGCGATGGGCCGGTCGTTCAGCCTGAAGCGCCGCGAGGACGGCGCCATCCTCGAGGTGCGCGATCCAGCGGGCGCCCGGTATACCTTCGATGTGGGCGCTGACGGGCAGATGCTCGAGCGCACCGACCCGCTCGGGGCGAAGACTCGATATGAGTACGACAAGCGCGGGAGGGTGGTCGCCATGGTCGCGCCCGACGGCTCCACCGAGACCTTCGAGCACGACGCCCACGGGAACCTCGCCGCGCGCACGCTGCCGGGCGGCGGGACATCGCGGTACACGTACGACCTCTTCGGCCAGCTCGTCCGCGTCGAGATGCCCGGCGGCGCTGCGGTCGAGATCAACTACGACAGCCGGGGCCTCCCCGTGCGGGTCCTGGCGCCGGGCGGCGTCGTCGTCGAGAAGACGTTCAACGACGCGCGCCGCCCCGTGTCGGCGCGCCATCCGGGCGGCGGCGTCTCGTCGGCGCGCTATGTAGGGCACCTCGTCGTGGAAGAGACGCAGTCGGACGGCAGCCGGTACCGGCTCGGCTACGACGCGCGCGGGCGGCTCGCCTGGGTCAAGAACCCGGCGGGCGAGTCGCTCACCATCGAGCGGGACGCCTGCGGCCGCGTGGTCCGGACGAGGACGTTCTCGGGCGTGGAGACGACCTACGAGCACGACGTGCGCGGCCGCATCGTGCGCGCCGAGGTGGCCGGAACCACCGTCCGGAAGATCGCCTATGACGCCTGTGGCGACGTGATCCGGCGGGAGGACGGCGACGTCGTGACGGCCCTCGAGTACGACGACCGCGGCTTCGTCCGCCGCGGCGCGCGCGGCGCGACCGAGGTGCTCCTCGAGCGCGACGCCGCGGGGCGCATCGTGAGCGAGGAGCAGCGGGTCGGGGGGTGGCGGTACCGGGTGGATCGGGCGTTCAACGCGAAGGGCTGGGCCACCGCGAAGCGCTACTCGACGGGGTGGCAGGTCCAGATGGGCCGCGGGCCGAGCAGCGGTATCGAGTCGATCACGCTCGAGTCAGCGGCCGGCGTGGAGCGGATCCTGCGCGAGGTCGACGCCCACGGCCGGGAGACGGCGCGCGTCCGGGAGAACGGGTATGCCATCCGCACGGAGCGCGACTCCATGGGTCGCCCGATCGTCACGGCGCTGGAGGACGCCGCGGGGCAGCCGGTCCGCGCGCGCCGCTACGCCTGGAGCAAGACCGGTCCGCTCGAGCAGATCGTCGACAGCGCCTCGGGCAAGCGCACGTACGAGCTCGACGTCTTCGGGCGGCCGCTCGCGGTGAGCGGGCTCGGGGCCGAGGAGCAGATCCGCTACGACGCGAACGGGACGCCGCTGCGCTCCGCCGAGGACCGCGTGGGGCCAGGCGGGCGCGTGCTCCGCACGGCCGCCGCCGCCTTCACATGGGACGCGCAGGGCCGGCTCGCGTCGCGCGCGGCCGAGGGCGGCGGCCCGGGCTGGACCTACGAGTACGACGGGCTCGACGCGCTGGTGCGCGCGGCGCGGAGCGACGGGCTCGTCGTCCAGTACCACGTCGACGCGTTCAACCGGCGGCTCGGCGAGGTGCGGAGCGACGGGGCGAGCACGTGGTTCGGCTGGGACGATCAGACGCAGGTCGAGGAGGTGAGCAGCACGGGCGCCTCGGTGCGGCGGGTGTTCGCCGATGACGAGATCACCCCGCTGCTCGAGGGCAGCGACGCGGGCGTGTGGAGGAGCCTCGTCACCGACGCGACGGCGACGCCGTGGCTGATGGTCGACCCGACCGGCGCCGCGACGGGCCAGGAGCTGGGCGCGTTCGGCGCGGTCACCCGGCGGGAGGGGCCGTTCACCGCGCTCCGGTTCGCCGGGCAGCGCCACGACGAGCTCACCGGGCTCACCTACCACCGCGCCAGGTACTACTCCCCGGAGCTCGGCACCTTCACCACGGCCGATCCGCTCTGGATCGACGCCTCCATGTTCGAGCTGGCGTTCGTTCCCAACGTCACGCTCTGGGTCGACCCGCTCGGTCTCGTCATCCTGCTGATGAGCGACGACCCGACCTGCGTGAACGGCGCGAACGCGCGCCGGGCGGCGACGGGGCAGGACATCGTGCACTATAGCCAGCTCGGCAATCCGAGGGCGCTCGCCGGCCAGACCGATCTCTACGTCTACGGGCACGGGTCGCCCGGCACGATCCACTATGCGGACCCGAGCGGGCGGTTCACGGGATCCACGATGAGCGGCCAGCAGCTGGCGAGCAGCATCCGGGGCGCGGGCTTCACGGGCAGCCAGGTCCACATGACGGTCTGCCATGGCGGCACCGACCCGCCTGGCCAGCCGGGTGGATCGATCGCGCAGTCGGTGGCGAACGAGACCGGCGCGACGACGGTCGCCTGCGTGGGCGACAAGATGTACGACCACCCCACGGTCCCGGGCGTCACCATCGCCGGACCGGCTGGCTCGATGCAGCCCTTCACCTGCCGCCCCTGACCTCGAGGCCTTATGCCGTCCATCTGCGCGAGCCTGTCGATGCCGCTCTCGTCCCCCGGGGAAGATCTCGTGTTCTGCGCCGCGTTCGCGCTCGCCTGGGAGCGGCTGCGGGCGAGGTTCGGCCCGATCCGCATGGATCCGCAGCCGGCGCTGGCCGACGCGCTGAACGCGACGACGCTCGAGGCCGAGGTGGTGGACCCGGCGTGGAGCTTGTCGGGCGCCGGGTTCGGCGGGGAGGGGATCGTCGAAGCCCTGCGTGCCGAGCTCTTCTCGAAGTTCCCCGACGCGAAGCCGCAATACCTGCCGGAGGAGGTGCCGGCCGATGCGCTGCTGGCGTATGGATACCTGAGCAAGATCCTGAAGTTCGAGACGAAGTTCGCGGTGCGGGAAGGGACGTTCAAGGACTCGCGGGTCCGCGCCTTCGGGCTGGACGGCAGCCCGTTTGGCCCGGATCCGGCGCGCAGGTTGCAGGTCGTCGTGCACGACTGGGCGGCGCCGCAGGATTTCGTGATCGAGCTCGTCGCCGACGATCCGGACAGCCGCGTCCTCGTCGCGCAGATCGCGCCGGCGGAGACGCTGGCGGCGACGGTGGCCAGCGCGGTCGCCCGGCTCGATCGGCTTCACGGAGAGGCGCGGCAGGTGGCGCCGGACGAGGCGCTCTCGATCCCGCGGCTGAAGCTCGATATGGCGGCGACCTTCGGCGACCTGATCGGGCGGCCCCTGCTCGGCGAGGCGCTGCGAGGCAAGCGCTTCGACGAGGCGAAGCAGCGGGTGCAGTTCCACCTGAACGAGGGCGGCGCCGGGGCGACGTCAGAGGCCGTCATCGGCTCGTACGGGCCGCCGCCGCCGCGGTCCTTCAAGGTGTCGGCGCCGTTCCTGGTGCTGCTCCAGCGGCGCGGGGCGAGCGCGCCCTACCTGGCGGTGTGGGTGGAGAGCACGGCCTGGATGGAGGTGCTCGGCCCGGTGCCGCCGCCGCCGGTGACTCCGCCGGGGTGGGGAGCGGGGTGGGGACCGCCGGCGGGGTGGGGACCGCCGGCGAAGTGAGGACCGCCGCCCTTCCGGCACGACGCGAGGGTGCCGGCCGCCGGAGCTGCGCGCGGTCGTCGCACGACGAGCATCCGCGAGCCTCGCGCGGCTCCGGATGGACGCACTGAACCGGTTCATCTTCCACCGCGAGGGCGGATGATCAAAGCTCCGCGCCGCGGGGAACCCCGGGGTCCCCTCGCGCGGCAACAAGGAGCCATCATGCGAACATCTTCGTTCTTGGGACTTAGCTCATCAGGTATTCTCCTCCTCGCGGCGATCGGATGCGGCGACTCCTCGGGCGGGTCGTCCTCGGGTGCGGGCGGCGACGCGGGCGCTGGCGGTCAGGTCGCGACGAGCAGCGGGAGCGGCACCGGCGGCGCAGGCGGCGACGCGGCGGGCACGGGCGGCACGG
>NZ_JEMA01000184.1 GCF_001589285.1 Sorangium cellulosum | reverse complement strand
GGTGTGTCCCTTGCGGCGCTCACTGGGTTCAAGCAGTCCTCGGCGGCATGGGCGCGCGCCTCTCAGGTCAGGCGCGCAGGTCCACCAGCACACCGCACTGCGAACGAACGTACACACGTAGTGTCATTCTGGATGCTCGCCTGTAAACGTCCGGGCACACGTAGTGTCATTCTGGATGCTCGCCTGTAAACGTCCGGGCACACGTAGTGTCACTCCGCAAGCTGCCGGGACGGCACGACCGTGGGCATGGATCCGCGGCCTCCTGGTCGCCCTGGTTCCGTGGGTCCAACCGCCCGGCGCGACGACTCCGCGGGCTTCGTGGATCGCGAACCCCCGCTGCTGGCGTCCAACCGCCGGTGCGACCTACCGTAGCTGCGGCGGTGAGCGCGTGCGACGGGAGGCCTTCGCGCAAGGCGGCCGAGGCGCACCGAGCGGCTGCGCGCTTGCCGAGCTCGCGAAGCCGGTAGTGACTTCAAGCATCAAGCCAATCAACGGCGTATGTGCAACGCCACGCATTCACGGACGGTACTTACGCCCGCCTCGTGGCGTCAATCCTTGCCAATAGCTGCCGAACGACCCCAGGAACGAGAAAAGACAACCCGATGCCGGAAGGGGTCGTCCGTCCGACGCACCGGGCCCAGGCAGACACATCCACCGCGCAATTTCTCACATTATTCCACCAAACGGTTCTCGCCACGCGCCGCCCCTGCAGAGCGCCAAGCGCTCGCGAGCGCCCGCGAGGGGCGGAGTCTCTCACAGGGCGGCATCGGTAGGTCGTTGCTCGATCGCGCAACCCTGCGTGCCCGCGCGCCCTCCCGGGCCTGACACCCCGCGCGTTCGCCGCGGCGCCGCCCTCTCCCACGGGCCGGCACGCGGGTTGCTCCACCATCCAGCGCACGCCGGGCGCTCCGCTGCACGGAGAGCGCGCGCCCCGGCTTGCGCACGCACGGCCGACCCCGGCGCCGCGGCGCCCTGCGCCGCCCTGCCGAGGGAGCGACGGTCCCCGCCTGGAAGATCGAGACAGCGGGACACCTGAGCCGATGGCGCCGAGCGCGCACGGGACAGCAACAATGAACCAAGGGTCTTTCCACCGATGCTCCTGGAACAAGTGTACGAGAACGCCCCCGCCGTGCAGAGCGGCAGGCATTACACGACGGTCAACGAGTTCACCGATCAGCAGCCTGCCTTGAGGCCCGAGGTCCTGCTCGAGGTGCGGGACAGGCTGTGCGGCCTCGGCGCGTTCAGCGCCGACAAGCTGCTCGTCGAAGAGGACAAGGGGGCCATCCTCGGCGCCGTCGTCGCGATCACGAAGCGGCTGCCGCTCGCCGTCGCCCGCTGGTACAGCTACGATCTCACCCACTCCCTCACCGTCCCGATCTCGTCGGAGTACTTCGCCGGGAAGCTGTACGTGAACGGGATATCTGCAGGGGATCGGGTCGTCATCGTCGACGACACGATCAGCACCGGCGGGACGCTCGCCGCGCTCATCGACGCGGTCCAGTCGGCCGGAGCCCTCGTGGTCGAGGTGCTCGTCGCTGTCGAGAAGGTGGACAACCGCGGATCCGAGCTCATCCGATCCAGGTTCGGCATCGAGGTGAAATCGCTGATCCAGGTGACCATCGATCCCTCGCTGCGCCGGACCAGGGTCGTCTCGAACGCGCGTCGGGCTGCCTGATGGAGGCGCGTCGAACGATGTGCAGCGAGAGACACATGCCGCCGACGGAGCTCTACCCGCTGCGGCGGGTCTGCGAGGCAGACGCCGCCGCCGTCTTCGCGAAGTGCGAGTTCAAGAACCCCACCGGGAGCCACAAGGATCGCATCTTCGCGTACATCATTCACGAGCTCGAGCGACAGGCGCTGATCGAGCCGGGGATGACGCTGGTCGAGTGCTCGACGGGCAACGGGGGTGCGGCCCTTGCATATGCCGGCAGGGAGAGGGGCTACAAGGTGGTCGTCTTCATGCCGGCCGGGATGACGATCGAGCGCAAGACGCAGATGCGCTCGTTCGGCGCCGAGATCATCGAGACGCACAGCGGGTCGTTCCTCACCTACGCCGAGGAGCAGGCGCGGGAGTACGTCCGCAAGCACCCTGGCAGCTACTTCATCGATCAGTCGACCAGCCCGCTGAACCGGCAGGCCTGGCGCCGGTGCGGCGCCGAGATCGTCGGCGCGTTCCGCGCCCTGGACAGGGTGGTCGATCTGTTCATCTGCGCCATCGGCACCGGCGGGACCTTCTCGGGGATCGCCGAGGAGCTCAAGGCGAGCTTCCCCGCGATGCGGACCGTCGCCATCGAGGTCGACAGGTCGGCGCCGCTCCACGCCAGGCGCCACGGCGCGCCGTTCGAGCCGCGCTCTCACAACCTCATGGGGCTCGGCCCCGGGAAGCTGACGAGCGTCCTCCGTGAGGACCTGGTCGATGACGTCGAGGTCGTGTCAGGCGAGGAAGGCTGGACGATGATGAAGTCCCTCATCGACCAGGAAGGGCTCTTCGTCGGGCCGACCGCCGGCGGCAACGTCGCGATCGCCCTGAAGCACGCGCGGCGGCTCGGACCGGGGAAGAACATCGTCACCGTGCTCTTCGACTCGGCGTGGAAGTATTTCAGCGTCTGGGACGGGAACTACGGCTGTGTGGGGGGCCCGCCGTGACGACCGCCTCGGCGGCCCTCGGGCGCCCATCTCCCCGCGTCGACACAGCGGGCGTCGTCGCGGTCGGGGCGTTCAGCCTCTTCTCCGCGGGGCTGGACGTCTACGCGGGGAACGTCCTCCAGCGGATCGACCCGATGCTGCTGATGTTCCTCTGCTTCACCAGCGCGTGGGCGGTCTTCACGGCGAGGGAGCTGCTCCGGAGGAGCAGGTTCGTCGCCATCGCCCTCGAGCGGCCGTCCGACGTGCTGGCGCTGAACCTCACGACCGCGGTGACCTGGGTCGGGCTCTTCTACGCGCTGAAATACGTGGAGCCGGCGCTCGTCAACGGGATCTCCGTGGCCATCGGGCCGATCTGCACCATCCTCCTCGGGCGCTATCTCAGGCGGCAGTCGCGCGTGCTGCAGATCGAGTGGTGCTGCGCGGCAGGCATCTTCATCACGGTGCTCGTCCTGTCGTGGTCGTCCATCGCCCGCGCCCCCGTCTCGGGCGCTCGGACGCTGCTCGGGCTCGTCAGCGGCGTCGCGTCGGGCGTCTTCGCCGCGGGGAGCCTCATCTACTCCAAGAGGCTGAGCGAGCGGGGGCTCAGCGCGTCGGCCATCATGTCCGTCCGCTTTCTCCTCCTCATCGGCGTCACCTTCGCGCTGAGCCGCGCCGCGATCGGGGGGTCGCTCGTCCGGCTCGACATCATGATCCCGGCGCTCTCGCTGTCCCTCATCGGCATCGTCTTCCCGCTGTACCTGCTGCAGGTCGGCATCCAGCGGCTCGAGCCGGTCTCGGTCGCCCTGATCGTGACAGCCGCGCCGATCCTGACGTTCCTGCTCCAGATGCTCGACGACAGGATCGCCTTCTCGCTCACCTCGCTCGCGCTGATCGTCCTCATCACCCTCCTGGTCTCCACCAGCGTGGTGGCTCGTTACAAGATGGAGAGGAGCCCGCGATGAACTCCACCAGAACAGCGGCCGTCGTCGACGCGTACTCGACCGGCCAGTACCTCGCCTCCGAGCTGCGGAAGCACGGCTTCTCGTGCATCCATGTGCAGAGCACGCAGGTGATCCCCGAGATCGGCGCCGCGTCGTTCCGCCCGGGCGACTTCGTCGCGAGCGTGGCGCACGACGGCGACGTCGACGCGACGGCCCGGGCGCTGTCCGCGCGCGGGGTCGAGCTGCTCATGATCGGGTGCGAGCTCGGGGTCGAGCTCGGCGACGCGCTCGCCGCGCGGATGCGGCTCGCGTGCAACGCCCCCGCGCTGAGCCGGGCGCGGCGCGACAAGTTCGAGATGGGCGAGGCGCTCCGGCGCGCGGGCGTCCCTGTGGCGCGGCAGCTCAGGTCCGCGCGCCAGGACGACGTCGAGGCGTGGGCGTCCGCGCTCGGGCGCTGGCCGGTCGTGCTCAAGCCGGTCGACAGCTCCGGGTCGGACAACGTGATGTTCTGCCGGGGGCAAGCGGAGGTGGCCGCGGCGTTCCAGCGGATCACCTCGAGCAGGAGCGTCACGGGCCGGCAGAACCGCGACGTCCTTGCCCAGGAGTTCCTGGAAGGGACCGAGTACTTCGTCAACACGGTCAGCGCCGAAGGCAGGCACCATGTCGCGGAGATATGGCAGTACCACAAGCGCACGGTGCCCGGGGCCGGCAGCATCTACGACTGGGAGGAGCCGCTGCCGTTCGAGGGCGAGCCCCAGGCCGCGCTGCGGGGCTATGTCGTCCGCGTCCTCGACGCGCTCGGGGTCCGGGTCGGCCCCGCCCACAGCGAGATCATGATGACCGCGCGCGGCCCCATCCTGCTGGAGACGGGCGCCCGGCTGGCCGGGTCGATCATCCCCGCCGCTGTCTCGGCGTGCATGCAGCGCAACCAGGTCGAGCTCGCTGTCGAGTCCTACGTGCGCCCCGCGGAGCTCCTCCGGAGGGTCGGCGTCCCTTACCGGATGACGAAGCGGCTGCGGTACGTGTCGCTCATCGTCCCTCGCGATGGCGTCCTGCGGTCCGTCGATCGCCTGGACGAGATCCGGAGGCTGCCGTCGTTCTTCGACATGTGCCTCTATGCTCGTCCCGGCGCGCGCCTGAGGAAGACAGTCGACGCGTTCACCTCGTCAGGCCATGTCTACCTCATCCACGAGGACCCCGAGGTCCTCCGCAGGGATTACGAGGCGATACGCGCGCTGGAGCTGAGCGGCCTTTACGAGCTCGACTAGCATCATCCGGACGCGTCCCCCGCGACAGCGAGTCAGAACATGCGAACACCTCGGACGAGGAGCGTGACGGCACGGTCATGATCAAGGGCAGCGCCTGCGCAGACGGAGGGTCGCCGAGGACACGCGCCCTCCGGGAGGAGCGGGGCGACATGGCCCCGGCGAGCCCGCTCGCCGGCCCCGGGCCGCGCGCCGAGGGCGGCGTCGTCGGCGTGTTCGGCCACGCGGACGCGCCGGCGCGCGCAGCGCTCGGGCTCCACGCGCTGCAGCACCGGGGCGAGGCGGCGGCCGGCGTCGTCGCCTGCGACGGCCGGCGGTTCGACGCGCACCGCGGCGTCGGCCTGGTCGGCGAGATCTTCCTGAGCGAGGCGACGAGGGGCCGGCTCAGGGGCCACGCCGCCATCGGGCAGAACGCGGGCGCGATCGCGAGCGACCCGGAGCGCCGCGGCGGCCAGCCGCTGCTCGTCGACCTCGACCTCGGCGGCCTCGCGCTCGCCCAGAGCGGCCGCCTGACCAACGCCGCCGCCCTGCGGCGCGCGCTCGCGCGGCGCGGCGCGCTGCTCCGCTCCGCGACGGACGCCGAGGTCCTCGTCCACCTGGTCGCCGTCGCGCGCGGAGACACCCTCCCCGAGCGCCTGGCGCACGCCCTCCGCCAGGTCGAGGGCGCCTACGCGCTGGTCGCGCTGACGCGCGAGGCGCTGCTCGGCGCGCGCGACCCGCTCGGGGTGCGGCCGCTCTCGCTCGGTCGCCTCGACGGCGCCTACCTGCTCGCGTCCGAGACCTGCGCGTTCGAGCTCCTCGGCGCCGAGCGCGTGCGCGACGTCGAGCCGGGCGAGCTGGTGGTGCTGGACGGCGGCGAGCCGCGATCGCTCCGCATCACGCAAAACCGGGGTCGTCGGCCCTGCCTCCTCGAGCATGTCCGCCTCGCGCGCCCCGACTCGGTGCTGGACGGCAGCTCCGTCTACGAGGCGCGGAAGCGCATCGGCCGGGAGCTCGCGCGCGAGAGCCACGTCGCGGCCGACCTCGTGATGCCGGTGCCGGACGCGGGGGTGCCGTCCGCGCTCGGCTATGCCGCGGAGGCCGGCGTCCCGTTCGAGCCTGGCATCCACCGCAGCTACCCCGTGGCCCGGACCGCCGTCGCGCCGGCGCAGCGGGGCCGCGGCGTCGACGTCAGGCTCCGGTACAACGTGAGCTGCCGGGAGATCGCCGGCAAGCGGGTCGTCGTCGTCGACGACGCCTTGAGCTGCGAGCGCGCCGCGCGCGAGCTCGTGCGGATGGTGCGCGCCGCGTGCGCCCGTGAAGTGCACCTGCGCATCGCCGCGCCGCCGCTCGCGCATTCCTGCCATTACGGCGTGAGCACGCCGGGGTGCGAGGCGCGGAGGGCTCGCAGCGCCTCCGTCGAGGAGACGGCGGCGCGCCTCGCCGCCGACAGCCTCGCCTTCCTCTCGCTCGACGGCCTCTACCGGGCGCTGGGCGAGCCCGGGCGCGACCCCGCGGCGCCGAGCTACTGTGACGCTTGCTTCACCGGCCTGTACCCGGCGGAGCCGGCCCTGGTGGCGTGAGCCCCAGGGGCTCGCGAAGCCATGCGAGCTCGCGCGGGCGCGGAGGTGCGCCGGCGCCATGGCGCGACGCGATCATGAAGAAATGCAATGTTGAGTAAGATATCGTGAAGCGCGTCGAGCCGACCGGACCGAGCTGAATGAATGGATCTGCAGATGGCGCGGACAGGACACTCCGGCCGTGGCGCTTGCCCGTGTCGAGCGCTCGGTCTAAGGTATCTCGCATGAACCGGGGGGCCGGAACAGGCCTCCATCGCGAAAGGAGCGTCCATGCGTCGGCTCGGAACTGCTACCCGCTTGCGGCTCTTGTTCGCTGCCCTGACGGCAGGTGCAGCGATGCTCGGAACCACTGCCCTGCTCGTCCCCTCGAGCGAGGCGGCGCCCGGGGCAAACTGCACCTACTACAGCGACGAGAGCTACACGACGGTCGTCGGCCAGTACGGCCGTGACTGCTGCAACAACCAGATCGCGTGGGGCAGCAAGACGTCGCACTACGAGTGTGGCGGCTGCTTCACCTGCACCCCGCCTCCTCCCTGACCGCCGCGCTCCGGCGGTGGACGGCGACGCGCGCCGTCGCACCTCACCTTCCTCCTGCCCTCGTGACCGTGTATAGATCGCTCCGCGCCACGGATCCTGTTCGATCCGACGGCCAGTGGGGACACCAGGGGTCGATCTCCGGGGCGCGTGCTCTCCAGCTCGTTCTGCTGCCCATTGATTTTTCCTCTGGAAGCTGCCGAGCACGGTCCTTCAGCCCACGAGCGCATGCCATGAAAAAGAATCGTTCTTCTCGATGGTTGTGCGGCGCCGCCTGGATGGCTGTCGCCATCTCGGCCCTCTCCGGCTGTTCTGGCAGGACGGACGCGGCTGGCGCCGGTCCGGGCGGCTCATCGAGCGCAGCCGGCTCGACGGGAGCGGGTGGCCATGGCGGCAGCGCCGGCACGACCGGGACCGGCGGCGCTGGCACGGGCAGCGCGGGCACGGGCGGCTCCGGCGATGGCGGCGCCGGCGACGGCGGCGCCGGAGGTTCCGGGACGAGCAGCTCCGGGGCCGGCGGCTCCGGCGGCGGCACGGGCGGCTCGGGCGGCGCGAGCACACGCAAGTTCGTCGGCAACATCACGACGAACAACGTCGTGCGTGACGACTTCATCCGGTACTGGGACCAGATCACGCCCGAGGTCGTGGGCAGGTGGACCTCCATCGAGACGTCCCGCGGTGTTCGAGACTGGAGCAGGCTCGACCCGGTCTACGACTACGCGCGGGCCCACGGCATCCCCTTCATGCAGCACGCCTTCGTGTGGGGTACGCCGATGCCGGCCTGGTTCGGGCGTCTCTCCGAGGATGAGATGCGGCAGGCCGTGCGGGACTGGATGCAGGCGTTCTGCGAGCGGTACCCCGACACGGAGTACATCGTCGTCGTGAACGAGCCGCCGCCCCACACGACGCCTACCTTCAAGAACGCGATCGGGGGCGATGGCGCGAGCGGCCACGACTGGATCGTCAACTCCTTCAAATGGGCGCGCGAGCTCTGCCCGGGCTCGACCTTGATCCTCAACGACTACAGCAACATCGAGTACGAGGTCGAACATGCACGCTTCGTCGAGCTGGTGAAGACGCTGCTCGACGCGGGCGCCCCTATCGACGCCCTCGGCGCGCAGGCGCACGACGCGTACAAGATCAACACCAGCACCGTGAAGGGGTACATCGACGGGCTCGCCGCGACGGGCCTGCCCGTCTACATCACCGAATACGATATCGACCTCGCGGACGACGGCAGGCAGCGCCAGGTGATGGAGGAGCAGCTCACGATGTTCCACGACCACAGCGCCGTCAAAGGCATCACCCTGTATGGTTACGTCGTCGGCTCCACCTGGCGGAGCAACACGGGCCTCCTGCACCCGGACGGCACCCAGCGGCCGGCCATGGCCTGGCTGATGGACTTCCTCGGTCGCGGGGAGTGATCCCCCGCGCGCTGTGAGCGCGAGCGCCTCCAGGCCGCGGCGCCCTGCCGGGCCGGCCGTCCACGGCGGGAATGAGGGCCCGAGCTCCGGCTGAGCGCGCGCGTCAGGCCCTTCCTTCGCGTGTCGTCGCGGGCAGGCCGGCGCGAGGGCCGCCTCGTTTGCCCGTGGCGCACCGCGGTGGTTCTGGCAACATCGACGGTGAGGGGTGGGGAGCCTCTTCTGCAACCTCCAGAGCGCCTTGTATGCTGGCCAGTTCACGTTATGTCGATCTGGAGCTCCTGTATGAAGGGGCCGATACGGTCCTGTACCGAGCCCGCCGTCGACATGACGGCCAACCGGTGGTGCTCAAGGTCCTGCGACGCGACCACGCGAGCCCTCACGCCCTCAGGCGCCTTCGCCGCGAGCACGAGATCGCCGGAGCGATCGAGGCGTCGACCGCCATCGTCCAGCCTCACGCGCTCGAGCCGTTCGGCGATCAGGTGGCGCTGGTCCTGGAGGACTTCGGCGGCAGCTCGCTCGAACGGCTCCTCGGCGGGCCGATGCCGCTCGAGCGCTTCTTCCCCCTCGCCCTCCGCCTGACCGACGCGCTCGCCGAGCTGCATCGTCACCACATCATCCACAAGGACATCAAGCCCCAGAACCTGATCTACAATCCCGAGACCGGACAGGTGAAGATCACCGATCTCGGGATCGCCTGCCTCTCGCAGCGCGAGAGCCCGCACCTCGCGCACGTCGGGCTCATCGAGGGGACCCTGGCGTACATGGCGCCCGAGCAGACAGGCCGGATGAACCGCTGGATCGACGAGCGGACCGATCTTTACTCCCTCGGCGTCACCTTTCACCAGATGCTGACTGGCACCCTGCCGTTCCAGGCCGGCGATCCCGTCGAGTGGGTCCACTGCCACATCGCGCGGGTGCCGCCGCCGGCGCACGCGCTCGTCCCCTCGATCCCGCCGCTCCTGTCCGCGGTCGTGCTCAAGCTGCTCTCGAAGGCCGCCGAGGAGCGCTACCAGAGCGCGGCCGGCCTGCGGCGCGACCTCGACGAGTGCTTCGCCCGATGGCGGGCGAGCGGCACGATCGACGCCTTCCTGCTCGGCCAGCGCGACATCTCGGACCGGTTCCAGATCCCGCAGCGGCTGTACGGGCGCGAGCGCGAGGTCGAGGCGCTGCGCGCCGCGTTCGAGCGGGTGGTGGCGCAGGGCCGGCCAGAGCTCGTGACCGTGGCGGGCTACGCGGGCATCGGGAAGTCGTCGCTCGTCGCCGAGCTGCACCGGCCGATCGTGCGGGAGCGGGGGTTCTTCCTCTCCGGCAAGTTCGATCAGACAGCGAGGAACGTCCCCTACCGCGCCTTCCATCAGGCGTTCCGGGCGCTGGTGCAGGAGATCCTCGGCGTGAGCGAGGAGCGGGTCGGGCGCTGGAGACAGCACCTGCGGGAGGCCCTCGGCCCTGACGGGAGGCTGCTCGTCGACGTGCTCCCCGAGCTCGGGCTGCTCCTCGGCTCCCAGCCGCCCGTGCCCGAGCTGCCGCCCACCGAGGCCCAGAGCCGGCTGCACGCGACGCTCCAGCGCTTCGTCGCGGCGTGCGCCACGAAGGAGCACCCCGTGGCGCTCTTCCTCGACGACCTGCAGTGGGCCGACGCGGGGAGCCTCCAGCTGGTCGAGCAGCTCGCCACCTACGCCGGGTCCGAGCACCTGCTGCTGATCGGCGCCTACCGCGACAACGAGGTCGGCGCCGCGCATCCATTGCGGCTCACGCTGGCCGAGGCGCGGAAGCGCGGCGCCGCCATCTCCGAGCTCGCCCTCGAGCCGCTCTCGGCCGCCCATGTCGAGGCGCTCGTCGCCGAGGCGGTCCACGCGCCGCACGCGCCCGCAGAGCAGGTCGAGCCGCTCTCGCGGCTGGTTTACGAGAAGACAGGCGGCAACCCCTTCTTCGTGCTCCAGTTCCTGATCGCGCTGCACCAGGAGGGGCTCATCACCTTCGACGCGGAGGAGGGCAGGTGGCGATGGAACATCGCCGCGATCCGCGACAAGGGGTTCACCGACAACGTCGTCGAGCTGATGGCGGGCAAGCTGAAGCGGCTCTCGGCCCCGGCGCAGGACGCGCTGAAGCTCGCCGCGTGCCTCGGCAGCAGCGTGGACCTCGACACCCTCGCGGTTGTCGCGAGGCGCCCGGCGGAGGAGCTCCGCGAGGCGCTCGACGAGGCGGCGCGGGAGGGGCTGCTCCTCTACCGGCGCACGGGCTATCGATTCCTCCATGACCGGGTGCAGCAAGCCGCATACTCGCTCATCCCGGCGGCGCAGCTCGCCGAGATGCACCTGGAGATCGGGCGGCTGCTCCTCAGGGCGCGGCGCGCGGAGGAGCGCGACGACGCGCTCTTCGACGTCGTCGGCCACCTCAACCGCGGCGCCGCGCTCCTGCGCTCCCGGGCCGAGCGGGACGATCTCGCCGCGCTGAACCTGCGCGCCGGCAGGAAGGCCAAGGCGGCGGTGGCCTACGAGTCCGCCGCCGCGCTCTTCGCCGCCGGCCTCTCCCTGCTCGCGCCGGACCGCTGGGAGACGCAGCACGAGCTGGCCTATGCCCTGACCCTCGAGCGCGCGCACGCCGCGTACATCACCGGCGGCTTCGAGGAGGCCGAGCGGCTCCTGGAAGAGCTCCGCGATCGCGCGACGACCCGGAGCGAGACGGCCGCCGTCGTCGCGCTCGTCCTTCCCTTCCATCTGACCCGCGGGCAATGCGACAGCGCCGTGGAGATCGGGCTGTCGTGGCTCCACGCCTGCGACATCGATCTGCCGCTCCACCCCGCCGGCGCCCAGATCGAGGAGGAGACCGAGAGCTTCTGGCAGGCCCTGGGCGATCGGTCCATCGAGGACCTGATCCACCTGCCCCCCATGACGCACCCGGAGGCCAGGATCACGATGAGCGTGCTCGACGGCATGATCGGGCCTGCGCTCTTCGTGGACCCGGACCTGCACTATCTCGTCGCCCTGCGCATGGTCAAGCTCAGCCTGCGCCATGGCAACGCCGAGACGTCAGCGCATGCGTACACCACCTTCGCGAGGATGTTCGGCCCGAGGTCCGGGCGATACAGGGATGCGTACCGGCTCGGCAAGCTCGGCCACGACCTGGCGGAGACGAGCGGCCTGCTCACCACGAGATCGACGGCCTTCACCCTCTTCGGACATCACGTCGTGTTCTGGACACGCCACTACAGAGAGACGTATCCGCCCGCGCGCGCCGGCTTCAGCGCAGCGGTTGAGTCCGGTAACCTGAACATGGCGTGCGTCAACGGCGTCTGGACGGCGCTGTTCCAGCCGCTCTGCGGCGAGCCGCTGGAAGACGTGCTCCACGAGGTCGAAGAGCGCCTCGGCTTCGTGCGCGGGTTCGGTCACGCGTTCGGGTACTGCGCCCTCCTCAGCTGCCACGCCATGATCCAGATGCTGCGCGGGAGGCCTGTCCGCTTCTCGACGCTGGACGGGTCCTCTCTGGATCCGCCGGCCTTCCAGGCGTGGCTGGAGCAGCGGGCTCTGCGGCCCGTCCTCAACCATTATCACAGCGCGAGGGCCCAGGCGCTCTTCGTGCTCGGCTCCCCCGGCGAGGCGGTCGCGGCGGCGACCCGCGTGAAGGTCGAGCACTCCTTCAGGCACGAGCCGCACGCGGTCACCGCCGAGAACTTCTATTATCTCGCGCTCTCGCACGCGGCCCTCTGCGATGAGACGCGCCCCACGCCGCTCGGGGAGCTCCCCGAGCCGCTGCTCGAGTGCGAGCGGCAGCTCGGCGAGTGGGCCAGGAGCGGCCCCGACAACTTCCTTCACAAGCACGCCCTGGTCCGCGCCGAGATCGCGCGGCTCCTGGGGGACGGGATGGAGGCCATCGCGCTCTACGAGCAGGCCATCGCGTCGGCGCGGGAGGGCGGCTTCGTCCAGCACGAGGCGATCGCCTGCGAGCTCGCGGCGGGGTTCTACCGCGCTCGCGGCGTCACCACGCCCGCCGACTCCTACCTGCGGAGGGCCCGCGCCGGCTACTTCGCGTGGGGCGCCCACGCCAAGGTGGAGCAGCTCGATCAGCGTTACCCCCACCTCGTCGAGCGCAGGCCGATCGCCCCCACCATCACCTTCGCTGTCCGCGCCGAGCAGTTCGACGTCCTGTCCGTGGTGAAGGCCGCGCAGAGCATCTCCGGCGAGCTCAAGCTACCGCGGCTGCTCGAGACGCTGCTTCGCCTCGCGGTCGAGCACGCGGGCGCCGAGGAGGGGTGCGTCGTCCTGGCCCGGGGTGAGCGGCTGTGGACCGCGGCGGTCGAGGCGCCGGGGGGCGTTGTGCGGCTGCTCGACGCGGGCGAGGCGCCTCCGGGCGCGCTGCCGCAGTCCGTCCTCAACTACGCTCGACGGAGCCACGAGCGCGTGCTGATCGACGACGCCGCCGCCGCCCGGCACCGCTTCATGGAGGACGAGTATTTCAGGCGCAAGCGCCCGAGATCGGTGCTGTGCCTCCCGATCGTGCGTCAGGCGCGGCTGATCGGGCTGCTGTACCTGGAGAACAACCTCGTCACCGGCGCCTTCACGCCCGCGCGGCTCAGCGTCCTCGAGCTGCTCGCCTCGCAGTCGGCGATCTCGCTGGAGAACGCGATGCTCTTCTCGGAGCTGGAGCAGGAGAACGCGGAGCGGCGGCGAGCGGAGCAGGCGCTCAAGGCGAACCAGCAGATGGTCCAGGCCATCGTCGACAACTCGGCGGCAGCGATCTACGTCAAGGACAGCGAGGGCCGACACCTGCTCGCCAACCGGCACATGAGCAACACCCTGCGCTTGCCCGTCGAGGAGATCCTCGGCAAGACGATCGCCGAGCTCCTCCCTGCCCCGACCGCCGAGGCGATCCGGGACCACGACCGGCAGGTGATCGAGGCGGGCACGCCGATGGAGTGGGAAGAGGAGCTTCCGCTGAACGACGGGCCGCACACCTTCCTGTCGCTCAAATTCCCCCTCGGCGGTGGGCCCACGCCCCGCGCGCTCTGCGGCATCTCCACCGACATCACCGAGCGCAAGAGGACCGAGCGGGCCGAGCGCTTCCTGGCCGAGGCGAGCCGGAAGCTGATGACGCTCGGCTACGGCGCCACCATCGAGGGCGTGGCGCAGCTCGCGGTGCCCGAGCTCGCCGACCAGTGCATCGTCGACGCGGCCCTGAACGACCGCGCGCCGGGCAGCGCAGCCGTCGCAGGGGTGCCCGGCGAGCAGGCGGAGGCCTTGATCGAGGCGCTGCGCCTCTCGGGGGCGCCATCGGCCGGGTCCGGCGGGGCGACGGGCGCCGCCGCGCCGCTCTCCCAGCAGGTGCACCCGCTCGATCCGCGCGTCATTCGCCTCCTGGAGCAGCTCAACATCCACGCTTGGCTCCGGGTCCCGCTCCTCGCCCGCGACCGGTGCCTCGGGGTGATGACCCTGCTGGCGACCACGCCTCGGCGCCGTTACGGCCCCGACGAGCTGCGGCTGGCCGAGGAGCTGGGGCGCCGCGCGGCGCTGGCGCTCGACATCGCCCGCCTGTACGCCGAGGCCCAGGAGGCGATCCGGCGGCGGGACGAGTTCCTCCTCGTCGCCTCGCACGAGCTCAAGACGCCGCTGACGTCGCTGCAGATGCAGGCGCACCTCATCTCGCGGCTGCTGGGTCGCTCCCAGCGCGCGGAGGTCGCCCCGGAGCGGATCGACGCGTCGCTCCAGGTCATCGGTCGCCAGATCGCGCGGCTCGGGCGCCTTGTCGACGAGCTGCTCGACGTGACGCGGCTGAACGCCGGGCGGTTGACGCTCGCGCGCGCGCCCGTCGATCTGGCGGCGCTGGCGCGCGAGGTCGTCGAGCGGATGGGCCAGCAGCTCGCGAGCGCGCGCTGTCCCGTCCAGCTCGATCTGGACGAGCCCGTTGTCGGGCGCTGGGATCCGTCGCGCCTCGAGCAGGTCCTCGTCAACCTCCTGTCCAACGCGATGAAGTACGGCGCCGGTGGCCTCATTCACGTCGTCGTGCGCCGGCACGAAGGGCGCGCGCTGCTCTCGGTCCGGGATCACGGGATGGGCGTCGCCGAGGCCGATCACGCCAGGATCTTCGAGCGCTTCGAGCGCGCGGTGTCCGTCAAGAACTTCGGCGGGCTCGGTCTCGGGCTCTACATCGTCCGCTGGATCGTGACCTCGCACGGCGGCACCATCCGCGTGGAGAGCAGGCCAGGCGCCGGCGCCACGTTCCTCGTGGAGCTCCCGCTGGAGCCGGCGGAGCTCGAAGCGGACGCGGACGGCCCGAGCGCCTTGCCCTCCCCGGCGTAGGCGTCCCCGGGCGCCGGCGCGTGGGAGCCAATGAGCGACGGCGCGGGCGCGTGAGCCCGAGCGGATTCTCCTTCACCTCGCCCGCGCGCGCCTCATGATGGCGCCATGCTCCGCTTCCCGCGCGCCCTCTGGATCGCGTTGGCGCTCGCGCTCCTCCTCCCGCTCCCCTCCCTCTTCGCCCAGCTCTACACGGACGACCAGATGATGGTCCTCCGCCTCGAGGGCACGATGCCCTCGCCGGTGCCGGGCCCCTTTCATCTCTACACCTTCGCGAACGGCTCGGCGGAGCAGCGCGCCCAGCTCTTCGGCGGCGGCACCTTCCCCTGGTGGACCCTGCCCGAGCTCCGCCTCTCGTTCTTCCGCCCGCTCTCGAGCGGCCTGCTCGCGCTCGACCACGCGCTCGCCGGCCGCGACCCGCTGCTCTACCACGTGCACTCGATGGCCTGGTACGCGGCCGCCGTGCTCGCCGCGGCGCTCCTCTTCCGGCGCCTCCTCCCCGAGCGAACGGCCGCCGCCGCGGCCCTGATGTTCGCGATCTCCCCCGCCCACTGGATGGCCGCCGGCTGGCCCTCGTCGCGCCACGTCGCCATCGTCGGCGCGCTCGGCTTCAGCGCGATCGCCCTGCACCTCCGCGCCCGCGAGCGCGGCGACCGCCGCGCCGCTGTCGGCGCCCTCGCCTGCGCCGCGATCGCGCTCCTCGCCGGCGAGGCCGCGCTCGGCGTCCTCGCCTACGTCTTCGCCTACGAGCTCGTCGGCCGCGACGAGCCGCTTGCCCGCCGCGCCCGCGCCTTCGCCCCCTGGGTCGCGCTCGCGCTCGTCTACGCGATCACCTACAAGGCGCTCCACTTCGGCGCCTACGGCTCCGGCGGCTACCTCGACCCCATCGCCGAGGCGTCGACCTTCCTGCCCGCGCTCCCCGTGCGCCTCGCCGTCTTCGCCGAGGCCGCGCTGCTCGGCGTCCCCTCGGAGGTCTCGGCCATCGACCCCCGCGCGGCGCGCGTCCTCGCGACCCTGGGCGTGCTCGCGCTCCTCGCCTTCTCCTTGCTCCTCCGCCGCGCGCTGCGGCGCATCGCGCCCGAGCACGCGCGCACCCTCCGCTGGCTGCTGGTGGGCGCCGCGCTCGCGCTCCTCCCCGGCGCCGCGGGCATCCCCGGCGATCGCGTGCTCTTCCTCCCCAACCTCGGCATCGTGGCCGCGCTCGCCACGGTCCTCCTCCACGCCGGCCGCGCCCCGGACGAGCGCGCCCTCGCCGCGGCCCCCGCGCGCGCCGGCGTCGTCCTCTTCGGCCTCCTCCACGTCGTGCTCGCCGCGCCGGTCTTCCTCTTCGGCGTCCTCCACCTCACGCTCACCTCGAGGACCGCGCTCGACGTCCTCGCCCGCGCCGAGATCCCGCGACGCGAGGGCATGCGCGTCCTCGGCATCGGGCTCTCGGATCCGCTCGTCGGCATGTACCTCGGTTCCGGGCTCCAGATAGCGTTCGACCCCCCGCCCGCGACCGTCGATCTCCTCAGCATGGCGGGCCACGACCACCGCGTCCGCCGCGTCGACGCCCGCACCCTCGACATCACGGTCGAGGGCCGCCTCCTCGACGGCGCCTTCGAGAGCGTCGTCCGCGCCAGGCGCCACCCCCTCCGCGCGGGCGACGTCGTCCCGCTCGGCGCCTGGTCGGTCCGCGTCCTCGCCGACGACGCGGGTCAGCCGACCCGCTTCGCCGTCACCTTCGATCGCGACCTCGAAGACCCGTCTCTCGCCTTCCTGCACTGGAAGGACGGCGGCCTCCGCGCCCTCCCCCTCCCGCCTGTCGGCGGCGAGGTCCTCGTCCGCCACGAGCCGGGCCCGATGGGCATGTAGGGTTTCCGGCTTCCCCGGGAGGCCCTGATCGGCAGATGACGGGCGGGTGGCGGCGCCGGGGGCAGCGGCGGTGAGGCGCCCTCGGCGGCTGCCGCTGTGGGTGTGTGGCCTGGACGCGCCCCTGGCGCATGTACGCGACGAGGGCGCAGGGGCATCGGTCGTCGATGCGCTCTGCGCCCTCTGCCGCGTCGTTACCTCGAGCGCTCGGCGCGCTGCGCTGTGCAGCGGCCGCTCCGCCCGACCGTTACCGGCCGAGGAAGTTCATGAGCCAGCTCATGGCCGGCCGCATGGTCCCGTTCGAGTGCTGGATACCCGTGTTGTCCCGCCACGTGGCGCCGACGATGTAGCCCCAGAGGGTGATGCCGGGGACGGCCGGGTGGTTCCAGAACATCTGGAACTGCTCCTCCATCACCCGCTTCTGCTGGTTGTCGTCCGCGATGCCGATGTCGTACTCGGTGATGTAGACGGGCTTGCCCAGCGAGGCGAGCTTGTCGATGTACCCCTTCACTGTGTTGGTGTTGATCTTGTAGGCGTCGTGGGCCTGCGCGCCGAGGGCGTCGACCGGGGCACCTGCGTTGATCACCGCCCGCGCGATCCTCATGAAGTTCTGGTGATCGTTCTCGTACTCGATGTTGTTGTAGTCGTTGAGGATCAGGACCGCGTTCGGGCAGTACTCGCGCGCCCACTTGAAGGAGTTGACGATCCAGTCCCAGCCGCTGGCGCCGTCGCCGCCGATGCCGTTCTTGTACGAAGGCGTTGTGTGGGGCGGCGGCTCGTTGACCACGTCGATGTACTTCGTGTCCGGGTAGCGCGCGCAGAACGACCGCATCCAGTCCTTCACGGCCGCCTGCTGCTCCGACCCGGAGAGGCCCGCGAGCCAGCTCGGCTGCTGGGCACCCCAGACGAACACGTGCTGCTTGAAGATGACGTTGTTCGACTTCGCGTAGTTGTAGATCCGGTCGAGCGCTGCCCAGTTCTTGTTCCCACGGGTCCGCTCGACGGCGTCCCACTTGCCCTCGTTCTCGGGCGTGATCTGGTTCCAGTACCTCGAGAAGCCGTCGCGCACGGCGCCGCTGGTCGTGATGTTGCCCACGAACTTCGCGCCTGTGGCGCCGCCGCCACCACCGCCGGAGCCGCCGGAGCCGCCGGCGCCGCCACCGCCGCCCGCGCCGCCGGAGCCGCCCGTGCCCGAGCTGCTGGAGCTGCTGGCGCTGCTGGAGCTGCTGGAGGTGCTAGAGCTGCTGGAGCTGCTGCTCGTTCCGCCCCCCACGGCCCGGAGCGAGAACTTCTGGTTTGCGCCGTTCGCCCAGCTCCACTGCTGGAGGCCAGTGCCGTAGCTGTCCAGGGACTTGCCGCTGTGGCGCGCCGTGAGGCGCACGCCGCCGGAGACGTCCGTGAGCGACCACTGCTGGTTCGTTCCGCTCCAGCAGGAGTATTGCTGGATGCGGGCGCCGTCGCTGGTGGAGGCGCCCGCGACGTCCATGCAACGGTTGCTGGCGACGTTGCGGATGCGGTAGTAGCCGCCGCCTGCCGACTCCACGCGGAACTGTTGCCGCGTCGAATTGTTGCAGCCGGCGATCTGCAAGGCCGCTCCGTCGGCGGTGCTGCCTCCAGCCACCTCGACGCAGTTTCCGCTCTGCGCGTTGACGATCGTGTAGGTCGCGTTCGCATCGATCGAGATGGCGCCCTCGAGCGACCCCCCCTCCTCGGTCTCGGCGTCGTACGCCTCCTCGGGGCCGATGACGCACGACGCGGCGAGGATACCCGTCGCCGCCGCAAGCAAGGCATGCTTCGTTCCAAATCTCATCGTGTTCTCCTCGTTGATTAAGTAAGTGAAACGCGGATCTTTCTACTGCTCGACGCTGCCCCCCGCGTCCGTCAAGGCTGCTCGCCGCGCGCTAAAGGCTCCCGAGGGGCCGCCGCACTGGCAATTGCCGCTGCGGATGAAGCTCGCTCAATTTGCGTGCAGAGCGGATAAGTTCGTCCTGTGCGCTCCGGGCCGCGCCGTCGCAGGTGTCCGCGACGACCGAACGAACAGAGTCGGTGAAGAATTCGATCCAGCCGACGGAGGTCCCGGTGCTCATGACGACTCACGCAGGGCAAAGCCGAAGAATGAGGCATTACTGTGAACGCTCACATATTGAATGTCAATTCTGATCTGCCGCCCGCCACACCGAGAAGAAACATCCCTGAAGCTTTCGACCCTGGGGCCGCCTCTCGCTGGGCGACACGGCAGCAGATCTGCGGCGCGAATCGCACCTTGTCCTCCGGTGCGGCGGCGGACGCGGCGGGACAGGGGCGGCGGGTCGGGTGGGTAGGCGCTCGGCGACCGCCGCGCTGGCGTCTGCTGGCTCGGCGTCGGATGGGCGCGTTGCGCGGCGGACCGGTTGGCGCCCATCGTTCCTGACAAGAAGAAGATCAAGAGCCTCCTTGCCGAGGTCGCGTTCGAGGCGTGGCGTGGCCGCGAATCACGCGCGGGAGACGGCGCTGCGGCTGCGTCGTCTCCTCATCCCTCGCCCCCGGACGCGCGTCGTCGCTCGCTCGCGGCATGAATGCGGCGTCTGCCTCGAGCATCAGAGCGGCATGGCAAGAACGTTGGAGTCCATCGGTTCGCGTTCCAGGCTTCACCGGCGTGCCTCCGCCGCCCTGCTCCTCGCCGCCTTCGGCCCCACGAACGAATGCGGTCCGAGCACGCCCGGCAGCAGCAGCAGCAGCAGCAGCGGCGGCGCCGCGGGCGGCGGCGGGTCCAGCTCCGAAACCACAGGAGACGGCAGCGGCGGCTCCGCAGGCCACGGCGGCGGCGGCTCCGCAGGCCACGGCGGCGGCTCCGCAGGCCACGGCGGCGGCGGCTCCGCTGCCACGGGCAGCGGCGGCTCCGCAGGCCACGGCGGCGGCGACGAGAGCACCTCGACCGGGAGCGGCGGCTCGCCGGCGACATGCGCGCCGGGAGCCATCGTCGCGTGCTACTCCGGCCCCGAGGGGACCCACGGCGTCGGGCGCTGCACGGCCGGGACGCAGACCTGTCGTCCCGACGGCTTCGGCTACGGGCCCTGCACGGGTGAGATCACCCCTGCTGCGGAGGTCTGCGCCACGCCGCAGGACGAGAGCTGCGACGGCGACCCCCATTGCCCGCAACCTGCCGCCTGGGCGCGCGGGTTCGGCATCGAGCCCACCCTTCCCACATCGACAATCGCCGTCGACGCCATGGGGAATTACTACATCTTCGGCGCCTTCGAAGGAACGGTCGACTTCGGCACCGGCCCTCTGACCAGCGCCGGCGACAGCGACATCTTCCTTCTCAAGCTCGACCCCTCGGGCGCGCCGCTCTGGAGCAAGCGCTTCGGCACCCCCTTCCCCGAGACAGGAGATGCCCTGGCCATCGACGGAAACGGCAACGTCCTGATCGCCGGCACCTACGAGGGCGACTTCTCTGGCATTGGCATGGACCTCGGCTTCGGCGGGTGCGCCCTGCCGGCTCCGCCCGATCGTTCCGCGCAATTCATGGCCAAGCTCGACCCCGACGGCAATCACATCTGGAGCGATGGATTCAGCTTCTACTTTCCGTATGCTACCTGGGCGACGAAGATGGCCACCGATGCTCTCGACGACGTGTACCTCGCCATCGGGTTGGAGGACGTGACAGCGGTGGTGAAGCTGGACGCGATGGGCAATGTCCTCTGGAGGCGTAGCACCCCGGGCAGCCCGAGCTTCCACATGAACCTCGCGCTCGACAGCGCCGGCAACGTGGTGACAGTGAACAAAGCGGGCATCGACGGCGACTACACTGTCCTCTACACGTACGTCTCAAAGCTCTCTCCAGACGGAGATTTGCTCTGGTCCCGGAGATTGGACGACCACGACTTCCGTGGCAAGGTGGCGGTCAACTCGGCGGGCGAGATCCTCGTGTTGGCCGAGGGAGCTCTCATCAAGCTGGATCAGGACGGCGAGGAAGTGTTCACCCTGCCCGTCCTCCACACAGGCAGCATCGCGGTCGACCCGGCGGACAACATCTTCCTCGGCGGGGGTGGGCTCACGATGCTCGACCCGAGCGGCACCGAGCTCTGGACGCGCGACTTCGCGGCCTTTGTAGCGGACATGGCCATCTCCCCGAACGGCGCTGTCGCCGTCACCGGCGTCGTGAGCGGCCCTGTGGACTTCGGGACCGGCCCGATCGAGTATACAGAAGGCTGGGATATCTATGCTGCCACATTCAACCCGCCGGCGAGCGGCGACGGCGGCGAGGGAGGAGGCAGCGGCGGCAGCGGCGGCGGCGGCGGCGGAGACCCGTCCGAGACGTGCGTGCCGGGCTCGGTCATCGCGTGCTACTCCGGCCCTGCCGGGACCAGGGGCGTCGGACCCTGCGCTGCGGGGACGCAGACCTGCCGGCCCAACGGCCTTGGCTTCGGCGCCTGCGTGGGCGAGGTGACGCCTGCCGAGGAGCTCTGCTCCACGCCGGAGGACGAGAACTGCGACGGCGACCCCCATTGCCCCATGCTGTCGTGGGCGCGCGGGTTCGGCAGCACCGGCGCCGACGAGGGCCTGAACATCGCGAGCGACGCCGCAGGCAACTACTATGTCACCGGCACCTTCACGGGAACCGTCGACTTCGGCGCGGGCCCTCTGACCTCCCCGATCAGCAGCCACTTCCTGCTCAAGCTCGATCCATCGGGCGCGCCGCTCTGGAGCGAGCGCCTGCCCAGCGGCCGCCCGCTCGTCATGGCCGTCGACGGCAATGGCGACCTCGTGCTCGCCGGCACCTACTCGCCGAGCGGCGCCATGGTGTTGAACCAGTGCCTGCCCCCCTACTCGGCCTTTGATACAGTAGCCTTCGTGACCAAGCTCGACCGCGATGGCAACTCCATCTGGAGTCAAGCCCCCATCGCCCCGCCGGAAAGGCTGATCGAAATCTTGAGCTATCCCGAGCGGATCGCCGTCGATGCGCTCGGCAACACCTACCTGGTCTTCGTCAACGTCTCGACGGACGGTGCCTACCTGTTGAAGCTGAGCCCTGGCGGCGATGTCCTCTGGAACCACAAGATCACGCCCCCTCCCGACGAGTACGACCACCCGCTCTACAACGCCGATCTCGCGATCGACAGCGCCGGCAACGCGCTGACCGTGACAGCACCGGAGTCCGCCGCAGGGAATCTCACGGTCAGCAAGCGCGACCCGACCGGCGCCTTGCTCTGGAGCCGCACGTTCGCGCCGGATCCGTCGATCCCCCCTGGCGGCGCGGGGAAGGCGGCATGGTCGGTGGCCGTCGATGAGGCTGACGAGGTCCTCGTGGCCGGCATCACGGACGGGACCGTCGATCTCGGCGGCGGCGTGCTGCCCGCCGGCCCCGTGCTCCTCAAGCTGGACGCCGCGGGTGCCCACGTGTTCAGCGACGCGATCCCCTTCGGCGACGCGCTCGCGCTCGATTCCGCTGGTAACATCGTCGTCGCCGGAGGCGGGCTCGCCAAGCTCGACCCGAGCGGCGCCGAGCTCTGGGCCCTCGGCTTCGGCGCCAGCGCGCATGGCATCACGATCTCGCCGAGCGGCGTGATCGCCCTCACAGGGGCTGCGAGCGCGGCGGTCGACTTCGGGACCGGCCCCATCTCCCACGCCGGCGGCTCCGACATCTTCGTCGCGACGTTCAATCCCTGAACCCCATGGGGGGAAGGGCGCCATGGCGAGGTGAAGCGCGCCGAGCTCGGGCGCACCCCGGTGCGGCGGCGGCCGTGGGACCAGGGCGGGTCGGCCTTCGACGATCCGGGCGCTGACGTCTCGGCCGGTTCGCTGTAGGATGGCCGCGCTGCGAGGCAGACCGGATGGCGCCGATCGTCCCCGACAAGAAGAAGATCAAGAGCTTCCCTGACGAGGCCACGTTCGAAGCGTGGCTGGCCGCAAACCACGCGCGGGAGACGGAGCTGTGGCTCCGGATCTACAAGAAGGGCTCCGGCGTAGCGACGGTGACCTACGCGCAAGCGCTCGACGTGGCCCTCTGCTGGGGATGGATCGACGGGATTCGAAAAGCCCTGGATGAATCCTCGTTCTTGCAGCGGCTCACGCCGCGCAAGGCGAGGAGCGTCTGGAGCCAGATCAACCGCGACCACATCGCCCGATTGACCGCCGCGGGGCGCATGACGCCCCACGGGCAGCGGCACGTGGACGCGGCAAGGGCCGATGGTCGCTGGGATGCGGCGTACGCGCCGATCCGCAGCGCGACCGAGGCCAGCATCCCCGACGACCTCCGCGCCGCGATCGAGGCGGACCCACGAGCGCGTGAGACGTTCCAGACGCTGGGGCGCCAGAACCTGTTCGCGCTGACGTTCCGCACGAACAACATGAAGACGCCCGCGGGTCGCGCGAGGAAGATCGCTGCGCTGGTGGAGATGCTGGCGCGCGGTGAGACCCTCGTGCCGGAGCGCGGCAGGCCGTCAAAGGCGGCCCGGCCCGCGACAGAGTAGGCGAGACGGGCCGATCAGCTGCCCTTGCAGACGTCGGCGCAGGTGCCCGTCGCGTCGGCGCACGCGGAGGACGCGCAGTCCGAATCGGAGGCGCAGGGCGCGCCGGCGGCGCCGAGCGGCGCGCACGTGGCGCCGTCGCACGTCGTGCCGGCCGCGCAGTCCAGGTCCGACGCGCACGGCCCGCCCGCCTGCTCGCGTGCCTGGCACGCGCCGTCCTCGCCGCAGCGAAGCCCCTCCTGGCATGCGAGGCTCCCCTCGCACGCGTCGCCCGCGGCGAGCCGTGGCGCGCACGTCCCCGCGTCGGGCGGCGAGGGCTGGTCGCACCGGAGCGCCTCGTCGCAGTCGAACGCCGACGCGCATGGCTCTCCGGCCGTCGCCCTCGCCTTGCACGCCGACGTCGTCTGCCCGCTCGCGTCGATGGTGCGCACGCAGCGGTCCCGGCCGCAGTCCCAGTCCGAGCCGCACGTCCCGCCCTCGGGCACGGAGCCGTCCCACGCGCCGAGGCACGAGGGCGCGAACTCGGCGTCCACCCCCAGAAGCACGCCCACGATCTGAAGCTCGGCGCAGGGGGCCGCGTCCACCTCGGCGAGGCACGCCGCCGCCTTTGCCGGGACGAAGGTGCCGTTCACCTCGCCTCCGCCGGTGACGGCGACGAGGATCGCCTCGAGCGACGAGGCGCACGCGTCGGCGGAGCTCGCGTCCAGGCCATGCGCGGCCCGGGTCGCCGCGTCGCAGCAGGTGAACGTGCGGTCGCAGAGGGCCTTCGCATACATGGGGATGAAATCGCTGCCTGTCGGCTCCGGGCCTCCGCTGCTCGCCGGTGGCTCGTCGTCACCGCATCCGGGCACGGCGAACATCGCGACGGCGACGGCCGACAGGAACGTCGCGAGCAAGACAGGTCGATGCGTGCGCATGAAGAACCTCCTCGGTCGGATCTTATCTGGATCGGGGCCGGCCCGGTCGGGGCGTGAAGACCGTGACCTTCAATTACCCCGAGCAGACAGACATCGACGTGGCGTTCCCCTGGGCTGGCGGCTCGCACGCGACGCGGTCCCTCGTGTCGCACGCCCAGAGCACCGCCGACCTCTCCGGTTGTGTGCTCGCATGTAGCAGCGCGCCCCTCAAGCAACGCTCCGCGGCGGAACTCCGAACGTGCGCTTGAACGCATGGGCGAAGGCGCTCTGCGAGCTGTAGCCGACCTCGGCCGCCACGCTCGCGATGGGGTCCCGCCCCTTACGTACACTTAGCAATCGTCGCGCCAGCACCATGCGCCACTGCGTGAGATAATCGAGCGGCGGCCGGCCAACGCGCGCCACGAAGCGGGCCGAGAAGGCGGAGCGCGACATGCCGACGCGCGCCGCCAGCCTGGCCACCGTCCAGGGCTCGGCCACCTCGCCATGCATGAGCCGGAGCGCCGCGCCGACCTGCCGGTCTGCCAGGGCGCCGATCCAGCCGACGCGATCCTCGGCCCCCACCGCGATATAGGCGCGGATCGCCTCGACCAGGAGGATTTCCGCCAGGCGGTCGGTGATGAGCGGGGCCCCCGGCCGGTCCTCGCCCACCTCCGCGTCCAGGCACGCCAACGTCCGCGCGACGGCTCCCGCCCCGGGCGAGCCCCGATCGACCCGGAGGGACGCGGGCAGCGCCTCCAGGAGGAAGGCCGCATCGCCCTCGGCGAAGTCGACGCTCCCGCCCAGAAGGCCTGTCTGGAGGCCGTCGCCCAGGCGCAAGACGTCATGGCCCGGCTGCGCGTAGAACGGCGCGCCGTCCACCGGCGCGATCGCAGGGTCGCTCGCCACCGTATAGGGAGTATCGCCGATCAGGAACACGTCGCCCTCTGTCAGCGCCTCCGGCGGGTGGTCGGGCAGGAGCATCCAGCACCGCCCGCGCAGGAGGGCGACGAACTTCAGCCTCGCCTTGCCGGGAAAGGCGAGCGCCCAGTCGCCCGACGCCTCGAACCGCGTGGACCTGACGCTGCGCACGCCCAGGGCCGACAGCACATCGGAAAGGGGATCCAGCGTCCCTCTGGACGATCGCGACAAAATCATGGCCGAACAATCATGGAACGACCGGCCTCGCCCGACTAGCCTTGTTCGAACACAACCAGGAGGCATCCCATGACCATCGAGGGCAAGGTCGTCGCGATCACGGGCGGCGGCAGAGGGATCGGCCGGGCCACAGCGATTCTTCTGGCCTCGCGCGGCGCGCGGATCGTCATCGGCGCCCGACGCGAAGCGGAGATCGCGGCGGTCGCGGGAGAGATCGAGGCGGCCGGGGGGCGTGCGGTTCATCGAATCACCGACGTCACAAGGCGAGCAGACCTTCAGGCGCTGGTGGACTTCGCCTGCGACCGGTTTGGACGGCTCGACGTCCTCGTCAACAACGCTGGCATCGCCCCGATCTCGCGCTTCGACGCGCTGCACGTCGATGATTGGGACGCCATGATCGACGTGAACCTCAAGGGCGTTCTTTACGGCATTGCCGCCGCGCTGCCCGTCTTCGGTCGGCAGAAGAGCGGCCACATCGTCAATGTCATCTCCGTCGCGGGCCTCAAGGTCGTGCCCACCATGGGCGTCTACGGCGCCACCAAGAACGCGGTCCGCACGATCACCGAGGCGCTGCGCCAGGAGTCCGGGCCGAACCTGCGCGTCACCGAGATCTCCCCCGGCATGATCGCGACGGACTTCACGGACACGATCACCGACGAGGCAACGCGGAGCGCGATCCGGTCGACCGCCGATGCCATCGCGATCCCCGCGGACGCGATCGCCCGCGCCATTGCCTTCGCGATCGAGCAGCCGCCCGAGGTCGACGTCGGCAGCGTCGTTGTGTGGCCTACGGCGCAGGGCTGAAACCCAGAACGCAGCGGCGGCGCAACGTGCGTCACACCGGAGGCCTCACGCCGCGCCAGCCGGCGGCAGGGCGAACCAGCCGCCCGCGACCCCGCGAACGGCCAGCACCGCTCGGG
>NZ_JEMA01000183.1 GCF_001589285.1 Sorangium cellulosum | reverse complement strand
CGGCGTGTCGGGCGGATCGGCCACGCTCAGGCCGAGCTGGGAGGCGATGTCGTTCCACGCGTCCGGGAACCAGCGCGCGGCCGAGGCCCAGGCGGCCGAGCCGACGAGCACGGCGGCGAGCGGGACCGCGAGGCGGACCGTGGTGAGCCGGCGGGCGCGCTGCGCCTTCAGGCTCCGCATCACGCGGGCGCGCGTCTCGTCGCGACGGGCGCGGGACGCGTCTGCCTCCTCGCGCAGCGCGCGCGCGGCCTCGCGGAGCACGTCGTCCTTCATGGGGTCCTCCCTTCCAGCAGCGTGCGGAGCTTCTGTTTGGCGTGGAACAGCCGCGTGCGCACCGTCGCCTCGGGCACGCCGAGGATCTCGGACACCTCGCGCGCGCTCCGGTCCTCGACCTCGCAGAGAACGAACGTCGCGCGCTGCGCGTCCGGGAGCGCGTCGAGGGCGCGGTTCAGGGCCTGGGCGAGGTCGGCGCGGCCGGCCGCCCGCTCGGGGTTGTCCGGCTTGTCGTCGTCCGGCTCGAGGGCGAGGCGCTCCATGGCCGCGCGGCGGCGCGCGGCGGCGCGGAGGTGGTGGCGGGCGTGGTTGACAGCGATCGCGATGAGGAAGGTCTTCAGCGACGAGCCGCCGCGGAACCGCTGCGCGGCCTGCGGCAGGCTGACGAAGACGTCGTGCGCCAGGTCCTCGGCGGCTGCGTCGTCGCCGGTGAGGCGCCGGGCGAACCCGCGCACCGCCTCGTAGTGCCTGTCGTACGCCTCGCCGATCGCCGCGGCCTCCCCGCGCCGGAGCCGCTCGACGAGGGCCTCCTCCGGGTCCTGCGCGCGCTCGGCGCCGCGGGAGAAGAGGAACGGCACGATGAGCGCGATGGTCCTCATCGGCCCCCTCCGCGCCTCGACGTGCGGCGCGCGCGGCGGGTCGACGGCGCCCTCCGGCTCGCCCCGCGGGAAGCCCGCGGCCTGCTCAGTCCCCTCTCGGTCCATTCCTGCGTCACCATGGTTACATCCGAACGCGCCCCGCGGCGCGGCCCGTTTGCGATGAACGAGCGCCGGAGGGCCCAGGGCGACGGGAGGCACGACGCTTCGTGCCCGGCATGGAGAGGGTAGTTCATGGCTGCGCGTCCGATTCGTGCCCGGGCGGGTCGGGAACGTTCAACGACGGGGGGCGAAATCGGACGAGACCGACAGGCGGGGGTCGACCCCGTCCCGGCCCGGGGGGGAGGGCCCGGGGGGCGGGGTGGGCGGCCGTCAGAATCGTGCGGAGGCGCGCGGGCGATTGAACGGACGGCCGGGCGCCGGGCACGCAGCGTCGGGTGGGCAGAGGGCGCCGCGGTGACGGTCGGCGCCTCTGTCATGAGTCCATCTCCCGGATCAGGAGCGATGAACATGAATATGCGCACGGCCTTCGAGTGGGGCCTCGGCCTCTCTTTGTCCTTCTTCTCGACGACGATGCTCGGTTGCTACATCGAGACCGACCGAGACTGCGACTGGGACGACGACGAGGAGTGTTTCTGGGGCGACGCGCCCGATGCGCCTGATGCGCCCGACGCGCCCGACGCGCCCGACGCGCCCGACGCGCCCGACGCGCCCGACGCGCCCGGCATCGGGCGCCCGGACCGGGGCGATGAAGGCGACGGCGGCAACAGCAGCGCCGGCGCGGGGGGGGAGACGGCCGCGTGCGAGGCGGACTGCGACTGCCCGAGCGGCAGCGAGTGCGTCGCGGGGGCCTGCAAGGCGCCCTGCGCGGCCTCGTGCGACTGCGCAGAGGGCGAGTCGTGCGAGGGCGGGTATTGCGAGCCGCCGCCCGAGCCGGCCATCTCCTGCGAGGTGGACTGCGACTGCCCGAGCGGCAGCGCGTGCGTGGAAGGCGCCTGCACCTGAGCTGCCTGCCTGGTTCATGAGATAACGAACCACAGAGATAAAAAACCACAGAGGCACAGAGGGCACAGAGGGAGAGAAGAGAGATAAAATTTCTTTCCTCTGTGCCCTCTGTGCCCTCTGTGTTCCAATTCTTCTCCATCACGGAGCCGGAACCTCCGGGATGCAGGGCTACCTGCAGCGCGATCTACCGCTCCCGCAGCAGGCCCTCCTCCTCCTGACGCTGCCGGAGCTCCGTGATGTCCGTCAGCGAGACGATCGCCTCGAGACGCTCGCCGCCCAGCGCCGTGATGCGCACGTCGACGTGCCGGCGCCCCTCGGCGCCGTCCACGGAGAACTCCATCCGCTGCGACGCCCCCTGGTCGAGCGAGCGCCGCACCAGATCGAGCGCCCGCGCCACCTCGCCCGGCGGCACGATCTCCTCGATCGACGACGGGAACGCGCCGGCGGCGGTGCCCTGCGGGGGCCGGACCGGGTGGCACCGCCCGTGCCGATCGACCCGCACGAGCTCCTGCGGCAAGGCGTCGAGGAGCGCCCGGAGGTGCGCCTCGCGCTCGAGCAGCGCGGCGTGCGCCCTCGCGCGCTCCCGCTCGTGCCGCCACTTCGCGCTCAGCGCCGCCGCCATCTGACGCACCTCCATCGGCTCGAACGGCTTCTTGAGGATCAGGTACCGGTCCACGTGCGAGAGCCGGTTCGCGATCTCCTTCCACGACATGTCGGTGTACGCGGTGCAGAACACGGCCTGAACGTCGGGATCCTCGGCGAAGATCCGGTGGATCGTCTCCACCCCGTCGATCCCGGGAGGCATCCGGAAGTCGACGAACGCCACGGCGTACGGCTCCCCGCGCGCGCGCGCCTGCCGCACGAGCTCGATCCCCTCCTCGCCCTGGTGCGCCAGCGTGAGCTCCACGTCGAGCTCCACCGCCGGGGCGGTCGTCGGCGCGTCGATGTCGCCGAAGAGCTCGGCCTCGTGCTCATCGAGCGAGGACCTGGCGGGAGCCGCCCTCAGGATCCTCCGGAAATCACCGTGGATCGAGGCGTTGTCGTCGACGACCAGGATCCTCGCCTTGTGGAGCGCGCTCGCTTTGCTCATCTCACCCTCGGCCAGCGCCGGTCCCACCCTCCGAGCGGGCCAGGCCTGCCACGCACGGCAGAGCACGGCGCCGCCGCGGCCGGAACGCCCTCAGTCGACCGCCTCGCGGCGGATCCTCCCGCTGCGGGGCGCCGCGGCCGGGAGCTCGAGCGTGAACTTCGCGCCCTGGCCCGGGCCCTTGCTCTCCGCCCGGAGCGCCGCGCCGAGGACGCGGGCCTCCAGCACGCTCGAGTGAAGCCCGAGCCCCGTGCCCTCGGGCCACGTCGTGAACCCCTGCTGGAACAGCCGCGCCAGGTGCTCCGAGGCGATGCCCACGCCGGTGTCCTCGATCTCCACGGAGCAGCCGCCGGCCTCGAGCGGCGCGCACCGGACGACGACGCGGCGTTCCCGGCCCACAGCGTGGCACACAGCGCGCCGCGCGTTGGTGATGAGGTTGGTGACGATCTGGAGCAGCCGGTGCCTGTCCGTCTCGACCCGCGCCTCGTCCGAGAGCTCGCAGACCACCTCGATGCCGTGGTGCGCGCGCTCGGCGCGGTTCAGCCCGACGCGCAGGGCGTCCTCGATCACGGAGGAGACCGAGACCGGCTCGACGATGACCCTCATCCCGGCGTTCCGGAGCTGGTCGGAGACGATGTCGCGGATGCGGCTCACGCACTCGCCGAGCTCCAGGAGCTCGGAGGCCGCTGTCTCCTGCTCGGCGGCGAGGTGCCGCGCGAGCTCGTCGATGTACTCGATCAGCCGTTGGCCCCGCGGGTCGCTCGTAAGGAACGCCCCGAGATCGCCCCGGTGCGCCTCGAGGAGCTGCGCGACCTGGGCGAGCCGCGAGACGCGCGAGCCCGCGACCCGCTCCGAGAGCTGCATCCGCAGCACCATGACGCTGTTCAGCGCGTTGCCCACGTTGTGCATGGCGCTGTCCGCGACCTCGGCCATCCCCGCCCTGCGCGCGGCGTCGACGAGCTTCTGCTGCGTGCTCCGGAGCTCGTGCGTGCGCTCCTCCACCATGCGCTCGAGGTCCTCGTAGACGAGCGCGTTGTTGAACGAGACCGCCGCCTGCGCGGCGAGCAGGCGCAGGATCTCGAGGCGCTCGGGCCCGAAGAGCCCCTCGAACAGGTTGTTCTCGAGGTAGATGGCGCCGAGCACCTGCCCCTGGAGCATGAGCGGCGCGCAGAGCATCGACCGGACCTTGCGGGAGCTCACGTAGGGGTCGTCCCGCAGGGCAGGATCGCGGGAGGCGTCCGCGTAGATCACGCTCTGGCACGTGCGCACGGCGAGCCGCACCACGGAGGCGCAGACCTCGTCGCTCTCGTCCCCGAGCGGGATCGAGGGCAGCGCGCGCGGCTCGGGCGGGTGCGCCGCGCCCTGCGCGACGAGCACGAGGCCGTCGCCGCGGACGAGGAGCAGCGTCCCGCGCTCGGCGCCGGCGTTCTCGACGAGCACCTGCACCATGCTGCCGAGCAGCCGCTCGACGACGAGCTCCTGGGAGAGGACGCGCGCCGCCTTGAGCAGCGTCTCCACGTCGAAGGCGTCCGCCCGCACGACCCCGGGCGCGGGCCGGTCGCGCCCCGGCCTGATGAGCGGGAACTCCTCGGTGAGGCGCGCGATCTTGCGATCCACGCCCCAGCGGCTGTAGGCCTGGACAGCGTCCGTGAGGAAATCGAGCGCGACCCGCGTCCTGCCGCGCGACATCCAGAAGCGGCCGGCGAGCTCGCACGCGATGGCCTCGATGTTGGGGAAGGCGTGCTGGCGCGCGAGCGCGATCGCCTCCTCGTAGGCCCTGGCCGCGTCGTCGAGCCGCCCGTCGAGGCGCGCCGCCTCGGCCTCGACGAGCTGGTGCTTGTGCGAGAAGTTCTCGGGGCAGCCCTCGGTCCAGCCGCGCAGCCGCTCGCGGCACGCGTCGAGATCGGCCCGCAGCCGCGCCCGCTCGCCCTCGTCCGCGCCGGGCAGGATCGCGGCGATCGCGAGCGCGCGGTAGAACCGGAGCGCGGCGGTCTGGAACTTCCCGGCGAGGAAGCCGAGGTTCTCCTCCGCCTCGTCGGCGACCCGCAGCGCGTCCGCGGGGAGGCCGTGGAGGGTGAGGCACATCGCCTTGAGGATCTGGTAGTGGCAGAGCGCGTAGCGCGTCTGGTGCGCCTCGCAGTCCTTCAGGAACTGCTCCTCCGTCAGCGCCGCCTCGGGCACCGCCGCGCCGTCGCCGGTGAGGTCCCGCAGCGCGAGCAGGAGGCCGAGGAGGCTGTGCGTGGCGACTGTGTGCCGGGTCCGCCTGGCGAAGCGGAGCGAGCCGGGCAGCTCGTCGAGCAGCCCGCGCGCGCTCTCGCCGCGAAAGAGCGGGTTGAGGAGCAGGTAGATGAGGAAGTAGCCCGCGAACTGGAGGTCGCCCGCGTCGAGGCCGGCGCGGTAGCCGTCCCGGAACAGCGCGTCCGTCTCGGAGAGCGGCCGCACCCACGACTGGATGTTGTTGCCGAGGATGTAACAGGCGCGGCAGAAATCGCCCTGCATGCGGAACCGGAGGCCGATGTCGGCGGCCAGCCGCCCGAAGGCGTAGCCCTGGCGGTAGTCGCCGTGGAAGTGGCCGATCAGGCCGCCGTACATCGCGAAGCCGTACGACGCCTCGGGGGTGAGGCCGTGCTCGAGCGAGATCCGCACGATGCTGCAGCACGCGAAGAAGTTCAGCGCCTCGAGCTTGAGCATGTAGAGCGGCGCCATCAGCTCGTTGAGCACGCCGACGGCGAGCCGCTGGCCCTCGTCGGCGATCTCCGGCGCGTCGATCAGCGAGGCGGGCGCCCGCCCCGCGAGGAGCTGCTGCACGCGCGCGGCCTCGGCCTCGACGAGCGCCGCGAGCTCCGCCTCGCCCGCGCGGGAAGGCAGCGCGACGCCGATCAGCGCGAGCGCCTCGCGCCCGGCCTCCACCGTGTCGGTGAAGCGCCCGCGCATCGTGTACTGCACCATCCGGAGCTTCAGGAGGTCGGCCTTCTCGACAGGCGTCCTCGCGTGGCCGAGCGCCTCGGTGACGAGCGCCTCGGCGGCGTCCATCGCGCCGAGCAGGTACTCCACCTCGGCGAGCTGCCGGAGCAGGGCGAACGCGAGCGCGTAGCGCGACGCGAACGCGCCGGCCGGGAGCAGGCGGCGGCCCGCCTCGAGGTAGCGCCGGGCCGCGGCGTAGGCGGTGGCTTGCTTCGCCCGGACGGCCGCCTCCAGGTTGAGCTCGGCGATCGCGAGCCGCTCGTCGCCGTCGCGCACGAGGCCGAGCCCCTGATCGAGCTGCTCGACGATCTCGAAGACGCGCTCGGCGCGCTCCTCCGGCGTCGCGCCCGCGAGGAGCCGGCGGCCGATGCGGAGGTGGACCGCCTCGCGCTCGGGCCCGTCGATGAGGCCGTAGACCGCCTGCTGCACGCGGTCGTGGAGGAAGCGGAAGCGGGTCGCCGCGGCCGCCTCGCCGGGCGCGCCCGCGAGCTCGCCCGCGCTCGCGAGGACGTACTCGTTGCGGATGGCCGGCTCGAGGCGGCGCGCGGCCTCGAGCCTGTCGAGGCCGGCGATGACCGCGAGCGTCTCCAGATCGAAGGTGTTCCCGATGCACGCGGCCAGCGTCAGGAGCTCGACAGTCGGGGCGTCGAGGCCGCGCACGCGGCCGCTCATCAGCTCGACGACGTTCTCGGTGAACCCGCGCGCCTCGATCCGGTCGAGGTCCCAGCGGAAGCGGCGCTCCTCCGGGGAGAAGTAGACGAGCCCGTCGGCGTCGAGCGCCTGGAGGAACTGCCGCGCGAAGAACGGGTTCCCCTCGGTCTTGTGCATGACGAGCCGCGCGAGCGGCTCCACCGCGTACGGGTCCTGCCGCAGGGTGTCGGCCACCAGCCGGATCAGCGACGCGAACGCGAGCGGGAAGAGCTGGATCGTGTTCACCTTCACGGCGCTCGCCTGCGCCGACCGCAGCGTCACGCGCAGGGGGTGGCTCTCGTCCACCTCGTTGTCGCGGTAGGCGCCGACGAGGAGGAAGGGCCCGAGATCGTCGCCCGCGAGGAGCCCTTCGATGAGCCAGAGCGTGCCCGCGTCGGCCCACTGCAGGTCGTCGAGGAAGAGGACGAGCGGCCGCTCGCGGCCGCAGAACGCCCGGAGGACGCCGCGGAAGGCGAGCAGGAGGCGGTGCTGCGCCTCGGCCGGGCCGAGCTCGGGCGGCGCGGGCGGGAGGTTGCCCGCGCCGAGCACGATCACGATCTCGGGCAGCACGTCGACGAGGAGCGAGGCGTTGCTGCCGAGCTGCTTCTGCAGCGAGCGCCGCGCCTCCTCGACGCGCTCCGCGCTCTCCGCCAGCACGCGCTGGAGCAGGCCGCGGAGCGCCTGGATCACGGCGGAGTACGGGATCCCGCGGTGGAGCCGGTCGAACTTGCCCGAGGTGAAGTGGCCGTGCTCCCGGGTGAGCGGCTTGTAGATCTCGTGCACGAGCGAGGTCTTGCCGATCCCGGAATACCCCGTGATCATGATCGTCTCGCGGCTGCCGGCGAGCACGCGCTCGAAGATCGACAGGTACTGATGCGCCTCCCCTTCGCGCCCGTAGAGGCGGTGCGGGATGCGGAACTGCCCGGAGACGTCGTGCTCGCCGAGCGGAAACGGGTCGATTCGCCCTGTCTCGAGGAGGGCTCGTCGACACACGAGGAGGTCTTTCGACAGACCTTCTGCGCTCTGGTAGCGCTCCTCCGCGTCCTTCGCGAGGAGCTTCATGACGATGGCGGACAGGGCGGGAGGCACGGAGTCCTCCGGCAGGGGCGCCGGGGGTCGGGCGAGGTGGGAGTGCATCCACTCGAGCGGCCCCGAGGCGTCGAACGGCGGTCGCCCCGCGAGCATCACGTAGAGCACGACCCCGAGCGAGTAGAGGTCTGTGCGCCAGTCGAGGGCGCGGTTCATCCGGCCTGTCTGCTCCGGAGACATGTAGGGCAATCTGCCCTCCTCGACCGTGCTCTGCGCCTGCGGGTGCTCCTGCCGGAGCCGCGTCGAGAACATGAAATGGGTCAGCCGGACGGCGCCGGACGGCGGGTCGACGAAGAAGCTCTGCGGCTGGATGTGCTTGTGAATGACGCCGCGGCGGTGCACCTCGGCGAGCGCGTCGGCCATGCCCGCGGCCCACGCGAGGCGCTGGTCGATCGGGAGCGGCGAGCGCGCGAGGAGCCCGTCGAGGGGCACGAGGCCCTCGTCCTCGAAGACGAGGACCGGCGCCTCGCCACAGCGCTCCATCAGCGTGGGGCTCAGCACCCGCGCTGTGTCGAGAGAGCGGGTGATCTCGAGCTCGTTGAGCAGCGCGCCCGCGGCCGGAGCCGTCGCGTGACGAGGTGAGTCGAGGTGAGCCTTGAGCAGCACGCGCCGCGCGTCGCTCTCGCGCACGGCGCGCACGATGCGCCAGCGATCATTCGTCGTTTGCAGCACCTCTTCGCTGCGATAGCCCACCGCTGGTTGCAAGGCTCTGCTCCGTTCTGGCCAGGCGCGGAGTGGCCCCCGGCAAGGCGACGCATCGTAGGCGAGCGATCCGTCCGTGTCACAGAATTTGTCCGGAGTCCGGGCAGCTCTGCGCCTGTGAGCGCGAGATCGTCCAACGAGAGGATCGCGCGCGACACGCCTCTCCGCGCGCGGGCCATGCGCGGTTGATGGCCAGGACAGGAGGCGAGATCGGGGCGTGTCGGCGCTCAACGCAGCTCGTCAGAGCGCCCCGCCGGCGCGGTCGGCCGCTGGCGGCGAGAGGGGGTGTCGGACGCAGCGCGCGGGGCGCCGCGACAGGCGGGCCGGCCGCGCAGGCGGGGTCGCGCCGGCGGAGGGGGTCAGCGCGCCGGCTTGCGCGCTGGATCGCGGCCGGCGAGGCCATAGAGGACGATCCGGTGGACCGCGGACAGCGCCGCCTCGACCTCCTCGCGGGAGCTCTGGAACAGCCAGGGAGGAGAGAAGCTCGCGTAGGCCGTGAGGAGCGCGCGCGCGGCGAGCTCGGGGTCGGCGGCGTCGAGCTCGCCCGCGCGGGCGCCGCGCTCGATGAGATCGCGCAGGAGCGCGCGCTCCTCGTCGAGGAAGCGGGCGTGGGCCGCCTTCACGGCGCGGCTCTGGCAGTGCACGAGATCGCACGCGTGCGCGCCGGAGCCGGCGAGCTCCAGGAAGGCGCGCGCGCGGGCGTCGAACACCGCGCGCAGCCGGTCGCAGAAGGGCAGGTCCTCGGCGGCCGCGGCGCGCATGGCGGCCATGACGGCGCGGTGCTGCCCCTGGGAGAGCTCCTCGACGATGGCGTCCTTCGAGGCGAACTCCAGGTAGACGGCGCCGACCGCGATCTCGGCCTCGCGCGCGATGTCGGCGACGGTCGTCTTGGCCGGCCCGTACCGGCGCAGGAGCCGCTCCGTCGCCTCGAGGATCCGCTCGCGCCGCTCGCTGGCGCTGCCGGGGGGGCCGTGCTCCATGACGCGCGCGATGATCTCCCGGATTCACGCGCGGGGGAAGCGCCCCGGGGCGGCCGGGAGGCCCGGGGGCCGGGCGCGCGGCGGGGCGGGGCGCGCGCGGCGCGACGGAGCGCAGCCGCGCGATTGATTGCCGTCCGTCCGGCGGCTATCGTGGGCTGGCTTTGCGCCGGGTTTTCCATGAAGATCGCGCGTCCACGCGCGCCTCGATCCGGCGCCCCGAAGGGACCGTTCGATGACGAGCACCGAGCCGACACACGACGAAGCCGACGGGCTGGTTCGAGAGGGGCAGGTGATCGCGGGGAAATACCGCGTCGAGCGGGTGATCGGCGCCGGCGGGATGGGCGTCGTCGTCGCGGCGACCCACCTCCAGCTCGAGGAGCGGGTCGCGATCAAGATGCTGCTGCCGGCGGCGGCGCGCTCGCGCACGCTGGCCGAGCGCTTCGTGCGCGAGGCGCGCGCCGCGGTGAAGGTCAAGAGCGAGCACGTGGCGCGCGTGACCGACGTCGGGACGCTCGAGTCGGGAACGCCGTACATGGTGATGGAGTACCTGTCGGGCAGCGACCTCGCCGACGCGCTGCGCGCCGGCGGGCGGATGCCCCCGCAGGCCGCGGTGGAGTACGTGCTCCAGGCCTGCGAGGCGCTCGCCGAGGCGCACGCCGCGGGCATCGTCCACCGCGACCTCAAGCCGGCGAACCTGTTCCTCACGCGGCGCGCGGACGGCTCGCCGTGCGTGAAGGTGCTCGACTTCGGGATCTCGAAGGTGGCGCCGAGCGGCTCCGACCCGCGGATCACCGACACGACGGCGGTGATGGGCTCGCCGCTCTACATGTCGCCGGAGCAGCTCAAGTCGTCCCGCGACGTCGACGCGCGCACCGACATCTGGTCGCTCGGGGTCATCCTGTTCGAGCTGCTCGCCGGCGAGCCGCCGTTCGACGGCGCGACCATGCCGCAGCTCTGCGTGGCGATCATGCAGGGCGTCCCCCGCCCGCTCGCGGCGCTCCGCGCCGACGTGCTCCCGGGGCTCGAGGCCGTGATCCTGCGGTGCCTGGAGAAGACGCCGGAGCGGCGCTTCCGCGACGTCGGGGAGCTGGCCGCGGCGCTCGCGCCGTTCGCGAGCGGGCGGGCGCAGGTCTCGGTCGAGCGGATCAGCGGGATCGCGCGGAGCTCGGGGCCCCCGCGGCCGGCGCCAGCGGCGGGCGGCGTGGCGACCTCCCCGACCCTGGCGAGCACCTCGCCGACGTGGAGCGGGACGGTGGCGACGCGCAAGCGGCACGTCGGGCTCGCCGTCGCGCTGGGCGCCGGCGTGTCGCTGGTCGCCGCGGTCGGCGCCTTCGCCTTCCTC